>NZ_JBFRGD010000023.1:0-130855 GCF_052115165.1 Paenibacillus sp. 2TAB23
TTCTGGCTTGCTGTTCTGGCTTGCTGTTCTGGCTTGCTGTTCTGGCTTGCTGTTCTGGCTTGCTGTTCTGGCTTGCTGTTCTGGCTTGCTGTTCTGGCTTGCTGTTCTGGCTTGCTGTTCTGGCTTGCTGTTCTTGGATTGTCCACATCCCGGCAAGCTTATTCCATGACATAGGCCAGCAGCAAAGCTGCCGTGTTGACGACTGCGTCAGCGTGCGTGCGCTCCATGCCATGGGAGGCATGGACGCCCGGGCCAATCAAAGCCGCACGAATGTTGCTGCCTCCTCGGAGAGCCGCTGATGCGTCCGAGCCATAATACGGATAAATATCAACCGCGTAAGCCATGCCTTCACGCTTTGCCAGCTCAATAAGCCGAGTAGTCATCTCGTAATCATATGGACCGCTAGAATCCTTCGCACAGATCGAGACATCCATCTCGGTCGTCGATAGGTCATCGCCTATGGCGCCCATATCAACGGCAATCATTTCCGTAATATCCTCTGGAATATAGGAGCTGCCGTGCCCAACCTCCTCATAAGTCGAGAAAATCAGCTTGAGCGTATAGGCAGGCGTCTTTCCTTCCCGCTTCAGCCATTCCAGAAAGCCAAGCAGAGCAGCGACGCTCGCTTTGTCATCAAGATGCCGAGATTTCACCCAGCCATTCGCAAGCAGGCGTGTGCGCGGCTCCCATGATATGAAGTCGCCAGCGGAAATGCCTAGCTTCTCCGTGTCCGCCTTGCTCTTTACCAGCTCATCGATCCGAATTTCCATATTCGCTTCCTCGCGCTTCCACTCGCCTGCATCCTTGAATACGTGTACGGATGCTTTAGTTGAAAGCACCGTTCCTTCATATTTCCGGCCATCGCGCGTATGGATGACGCAATACTCGCCTTCAATGGTATGCATCGCATAACCGCCAATCGGCGTGATGCGCAGCGTTCCGCTGGCGTTGATGGAACGAACCATTGCCCCAAGGGTATCAAGATGCGCAGTCAAGCCGACTACCTTCTCCGTTGATTGCCCCGGAACCGTAATGATCCCGTTTCCCTTCGGCGTGAATGCAAGGGCATAGCCCAGGCGTATTGCCTCTTGCTCCATATATTTCATCGCTTCCATGCAATAACCGCTCGGGCTTGGAATGTTCAGCAGCGCCTCTAGCTGGCCTAGTATGTAAGTCCGATCAAGCTTCGGCGCATAAGGTGATGTCATCATGTCGTGCTCCTTTATATGTAGGGATAGATTGATCGTTGCAGTCCTCTAAGTGACCATCTGTCTATTTTATACGATTCTTCGCTCGGTTCATAATCAACGATGCTGCTCGTTATAAGCTGATATGATCCAGAAACGCTTCTTTGGCGTTTATATGCGCGGCAAATTCCACGTCATCTAGATTATAGAGGTTGAGACCTAAACAATATCGCAGCGCAGGCGTGTACATCTGCATCGACGACGACCACTCGTAAACATAATTCATATATTCCAATTGATTAGGATCGACCTCATTGATTATATTCAATTTATCTCTGGCTGAACGGTAGTACATTCTGGCGCGGTCATGGTCAAAAAACCAGCACATATCGCCTAAGAGCTCGATATGCGTGACACTTTCAGTTAAATCAGCAATTCTGCCGTCTGTTTCATCGCTTTTGTAATCATCTACCGTCAAAAGCTCCAAGTATTCGTATATTCGCTTATGCTCTTTAGAAAAGCCCAAATAATTCCGCCTTGCGGTAAGCTCAGCTTCCTCTTTCAAACCTGCCTTATAGTAGAAGCAACTGCTGCGCTGGAGCGCATTAGCGGGCGAAAAACTGTACGCGACCATGTTGAGATCGTATATGGCAATCCTTTCATGCAGTTTTGCGAGCTCAAGCGGCGCCATTTGTTTATACAAATGATCCGTCAGATAGGAAATGTCGGATACACCATCCAGCATAAAACAGTAACGGCTCTCATCCGTTACGTCAGTCTCGCGCGCAAGCTCTATTAATCTTTCTTGAGCTTCTTCGAAAATATAGGCGTTTACCTTCGTTCCTAGCTTTTCGCCACAATCGTATTTATTCATCTGTTTCCTCCGGCCGGGACATGCTCTTCACACGTTTTAATTAGATATAGAAGATCTTCTTTATATCTTAAATAGTAATAACTGCAGTTGAAATCAAGAATTATCTAAACCGAGCCAACTACAATACTTCAAAAATAGTGTATCTAGTAGCTTGGTATCTACCATTGATAATTGCTCTACTAATGGATATTTGTAGAATTGCAACAGATCTAATTTGATTCCTTCCAGTTGTTCAATCAAGTTTTTATAGCTGTATTCAACAAAAAACATGTTTTGTTTCTCTAATTCTGTTGGCGGCTCACTCTTCATCACTCCGAAATAGTCGTCCGACCAAATCCTAACATTATCAGCATCATATTGAATAGACGGGAAAGGATCATGCCCCAGCCATGGATCCTTCTTACTGCTTACTGCTTCACTGACCTCATTCCATTGCTCGAGGCCACAGCAGCAGCTTGGCACAATCTCCTTCCCTTGACCCTCGAAGGAGATTCCGCCGCTTAATGCAACGTCTTCAAGTTTGATCAATTTTTTTATAACCATACGTGGCTCTTGATTAATTTCTATATCATTCATTCCGCATAACACTGTGAGAAAAATCGAGACGTCCTCTGGACTTGAATTTCTGGATAAATAGGCTATATGGGGATTCTCCACTCTCGATAACCACGAAGGCTGTTCGTAATAAGGGTCTGTAACGACTGCTCGAATACGTGGCATCATTCAACTCCTTTTTGAAAAATCAACATATCATCCGATGCTTTTTCTTACTTTTGCTATTGAATCACAAGGAACATTTATTTTAATACTAATAGATTTCTTTCATTCACTCTCTAATCAGCGACTTAAACGCCCCAAGACTCATACCATTCAATTCCTTATAAAATGCCGCTGTTTCCAAATAATCGTGATCGTCGTAATGGATGTTTGCGTTATCATCTATTCTGAACTTGCCTTGGAATGCGCCGGAAACGACATAGGCTTCCTCGGAAACGACCGGACCCTCATAGCGATGAAGAAACAACACGAACCTGTCGCTCTTCTTGGTTGTACTTAGCGGCACAAAGCCTATTAATGAAATAACCTGACCGCTATAGCGTTCATCACCCTTTATTACGTCTTGCACCTCTACCTCCGTAAGTGAGAACCTTGCTCCTTCGTATTCCGGTAGTTTCTTGGAGACACCTGTCAGTTTTACTTCCGCTATGAATTCAGAATCAGCTTTCAATGCATCTAAAGATGAATAAATAACGGCTAAATCGCTGCTTGAATCCGGTGATGGCTTCTCTTCTGTTTTTGAGCAACCGGATAGTACTGTTACGATTACGATTAGCATCACTATACCATGCTTCAATCTTCTCATAACTTCCCCCCTAAAATATACATGATCTGTAAACTAAAGACGCTGCTGTGGGGAGAATTGTTCCGCCCATCAGTCTCTGCTTTATAATTTTTTAGAGATGTATTTAAACGCATAAACTCTTGAATAAGCTCTGATTAAGCTTTGAATAAGCTTTGAATTCTCCTTTTCCTAGTTCGATATACAAAAATAGTGCTGGTTCAAAGATCATTAGGAATTTCAGCTCCCACATGATTTTACCCTCTGGGACACTCCCTTATATTTATCAACAAAAATGCCATGAACAGAATGTTGAAGCTGCATTGCACTCGAATATTACTGGTGTTTTTCGAGTGATCTAGCTTGGCCTGAGCTATCGTGGAAGCTACGCTGCACTAAATGCAATAGAACCCTTGTAAGTAACAGCATTTAATGGGCTACGTTGTACTAAGTACAATGAAAAACGATATTTCTTGTGAAACAAACTAGAATCCGCTAATTCCATTGCAGAAACTGCAATGGAAAGTGAATATAGTCGCGCTAAAGGGCCATTCTACTGCACAAAGTGCAGCGTAGCTCAGCATCTACAAGTGTGAATCCATTTGCCGAAACTGTAATGGGGGTACGTTTAATCGTGCTAAGCAGATATTGTGCGCACAATGTGCAACGTAGCTCAAAGTATAGAAGAGTGACTCGATTTGCAGAAACTGCAATGGATGGTAGGTTCAATCGTGCTATGGAGTATTGTGCGCATAATTTGCAACGTAGCACAAAGTATATCAGTGTGACTCAATTAGCAGAAACTGCAATGGATGGTAGGTTTAATCGTGCTATGGAGATATTGTGCGCATAATGTGCAACGTAGCTCAAAGTTTATCGGTGTGACTCAATTAGCAGAAACTGCAATGGATGGTAGGTTTAATCGTGCTTTGGAGATATTGTGCTGCAGGAAGATTGAGCTTCACAAAGTACAGCGTAGCTCAGCATCTATAGTTATGACTCAATTTGCAGAAACTGCAATGGATGGTAGGTTCAATCGTGCTATGGAGTATTGTGCGCTTAATGTGCAACGTAGCTCAAAGTATATTAGTGTGACTCAATTAGCAGAAACTGCAATGGATGGTAGGTTTAATCGTGCTTTGGAGATATTGTGCGCATAATGTACAACGTAGCTCAAAGTATATCAGAGCGACTCGATTTGCAGAAACTGTAATCGGAGGCACGTTCATCGTGCTATGGAGATATTGTGCGCACAATGTGTAACGTAGCGAAAAGTATCTAGGTGAGACTAGATTTGCAGAAACTGTAATCGGAGGCACGTTCATCGTGTTATGGAGATATTGTGCGCACAATGTGTAACGTAGCGAAAAGTATCTAGGTGAGACTAGATTTGCAGAAACTGTAATGGGAGGTACGTTCAATCGTGCTAAGGAGATATTGTTCGCTGCGAATGTTATGAGGTTGGAAGGTTTAACATTACCCTATGGGACACACCCTTCTATTTATCAACCAAAACGCTATGAACAGAATGTTGTAGCTGCATTGCACACAGATATTACTGGTATTTTAGAGTGATCTAGCTTGCCCTGAGCTATTGAGGAAGCTACGCTGCACTAAATGCAATAGAACCCTTCTAAGTAAAGCATTTATGGGGCTACGTTGTACTAAGTACAACGAAAAACGATAAATTCCGTGAAACAAACTAGAAACCGCTAATTCCATTGCAGAAACTGCAATGAAAAGTGAATATAGTCGTGCTAAAGGGCCATTCTACTGCACAAAGTGCAGCGTAGCTCAGCATCTACAGGTGTGACTCGATTTGCAGAAACTGCACTGGGAGGTCCCGGAGGTACGGGAGGTGCCGGAGGTACGGGAGGTCCCGGAGGTACGGGAGGTCCCGGAGGTACGGAAGGTACGGAAGGTACGGGAGGTACGGGAGGTACGGGAGGTACGGGAGGTCGGGAGGTACGGAAGGTAAGGGAGGTACGGGAGGTACGGGAGGCACGGGAGGTACGGGAGGTACGGGAGGTACGGGAGGTATGGGAGGTACGGGAGGTACGGGAGGTGCCGGAGGTACGGGAGGTGCCGGAGGTACGGGAGGTCCCGGAGGTACGGGAGGTACGGGAGGTACGGGAGGTACGGGAGGTACGGGAGGTACGGGAGGTACGGGAGGTGCCGGAGGTACGGGAGGTACGGGAGGTACGGGAGGTACGGGAGGTGCCGGAGGTACGGGAGGTACGGGAGGTACGGGAGGTACAGGAGGTACGTGCAATCATGCTAAGGACATATTTTTCTTCACAAAGTGCAGCGTAGCTCAGCATCTACGGGTGTGACTCGAGAATGCAAATGAATTTTGCCGAGGCTGCTAGTTTCCTTTCACCCATGAAAAATGCCCCCCTCATAGCAACAGGCGGTTATTGTATCACCTATCTGCCGTATGGGGGAGCATTTCTCTTCTGGGATAACCCTATTCCTCTAATTTATCGTATTTGATTATGCGATGCTTACTCGGCTCCGCAGCTGATCATCCAATAAACGCCGTATTTATCCTCCAGCTGTCCGTACATGCCGCCCCAGAAAACCGGCTCCAGCGGTTGTATGACATTGCCGCCTGCCACCAGGTTATCGAATGCTGCCCTTCCCTCTGCTGCCGACTCAAACTCCATGTTCAGACTGAAGCCGTTCCCTCTCGTAAGAGGGCCAAATGCATCGGCCATAAAGAAGTTTACTCCGCCTGCATCAAAGCACATATGCATCACTTTATCTTTCATCGCATCATTCGACTCCGGTGCCTGATCATGTGTCATGATGGATTGGATTTGACCGCCAAGCGCTCCAATATAGAAATCAGCCTGCGCTCTGGAATCCTCCGAGATTATAAAAGGTTTAAGCGTTGCCACTCACAAATCATCCTTCCATCCAGTTATTAGGTTATTCGTTACCATTATAGCATTTCAGAAACAGCGGCGTTTCTTATGGATTGCTATGCTGCCGCGCAGCTTTCCCCGACCACCTAGCCTCCACTCTTGCTTTTATCGAAAAAAAGGATGTAATCAGTCATGCGGTTTGGAATGGCGATAAATGTAGGAGTTGACGGTCTAGTGATTGGTTAGGCTGCGCTATCGGCGATTACGTGATTCGGATTTTGAAAGTCGGTTAAGTCGTTATCGAAGCTGTAATCTTGCCGCGAATCGGGGCAAACATTCATAATCTAGAGCATCAAAAAGAAGGAAGGATGGCTTGGGGTAATTAAGCGCCATGACGATGCTTGCAATTTTCACATGCTTTTTGATTCAATCAATACCCGCCGAGTCAATCTTACAAAATCACACCCTCATTTGCTTCCATTCCATCCTGTTTCACTATCTTGCTATTCCATTCCTACATGCGTACATACGTTCAATCTTGAGGTTATACTAGTGGAAGAGGTGAAGCCCTATGACGGATAGCAGCCAAATGGAGAAATGGAATGCGGTTCTTCGCAATGATGCTTCCTACAATGACCAATTTTATTATGCCGTTAAGACGACGGGTATATTTTGCAGACCTTCCTGCAAATCCAGACCGCCTAACCCTGACAATATCGCTTACTTCGACACGGCTGATCAAGCGAAATCCGCAGGCTTTCGCCCTTGCAAGCGGTGCAAGCCTACCAGGGAGCGCATGCCCGATGAGGAATGGATTGCCGCCGCGACTGCTTATGTCGATCATTACTATATGAACGTGCTTTCCTTGGAGGCGTTGGCGGAGGCACTTCATGGCAGCCCTTATCATCTTCATAGAACCTTCAAAAAAATCATGCAGCTTACGCCGGTGGCGTATATCCAGCAGGTTCGGATCGAAGCGGCGCAACGACTGCTGATTGAAACGGACTTAACGGTATCCGACATCGGAACGCGCGTCGGTCTGCCGAATACGCCTTATTTCATCACCCTCTTCAAGAAAAAAACGAATCAAACGCCGGCAGGCTATCGGAAAGACCATCCAAAAACGAATGGAGAGATGCTTGAATGATTTACAAAAAGGATTCGCCTGAGCTGTATTGGTCTACGCTTGCTTATGAGGACTGGAACATTCATCTTGCAGCTACCGCGCAAGGGCTATGCTTTGCAGGATCGCAGAACCTTCCGTTCGAGGAGCTGGAGCAATGGAAGGGTAAAAAGCTTCCGGAATATCGTTTGGTACGCGACGATGCTGCGCTTGAGCCTTTTAGAAACGAGCTGATTGAATATTTGCAAGGCGCGCGCGCCGACTTTACCATTCCTTTCGATTACCGGGGAACACCTTTCCAGCTAGAAGTATGGCAGGCGCTGCGGGATATTCCATACGGCCAAACCAAGTCCTACTCGGATATTGCGAATCTGATCCGGCGTCCATCCGCGGTTCGTGCGGTCGGCACGGCCATTGGCGCCAATCCAATCTTAATCACAATCCCATGCCACCGCGTAATTGGGAAGAACGGAGCCTTAACAGGCTACCGGGGCGGGATCGAAATGAAAACAAGGCTGCTTCAATTGGAGAGCGCAGCGATTAGCCGCGAAAGGATCGGCGCACATGGCTGACAACCTCCCGCAGCGTATCGCTATGCTTGACTTCGATGCCATACAGCCTTCGTTGAATGAACACGGCTTTGCGAGGCTGCCTGCCTTGCTAAACCAAACAGAATGCCAAGAAATCATAGAAGCCTATGGAAATGAAGAGCTCTATCGCAGCACGATCAACATGGCAAGATACCGATTCGGCGTCGGCGAGTACAAATATTACCAGGCTCCTCTTCCTGCATGCGTGCAGCAGCTGCGGGAAGGGCTGTATCCTGGATTGGCTGAAATAGCTAACCGCTGGCTTGGGCTGCTGGGACAATCCGCCGTGTACCCGCCTTACCTGAGCGAGTTTCTCGCCCGTTGCCATGCCGCGGGACAAGAGCGCCCAACGCCTTTACTATTGAAGTATGAGGAAGGCGGCTACAACTGCCTTCATCAGGATCTATATGGGGATGTCTATTTTCCATTTCAGGCGGTATTCGCGTTGAATGAGAAGGAACGTGATTTTACGGGCGGTGAATTCCTGCTCGTCGAACAGAGACCGCGGACGCAAAGCCGAGGACATGTTATCACGCTCCGACAAGGCGAAGGGCTCATATTTCCGACGCAACACCGCCCGGTCCCAGGCTCCCGCGGCTATTATAGAACAACGCTTCGCCATGGCATAAGCACAGTTACTGCCGGAACAAGATACAGCTTAGGCATTATTTTTCATGATGCGACCTAATGTTTCCTCTCGGGGCTGTTCATGCTACTCTTTAATTGAGGCAGGTGAATAGATGAACATAGAGTATTCGTACAAACAGCCCAAATCGCTTCTCAATAAAGGAACTGGATTTCTAACCGGCTACAGCCACTCGCTTAACCCCTATACAGGCTGCACGTTTGGCTGCTCCTACTGCTACGTTCGGAAAATGCCGGTTTCTCTATTCCGAGGCAAGGAATGGGGAAGCTGGGTAGATATTAAGCAGGCTGCGGCGGCTGTCTTGCGCAAAGAACTGCTTCGCGCCCGCTCCAAGGGACCGGTTACGATCTTCATGTCCTCCAGCACTGATCCATACCAGCCGATCGAATATAAGGAACGGATCACTAGATCCTTGCTGGAGGTTATGGTCGAGCAGCCGCCTGATTTCCTGCTCGTCCAAACACGCAGCCCGCTGGTGCGACGCGATATTGACCTGTTCCTGCAGCTTGGGGACAAGGTGCGTATTAGCATGACGATAGAGACGGACCTCGAACCCATTCGCAAGCACTTCTCGCCGGATGCTCCTCCGATACAGGCCAGGCTGAAGACGCTGCAATTGCTTTCCGAAGCAGGTGTCAGCACCCAAGCCGCTATCGCGCCCATATTGCCAAGCAGTGAGGAATTCCCGCATAAGCTGAGGCCGCTCGTTGATCGCATCTGCATCGATGATTTTTTCATGGGCGATGGCAGCAGCGGGAAACGGAGCAGGCAGCTCGGAATCCATCAATGGTATGAGCAGCTAGGCCTCGAGGAGTGGCATCACCCGTCAGCATATAAGCTCGTCCAGGAACGGATGAAGCAGGTATTCTCCGAGGAACAAATCTTTATTAGCCAGAAAGGCTTTGAGCCTTAAAGCCTTCTGTTGTTGAAGCATGATTATCCCTCCAAACCATAAGCTTAGTTAAACAAATAAATGTTCAACCAAATGGTTGAACATTTATTTGTGTTCGTATATAGTTAACCGTATGGTTAAACAACATGACGATGAACTCGATGCCATTTTCCATGCGCTCTCCGATCCGACGCGAAGAGAGATGGTTAGGCTGATGTCGCTGCAAGAGCGGACGGTGTCGGAGCTGGCCGCCCCCTTTGACATGTCGCTTGCCGCTGCTTCCAAGCACATTAAAGTGCTGGAGCACACGGGCCTTCTGCACCGAACGGTTGCCGGCCGTACGCATATTTGCTCGCTTGACCGGCAAGCGCTCGCTTCAGCAAGCAAATGGCTGCATGTCTATGAACAATTTTGGAATCATCAATTCGATGCGCTTGAACGCGAGCTGAGCAAAGCGGAAAAGGAAAAGCATTAACGTTTCTATCTCCATATTAATGCTAGATTTAGTCAAGAGCTCGAACAACAAATACGATACAGAAAAGGATGTTAACAAATGGCTAAAGTGTCCCAGACTACGCTGATTATGGTACGGCAATTCGATGTTTCGGCGGAACGCGTATTCGATGCTTGGATTAATCCTGTCATGATGAGAAAATGGCTGATGACGAATGAGGGCACGAATAAATTAGCCGCGAATGAGCCTATCGTAGGCGGAAGATGGACGATAATCGATGAGCGCGAAGGCGTTGAATACACGGCTACCGGTGAATACTTGGAAATTGAGCGTCCAACCCGATTGGTCTTTACCTTCCAGATGCCGCAATTCAGCGAGCTGATTGACCGCCTAACCGTTGAGCTGAAGCCTCTCTCAAAGGGCTGTGAAATGACGTTCACACAGGTCATCAACGTAGCGCAAGAGGAAAACTGGACGGAAGCCGATATCGAGAAAGCGCTTGGCGAATACAACAGCAGCACGGAGCATGGCTGGAACCTGATGTTCGGCGGCTTAAAGGACATGCTGTCCCTTTATGTGCGGATTCAGCAAATCGGTACTGACCACATAGCAGAATCGGATGGTCAGGCCCTTAAGCAGCTTGGAGAATCGTTCTTCAAGAACGAATATGAGCATGCGATTTTCAGTCTCCGTTACTTAGGTTATGTCGAGCAGGAATCCGTCCTCTTCACGGATGCAGGCGTGCAATTGCTGAAGCTTTTAGCGCAGCACAAAGCGTAGTCTATACCCTTTTCTTCCGTTTCATGCCGCGTATTCTGCTTTTCGTTTCCGGATTTACGCGGTATGATTCGGTTATTTTTGACAAAGCCTTGTTGTAGGTAAAGTCATCAAGCGTATTGTCCTCCAAGTAGCGTTGCGTTACTTCCGGCAGCTTAATATAGCAAATAGAGATCGCCCACGCTACCGCCATTTGAACGTAATAGCTGCTTCGATCAGTCTGGTCAAGCAGCGCCAGCAATCGGTCAATGTACGCTTCTTCAATATAGAAGTTTAATAGCATGACTACGCCAAAGCGTATTTCATACGGCTTGCTTGACGCAAGGTAAGGCTGAATAAAGTCCCACACGGCTGCTTTGTTCGTTTGGGCCATTTTCAGTCCGATACAGAAGCTGTCGCATACCGACCAATTATCTATTTTGGGGACAAAATCGGCAATTCGACGCAGAAGCTCTTCGGGCTCCGCTTTAATCAAGCCGATGACCATTCCTTCCAGCATAACCTCCTCGAAATAATCGCTTTCGGCATGATTCAGATACTCTCTCCAATCTCCTTTCGCAATCGGTTTGGCTAGCTTACGCAGCTGAGGAAGGCGAACCCCTAGTATATTCGTTACGTTTGGTATAAGCGCAGAAGTGAATATTCGATAATCCTCTTCCGCGAGCGCGTGCAGCTGTTCTTTTATGTTATATTCCATCATTCTACTCCTTGTCTTCAGTCAAAGGATAATCTCCACAAATAGATGGATGCTACCGATCCATACGGTGAATAACGCTTACGGTAAGCATCGAACTGCTCTTTGGTCAGAGACGGAAGCTCATACAATTTCATCATGCCCCGTCGTATGGCGATATCTCCCCAGCTGACAATGTCGCCCCGCTCCATCGCATGGATCAGCAGCATCTCTGCCGTCCATCTGCCAATGCCTTTTAGCGTCATCAGTCTCTGGATAACCTCGGCGTCCGCGAGCTCCCGCAGCTCCTCCAATGAAAATGCGCCCGTTGAAATCGTCTTCGCGATATCGGTAATGCAAGCCGCCTTTTTCATCGTTATGCCGCAGCTTTGAATCGTTTCGGTCCGCTGCCCGGCTAGGTTGGCCGGCGTTATCGCACCAAGCCGCTCCTGCATCCGCTCCCAAATCGTATGTGCCGCCTTCGCCGAAATAAGCTGTCCGACAATAGCATGGATGAGTGCTGTGAACAGATCGGGCATCGTGACGCGTTCGATCTTGCCAAGGCGTTGAATCGCTTCGCCCAGCACAGGTTCCGCAACAGACAGAAAGTCGATTTCCGCTTGTCCATAATCAAAATGCTTCGTTGTGGCCGCCGTAATATCGTTCACCTCCAAGTACGATCCTTCTAGCATCATATGTTTCCTCTACTATACCAAATACAGAAGCCACAAATGGCGAAGCTTGAATAAAACAGCAAGATAACGAATGATTTTACCTTCCCTAAAAATAATTTAAAATAAATGGAACGAGTGTGTCGATTATATGATCGAGCGTTCGTCGTCTATATATAAGATGAACTAAACATCAGTATGCCGTTATCACTGCGCGACCAAAGTCATTCTTCCGATCGCAGGTTTTGGTTAGTTAATTTATTTACATGAAATAACACCAATATACGCTGTAACAACAGCAGAGGAGAACAATAATGCAAACCCTTATATCAAAAGACGGTACGACAATTGCCTATGACAAAACGGGTCAAGGTCCAGCGCTCATACTTGTGGCGGGAGCGTTCAGCTACAGGAAATTCCCTGGACAGGTGCAGCTGGCTAAGATGCTGTCCGAGCAGTTCACCGTTTACAACTATGATCGGCGCGGCCGCGGGGATAGCAGTGATACACAGCCTTATGCGGTTGAACGTGAATATGAAGATCTTCAAGCCATGATCGATGCAGCTGGCGGATCGGCTTATGTGTGGGGTCTATCATCCGGGGCCGTACTTGCCCTCCAAGCAGCAGCAAGCGGGGCCAGCATTACAAAGCTGGCTCTTCACGAGCCTCCGTTCGTCGTCGATGAAGCAGATCCCAAACCTCCGGAAAATTTCGTTCAACATGTAAATGAGCTTACCCATGCTAATCAGCGAGCCGAGACGATCAAATATTTTATGACCAAGGGGATGGGCGCACCTTCGTTTGTTGTAAGCCTCATGCGCATGATGCCTGGTGTCTGGTCCAATCTTGTGGCCGTTGCGCACACGCTTCCTTATGATGCCGCATTGCTTGATGGATTTATGGCGGGAAAGGCATTGCCAGCTAGCTTATGGAGTAAAGTAGCGATGCCAACGCTTGTGCTCGAAGGTACAGAGAGTCCAGCTTCCCTGCGCCATGCTGCGCAAGCGCTTGCGAGGGTCCTTCCTAATGCGAGACTGCAAAGCAAAAAAGGCCTCGGCCATACCAAGAAGCTTCAAGCCAAACTCATTGCTAAAGAGCTTGGCTCCTTCTTTCTCGGAAATAAATAACCTCATTCAAGAAGGAGCAGCTGCCGCCGCGGCAAACCTGCTCCTAATCGATACTTCTATCCTCATCCGTCTACAGCTTAAACTCGTCTTTTATAAGCTGGGCTACTTCGCTTGGCGATATATTCGAATTATCAATTCTTAGATAATGCTCTCTTGTGATTTCACCATCCAGTGAATTCAACCGATATTTATCCATGGACGCTTTTAATTCATTCTCTGAATGCTCAAGGTTGCGCTTTGAAGGCTTTTGCTCGAGTCTATGCGGGGTTTTGTTGCGTTCAAGCCTTTCTTCAAGGGTCGCTGCCAGCTCGACAAAATAAACTTCAGCACCGTGCGATTCAAAAATACGGCATGTTTCGTTAACAAAATCCCAATCCTCTTGCTGGTCAAATGCCCACACATAGGTAAATATCAACCCTTGCATGTCACTCTTCGCTACCGCCTCGAATATTTCAAAACGAAAGAGAGAGGATAGTCTCCAGGTCTCCGCGCTGAATCCAAAAATGGGGTTGAGCATCTCCAGCGTCATGTGATTATGAAATAATTTCAATTCTGTTTTGCTGGCTAATTCAAACCCGACAGTCATTTTACCGACGGCTTGCGGTCCAAATACCAATACAAATTTCATTGCTCTTTCACCCCTTTTTGAAGGATCTCGTGAATAGCTTACGAAGGAAGGATCATCCCTCCGTTATATCTGCTACTAGCTCGCTTGCGACTTCCATAAGCTTAGGAATGACTGCCTCATTGGTACCGGAAACGTAAATATCCCCATCATAATGCCTGAATGGGATCTTCGCATCACCGTAGCTCCACATGAAGAAATCTCCTTCAATTGACATCGTCGTTTCACCCGATACCGTAAAGACGGGGGAATACGCAAAATCAGCTTTTGAAGCAAAATACTGTTTGCATTCCTCCAATGATATCGTGAGCGGCGAACCGTTCGTTTCCTGCAATGATCTAGTAATGCGATAGCGTTGACTCATTGATATGCCTCCCCTATGATTTTCCATTTGTTGGTATGTAACGCTGTATTTCATCTCGTTCAACCGCAGCTTAAGCTTCTGAAAAGTATAAGCGAGATTGCCCGTTGGATCAATCCTACACTCCTTCAACCAATAGGGATCGTTTACGAGGGACGATTTAGCTTGTCTTTGATTTCATCTATGTTGGACAATAACCTTTCGCGCAAAGACTCCGGGCCTACTTCTTCAAGAAGCTTCCCGAATGAAAGCAGATAACTCTCCAGCCAATTGCCGGCAGGGAAATCTCCTTTGATGATAAAAGATCCGTCGGCATTATGTGTAATCATACTCTCGGCAAATTCATCATAAACACGATAAGCACCCTCCGCAGATATGCGTAAAGTCACACTTACTAGGTTGGCACCCATACTTTCTTCAGCTTCTGAGAATGGGACTGGCTCTCTTGGTTCAAAGCTCTGGTCCGTCGTAACTATGTCTTTCATTCGACTGATTTTAAAGACACGGTAAGCATCACTATGCAGACAATGTCCCGTTACATACCAAGCTTTGTTCTTAAAGAGCAATTCGGTCGGTTCAATCCTTCGCTCGCTCTGCTGGCCCGAGCTATTATAGTAGCGAAACACAATGATGCGATTCGAAGTGATAGCTTCCCGAAATCGTGAAAATAGCTCTCTCTGGCCTTCCTCACTACCCCATGGGGAAAAATCCACCTCGATCCAGCTCTTTGTCTCTTTCTTAAATAACCTGCTGAGCTTGCCCAGCACGCCATACAAATCAGGAATTTGCACAGCAGTAAGACTCTGTATCGACATTAGAATATGTTCTTGCTCTTGTTCGGAGAGAAGCGAGGTGTTCAATACATAACCATCTACAAGCGATATTCCTCCGCCCTTCCCTCTGCTGCTGTAAATGGGAATTCCCGCAGCGCTTAACGTATCCACATCTCTATATATCGTTCGGGTAGAAACCTCGAAATATTCGGCCAGTTCAGCAGCGGTTACATTCTTCTTATGCAGAAGGAGATACACGATCTCGAAATGCCGGCTTATCGACATGCCTATCACCTCAATAGTAGTATACGGGTTAAGCTTGTTATTACAAAGCTTAATGAAAAACGACCTGCATCAATCACAATACGGCCGTAATTCCATATTCGATCATTCCTTCGCAGCCTACTGCATTTTCTCATTTGAATATGACAGGCTGTTGTCCACTTATAAGTTATATACTCTCTGTATAGCTGAGCAGAAGCGGCAACAAGCGAAGCTTTTATTAGAATGGGAGCGATTATAGATGACCGTGCAAAAAGACATTTTAGATTTTAAGCATTTTACGGCCTGGGTGCTTACATTAAACGAATTGGATTCCTCGCTCTGGACGAAACCCATTGCCAAAGGAAAATGGTCCATTAGCGAAATCATTGCTCATATTATGAATTGGGACCGACATATACGCTCGTCAATAATCCCATCTGTCCTTAGCGGGAATACGATTACGTTCCCTTCGATTAACCGTTACAACCAAATCGCTTCTGAGTATGCAAGGTCTGGTATTACACAATCCGCATTAATAGAAGAAGCCGTTCGAACCCGTGAAGCGCTCGTTGCCGAGCTGCTAGCATTGCCCGACGAGCTATTCCATGTACATTTAGACTATGACCTCGCCTTTTTAATCCATGAATTTGTTGTACATGATGATGAGCATAAGGAACAGGTGGTTCAATTTCTAAAAAATCCAAACGATTAATCGCATCAAACAGAAAAGGAGAAGCTGCTGCGGCAGCTCCTCCTTTTCTGGCTCGTTGCAGGTAATGAACCCAACAGAATATAATGAAAGATTGATATATGCCGAGGAGCAAGAGCATTCTCTTGCTACCCTGGTATGTAAATATCAATTCGGCTCTCTTCACTGTCCAAATCGTTTATATCCTGCCAATATTCGAGATCAATCGGTCTAATTCCAAAGCTGCTGTTTATATATTCATACGTAGCGCCGAGCTGTGATTCTGGGCCTTTATGCATGATTTTGATGTATCGGCCAGCTGCAATCGTATGGCTTATCATGCCGCTTGGCAAGTGATCGAACGCGCTCACCTCTACTGCGATTACGTGCTCGAACGGTACATCCGGCGTCCATTCACCGTCATGAGGATAGATTTGATTCAAATACATCCCTGTTCCTACCCTATTTTTAATTTCATCTATTCGTTTCGCTAAGTCTCTGCGCAGCGTTTCAACGATTTTCGATTCTAGCACATGGTTTAAGCTTTCCGTTATTGTGAAACCAACCAGCTTGATCTCTTCTTTTTCCATAACCTCGGACTCATGCGACTTCATCTTATATTCCTCCTTATTATTCGGAAAGTAAGCTTGTTCAATGATGGCGATCCTCCTATCAATATAAGGTTTTTCGCCTGCCAAGCCAAGTCCGTTTTTCCCCATCTACTTCTTCAAATCGCTTGGCGCTACGCCCCAATATTTGCGAAACACCTTGGCAAAATAACTGAGATCGCGATAACCTACCGCACTGGCTGCATCATACACCTTGGCGTCGCCAAGCAGCAGCTCCTTGGCCCGCTCCATCCGCCTAGACAGCACGTAGCCCGAGAACGCTTCTCCCGTTTCCTTCTTGAACAGACGGCTCAAATAAGACGAATTCAAATACAGCCGCTCCGCAAGGGAATGCAGGCTTAGGTCATCGGCCAGCATCTGGTCGATAGTCGAGAGGATACGTTTGATCATCTGATGGCTCGAGCTTCTTCGCTCCTGCTCCAGATAAGCGCCGATCTGCCCGGTCACCCGTCTCGCCCACTCCGTAATCTGGCTGCGGGACACCAATCCCTCCAGCGACAGGAAATAAGAATAATCATGTCCAAGCACCTTCTTCAGCGTCCAACCCTGTGATTGGATAATTCGAATAAATACGCCGCTCAAAAATAACAAATGCTCATAAGCGAGCTCGGTTGAATCCGCCTCGTTAAAGACGCTATCCACATACCCATCCATTAACTCGGCTGCGTCCCCCGTGTATAAAGCCATTTCCAGCTGCCGCTCGAACGCGGTGTCGAACTCAATTGGTCGCTCGGACTGTCTGACCTCAAGATAGGGAATAGCAATTTCGTGTCCATAAATCGCTCTCTCCTGCAAAGCACGGCAAGCCTGCTGATAGGAGATTGGCACATCCTTTAAGACGCATACGGTCCCCATGCCAACGCTCGCCGTCAGCTTGAGACACTCCTTCACAACACTCAGCAGCCTGGTTATCCTTCCGTTCATTCGTTTCGACAGCTCACCTTCGGGCTCCCCTGACTGGCTTGCGAATAGCAATACCGTGGATCCGTTGGCATCACCGAACACATGACATTCATCCGAAGGCATGCATTCCTTAGCGATTCGGTCCAGCGAGAATTGCAGCAGTGGCATGTCTGCTGGGGAAAAGCGCGATTCAGTCTCCGACAACGGATCAATCTCGCATACGGCAACGGCATAGCTCCCGCTTGCTTGCAGCGCCAAATTCAGCTCCCGAATATGCTTGTGCAGCTCCCATTCGGCATAGCCATTCGTCAACCAGCTGCGCAGGAAATCCTGCTGCAGCTGAGGCAGCCTGCTTTGCCACATCCTCTGAAGCTCACTCAGGCTGTGCTTCTCGGACAGCTCTCGCCTAATATCCTCCGCAACCTCTACCACCGTATGCAAAATTTCTTCTTCGCCTGCCGGTTTAAGCAAGTATTTGCTCACGCCAAGCCCGATTGCACGCTGCGCATATTGGAAGTCGTCATGTCCGCTCAGTATGATAATCCTGGTCTGCGGCTCCCGCTTAAGGATTGATTCAGCCAGCGTCAAGCCATCCATCTCCGGCATTTCAATGTCCAACAGCAGAATATCCGGCATGCGACGTCCAGCGACATCCAGCGCCTCCTTGCCGTTTTCGGCCAAAGCGATAACCTCTATGCCGTGGAGCTCCCAAGGTATGTTATTGGCTAAGCTGTTCAGAATGCGGATCTCATCCTCCACAATCATTAGATTCACGTCTCTTCGCCTCCCCAATCTTGCCTGCAGCGCTCAACCGGCAGCTTGATGCGAGCGGTCGTCCCGGCTCCCTCCTCGCTCTCAACCGTAAACGAGGCAGCTTCTCCATAATAAAGCTTCATTCTCGCCTTCACGTTCAACAACCCAAAAAAATCCATGCCCCGATCCGAAGCCGCATTCACGTCACCGCCTCCGCTCCGGCCAAGCGCTTCGCGGATCCGTACCATTCGCTCCTCCCCGATTCCCTTGCCATTGTCGGACACCGTCAGTACGAGCCATTGCTCTTCTATCTCCGCTGAAATGCGCAAATCTCCGCCAGCCCTTCTCTTCTCCAGTCCATGCAGGATCGCATTCTCCACAAGCGGCTGCAGCAGCAGCTTAAGCACGTACAGCCCGCTGCTGTCTCCGATAGACTGGAAGCTTACGGTGAACTGATCCACGAAGCGCAGCTGCTGCACACGTATGTAATATTGAAGATGAGAGAACGTCTCCTCCACGGTGAAGGCTTCCTGCCCCTTGCTTAAGCTAAGCCGGAAGAAGCGGGACAGGTTCAGCACCATCTCACTGATTTCGTCGGCGTCGTAGTTTTTGGCCGACCAGTAGATCGAATCAAGCGTATTATACAAAAAGTGAGGGTTAATCTGTGATTGCAGAAACTTAAGCTCCGTCTTCGTCATCCGCAGCTGCTGCTCATAAATATCTCGAATCAGATAACGCTGCTGCTCCGCTGTCTGATTAAACGCATCGGTCAAATAACCGAGCTCGTCTTGCCTGTTATTCGCCAGCTTCGTTTCGAGATTACCGATGCGAAGCTGCTTCATCCCGTATACCAATGAGGATATCGGCGAGGATATGCTGCTATACACAAGCCAGGAAATCCACACCGCAAGCAAACAGCTGATCAAAATAATCCAGTAGGAGAAAATTTGCAGCGGCCGCGATTTCTTATAAATCTCCTTCTCCGGCTGCACGAGGAGCACCGACCAGCCGCTGCTCGATTGCGCACGCAGCACCAGATGGTTTTCGGAGGACCCCGGCGTCAGCCGTATCATGGATTGCTCCTCCTTCCTATCCGACAGATCAACACGCTGCTCCTTGGACGCATTGGTGACAATGAGGCGTCCCGCATCGTCCAGCAGATAGACCTGTGAGGCCTTGCTGGGAACCAGGCTCATCAGATAGCCGAGCAGCAGCCGCTTCGGAACCGAGAGCATCAGCACATTCGTGTCCCGATCCCGACTGTACAAATCCATTCGCTGCATAAGCACAATCTGCTCCTCGTTGTATACCGGATCAGCCCAGCCTGACAAGGCTTCCTCGTGATGGTCCGGCAAATACAAGCTGTAAGCGGCTCCGGAGTTGACGACATCGGTATACCATTTTTCTGTCACTGCTTCCGGCCTGTACAGCGCCCCTATCCGGCTTGACAGCATCCGTCTAGAGCTTCCGTGATAGACCGTAACCCCCGATAAATTCGGATTAATAGCGGTAATATTAACAAGCTGCAGCATCACCTGCGAGAAATCATAGAGCGCATCCGGCGTCAGCTGTTCCTCATTATGCTTCAAGTGGGTGGTGAGACTGCGATCGGTCGAGAGCAGCGTAGACAAGTTTTTGAGCCCCTCCATCGTCATGTCCACATAATTCAGAGCCGAGCTCATGGCACTCATCGTACGCTCACCAAGCTCCTGCTCCAGAATACGCTGCGAGCGAGCATTGGCATACATGCTGAACAGGATGAGAGGGAGCAGTATGACGATAAAATAACAGGTCAGTCTCACTTGAATGGACCCGCTGAATTTATTCTGAAACGCTCTGAGCCATTTCATCGCTATCCCTCCGTGCCGTAATAGTAGCTCCATTATAGTAGTTTGCCCGCATAGCGGAAATAGCGCTCCCAAGGAGCGCTATTTCCGCTATGCGCGGGCAAGGTCCGGACCACGGTCCGCGGCAATATCCCTAGTAAGCAGATCACCGACCATTCCATTCACCCTTGCAACTCTACTTATTTTCCGTATACCAGGCATTAACCTCTGCTGTAATCTCGTCTCCGCCCTTCTTCTTCCATTCCGCAACAAACTCGTCGAAAGCATCAAGCGGCAGCTTGCCTACAACAATTTTCGTGAAATATTCTTCCTCCAGCTTCTGCAGGTCGGCTTTATATGTGCCCATGCCTGGTGTCGGAACGCCGAAGAATTGATCACGGATCGCCACTTTTTCAATCCGGTCGATGTTATCGTTCAGTTTGAATTCCATGCCTAGCGAATCCAAACGGTCGCGTTCCTCCTTTGCTCCGTAAGGCCGAATCGATTCACCCAGCGTTTGGCGATAAATATGCTCATTGTGCTTCTCGAAATCGGTTACGATCTTGCCGTCCTTCAACGACCAGACCTCATTCTCGAATCCAAGCAGAAGCGTACGGTAGCCATCGCCGTTCATAAAGTTAAGCATACGTACGACGGCATCCGGGTTTTTACTCGTAATCGGCACCACGTTGTAGCCGGAAATATACCCATGACCCATCGTGCCTTGCTTGCCCTCTGGACCAACCGGGAATTCGAGCGGAATCCATTCGGCGTTAGGCTCGTTGTTTTTGCTGGTCAGAATCGGACCGCGCGTGTCATACCAGAAGGCAGAGAACAAACCGACTTGCCCGCTGGCGATCTTCTCATTAAAGTTCGCTTCCTTATTAAGCAGCCATTCGGGATCGAGCAGCTTATCCTTGTGCAAGCCAGCGACGAAAGCCAACGCTTCCTTCATTTCCGGCAAAATGCTGGAATTGACCAGCTTGCCCTCACGCTCCGTCCACATCCCCTTCTGAATGCCGAACGCGCCGACAAGCGGAGCCATTCTTGCCAGGTTCTCTGCCATAATATAGCCGTAGGTATCGTCTTTGCCATCCCCGTCCGGATCATCCTGGGCGAAGGCTCTCATGACCTCGCGATATTCCTCCAGCGTTTTCGGAGGCTGCAGGCCGAGGTTATCCAGCCAATCCTTGCGAATGTACATAATTTCATTGCCCGGAACGGCGTTCATCGATGGGATCGCATAGATTTTGCCGTCGATCGTGACCGTTTTCCAAGCATCTTCAGGGATGTTCGCTTTAAGATCCTCCCCGTACTTGTCGATCCATTCATTCAATGGCTGGAGTGCATTCTGCTTCACATAATTCTCGAACCAGCTGGAATCAAATGTGTAGATCATATCCGGCAAATTGCCTGAAGCCATAATGACGTTCAGCGCATCCTGATAGCCATCCGACGGAGGGATTTGCAGCGAAATATCCAGGTTCGTATTCTCTCTTACATAATCGATGTACGGATTCTTGTTCTCATCCATGCCATCCGGGAATTTGCGGCCGCCGTTGTTGAAGACGACGCGAATCGACTTTTTCTCCAGCTCCTCGGAGCCGACCTCACTTGGTGCATCGGATGGACTCCCCGGTGATGCGGAAGGATTGGCAGGCGTATTCGCCGTCCCTGACGAGCAAGCCGTCAAGCCTACCATCGTGATGAGCGTGAGCAGTGATAGGGTCTGTTTCCATTTTTTCATCGTTTTCATTTCCCCTCTCGTATTCTCTTTGGTCTAGCCTTTCACTGAGCCAAGCATAATGCCCTTGACGAAATATTTCTGCAAAAACGGATACACGATAAGAATCGGAATCGTGCTTGCGACAAGCGCCGCTGCTTTAAGCGATTCAAGCGCCAGCAAGGTGCTGTCCAGATTCGCCGAGTAGCCGGAGTTGTTGTCAATGTTGGATTGGTTGAACATAACAAGCTCCCGCAAATACACCTGCAGCGGGAACAGCTCCCGATTCGTGACATACAGCACCGTATCGAAAAAGGAATTCCAATGGCCTACCGCATGGAAAAGCGTAATTGTGGCAATGGCTGGCATAGAAAGCGGAATGACGATTCTGAACAATATGCCAAGATTTGAGCCGCCGTCAATTTTCGCCGATTCCTCCAGCTCCGCTGGTACGCTCTGGAAAAAGTTCTTGATAATAATGACGTTGAATGCGCTGATCGCGCCTGGAATAATAAATGCCCAGAACGTATTCAGCAAGCCCGTTTCCTTAACAACCAGGAAGGTCGGAATCATGCCGCCGCCGAACATCATGCTGAACACGATCAGAAACATGATCGCCGATCTGCCTTTAATGTACGTTTTGGAAATCGGGTACGCAAGCAAGCAGGTAAGCACTACGTTGACGATCGTTCCGGCAACCGTTCGCAGCACGCTGACTTTGAACGCATTCAAAAAAGCATTTTCGCTAAGCACCCTGCTGTACGCCTCCAGCGAGAAATCAACCGGCCATAACGATACTCGGCCTGTTGTTATCGCTTGATGGCTGCTGAGCGATTGCGCCAGGACATGGACAAATGGCGCTAGCGCAAGCAGGGCGAATGCTCCCAGTAAGATATAATTAATTGCCGATCCCAGACGCTCTCCTCTGGATAGTCTCATGAATTCGCCTCCCTCGCTACCATATTCCTTCTTGTCCAAGCTTCTTGGCGCCTTTGTTGGCAAGAATGACAAGGATTAGACCAATAACTGCTTTAAACAATCCTACAGCTGTTGTAAAGCTGAATTTCGCCTGCTGGATACCGACACGGTACACATAGGTTTCAATAACATCTCCCACCTCATACACCATGGAGTTATAGAGGACGAAGATTTGCTCGAAGCCTACATCCAGCACATGTCCGAGCCGCAGCAGGAACAAGATGACGATGACGCCCATCATGGATGGCAGCGTAATGTGTAGAATTTGCTTCCATTTTCCTGCGCCATCTACGATCGCGGCTTCATATAGCTGCGGGTCTATGCCTGCGATAGCCGCCAAGTAAATGATCGCCCCCCAGCCTACCTCCTTCCAGATGTCGCTGGCGACGACAATGCTGCGAAACCAATCCTCGTTGGTGAGGAAGAAGATCGGTTCAAAGCCCAGCATCTCAATCAGCTTGTTGACGATACCCGAGGACGGCGACAGCACGTTGACCATTATGCCCCCAAGAATGATCCACGATAGAAAATGCGGCAGGTACACGAGCGTCTGAATCGATCGCTTGAAAAACATGTGCCGGATTTCATTAAGCATGATTGCCAATATGATCGGGCCCGGAAATCCCCATATCAGCTTATAAATGCTAATCAGCAGTGTATTGCGGAAGATGGTGTAGAAATCGTCAGCCAAAAACATATTTTTGAAATGCAGCCAGCCAACCCATTCACTCTCCCATATTCCGCTAAACACGCTGTAATTCTGAAAAGCAATGACAACCCCCCACATCGGAAAATATTTGTACACGACAAAATATAAAATGCCGGGCAGCATAATGAGATATAAATCCCAATATGATCGAATGGCCCGAAACCGGCGTTTCTCCGGCTTTAAAGTCCACTCTTGCTCCGCCTTCAATCCGGCGGCATCAGTAACAGCCATGCCTTTCACTCCCCTCGCTATGCGTCATCCCTATGATTGCTCCGGATAACTAAATTGTAAGGGAAGCGATTACAATACGTTAGGGGACAGCGATGACCTTTATCGGTAAATTGATGACCTCCCAGGCAAGAAGTCCATATTAACTGCTGCTGTTTTCAAAGCGTCCATAAAAAAGAAGCCATGAACGTCAAGATCACCGTTCAATGGCTTCTCCTATTCGACTATGGCAAAATTTCAGATGTAGGTTTATTAGGGAAGATTGATGACTTATTTGAGGCTTCTATGACATCAAGAGTTAATGCCAATAAGGGTATGCCCCATATAAAAGGATCCTCTGAGCCTAACCTCCTCAAATGGCAGCAGCGGGTTCGCGATGCGTCGAAGCATCAGCTCGGCGGCACGCTCCCCCGCCTCCCTAACAAGCAGGAGAGGCCTTGTCATCTCAGGAAAATATGTAGGTTCCTCATTCTCCATCCCTACGAGCGAGAAATCCGCTGGAATAGTTAAGTGTAGAAAAGATGCCGCGACATAAACCCATTCGGCTACGCCAGGAATGGCGCCGATAACAGCCGTATATTCGCCCGAGCTTAACCGATCGCGAAGCAAGGACATCCACGCGGCACGATCTGCGGTAGATATAGTAATATGATTGCCCGGCTCGGCCAACCCACCCAATCCCAGCCGCTCTGCTGCTGCATCAAAAGCCTGCCATCTTAATCGAAAGCCGCGCTGTGGCTCGATTTCCCCCACGTACAGAATATGCCGATGGCCGCAGCGGTACAGCTCCTCCATTGTCCGATGAATCGCGTATTCCACATCCCAGATAACGCTGTCTACCTCAGCCAGATCGGAAGGATAATTCAACAGCACCTTTGGCATGTTCAGCTTTAAGAGCGCCGCTTCCATCCACTCGGGTATGGCGGCGGTCAGAAACAGGCCATCTGCAAAAAACAAGCCGTTCTGCTCCAGCCACTCCGCGAGTTCCGCTTCATTCGTCAGAGAGGCTGGCACCAGCAGCGGATATAGGGAATGTCCAAGCTCGTTCAACCGAAGCTGCACGCCTTCAAGCTGCATCCGATGAAACAGCGAATCCCCGATCAGCAGCATGGCAAAGCGCCGCGGATTCGTGTTCGCCCAGGATATGCGCTCTGCAAAAATGCCCGATTCCTGCTCCTTCGTCCGGTAGCCATGCTTGCGCGCACAATCCGCGACCGCTTTGCGTGTCGCCTCGGACATGCCTGGCAAACCTCGGAGCGCTTTTGAAACCGTATGGATCGTCAAGCCCAGCTCATTCGCAATCGTATGTAAGGTGACGGTTTTTTTTCTCGGCATGGAAGAGCCCCCTCGCGTGATTCATTGCGTTAATTGTAACAAAAATGAAACTATAAAATAGTGCCATTTTCTCCTACACTGAAGGCAAATGCAAACGGCCGGGGACGCACTTAGCGTCATCAGCGCCTAAACGAGAGGGGATATCTAACATGTCGAACAAGGAAATTACGATGCAGCGCATCGTTCCCGTACACGCTTCAGCCGATGTTGTAGTCGTTGGAGGCGGCCCCGCTGGAACAGCAGCCGCAATCAGCGCTGCACGCAGCGGTTGCAAAACGATACTGCTGGAACATTCGGGTCAACTAGGAGGCATGGGCACGCTGGGAAATGTGAGCGTCTTCATGGGCGTAGGCAATGTAACGGGGATTTACCGCGAAATGATCTCGGAATTTCTGCCAGCGGCGCTGCCGAGCTCCCATCATGAGTCGATATGGCCGCAATACTCGCCTTTTGAACTGCGCCATTATCTGAATCAAAAGCTGGAGAAAGAAGGCATCGACGTCTATTACCACGCCAGCTTCGTGTCTGTAATGATGTCAGGCAGCAAGGTTACTGGCGTCATTGCCAATACACGCGAAGGGCTTCGTGCCTTCGAAGGCAGCACCGTCATTGACTGTACGGGCGATGCGAGAGTTGCCGCCGAAGCAGGTGTGCCGACCCACTCGGGACGAAGCGAAGACGGCTTAACGCAGCCGATGACATTAATGTTCATGATGCAGGATACAGGCAAGCCCGTAACACCATTCTTGCCGGAGGATTGCTACAAATATGAATCCGTTGAAGAACTGCCGCAGGGACGTCATCTGTATTGGGGCGGCATGGGAGATGGCACGCTGCTAGTGAACATGACTAGGGTGAGAGGCAATGGCGCAAAGATCGAGGATGTTAACTTTGCGGAGAAAGAAGCGCTGCGGCAGGTGTTCTCCGTCGCCAATTACTTGCAGCGGACCAACCATCCGAACCATATTTTGTCCCATGTGCCTGGCCAGATAGGCGTGCGCGAGACTAACCAGATTGAAGGCCGCTATACGCTGACTGAGAATGATCTGACCAGCGGACGCCGCTTCGACGATGTAGTCGCGCAAACCAACTACGAAATCGATATTCACAATCCAACCGGCGGAGCGAATACGGATGAGCGGAAGCTTGAGGGTTATGACATTCCCTACCGCTGCATGCTTCCTCAGCATGTAGAAGGCTTGATTGTCGCTGGCCGCAGCATATCCGCCACCCACGTTGCTATGTCCTCCATGCGCGTACAGGCGACCTGCTATGCGCTCGGTCAGGCAGCGGGCGTTGCCGCCTCTATTGCCATCGGCGACAATGTGCCTGTTGCTGACATTTCGATTCCGAAGCTCCACGAGAAACTGGCGGAACAAGGCGTCGTTTTTATCCAATAGTCCGCCTGCGCAGAACCGATTCATAAAGAAGGCAAAGCCCCGAAGCGCTCTCGATCAGAGATGGACTTCGGGGCTTTTATCCCTCCACAAAGTCTTAGTCTCCTGATTTATGTAATAGATCTCGGTGAATCGGAATAGCATCAATCAGGAGTCATCTTGTCAAGGCAACTAGCTCGCTTTAAAACACATCTATTGTTAAAACCATTGCGAAAATCGTGATGGTTTATTTGATTATTCAGCTCTTCTAACTTTTGAGTGGAATAGGCAATTCTATGATCGAAATCGTCTACCTCCTTCCGCTCTGAATTGTCCATACTAAGAGTGTAGAAGCTTAAAAGAATGACACGCAAAAAGGAGCGAATGATATGAATAACGCTATGAATACAGTACATCACCCCTATCTCGGCATGTGGGTAACTACGGATGGACATGTCCGCCAGGAACTTCTGCCTAACGGCCGATATGACGAAGCAAGAGGCAACCGGAGAAGCGCCTATACAGGCAGCTACAACGTAACTGGCAACCACATTGATTATGTGGACGATACCCATTTTACGGCCGATGGAGAATTTCGCAATGGCGTTCTCTATCACGGAGGCATGATTTTCTACCGGGAAGAAAAAAATAAAATCATCCCTTTCTATGATTAGTCCGCGAACAAAAAATGCCAGCAGGTACGAGGCGCTTCCCTCACACTTGCTGGCTTTTTTTGTTCATCAAAGCTTACACCGACTGCTGGTCAGGCAGCAATCGAAGACGCTTCATGTCGCTGATCGGCGGCAAGCCGAACAAACGGCTGTACTCCCGGCTGAATTGCGACGGACTCTCATAGCCGACTCGGAAGCCAACCTCCGCGGCGTCTGCCGATTCGGACAGAAGCAATCGCCGCGCCTCCTGCAGCCGTATTTGCTTCTGGTATTGCAATGGACTCATCGCCGTCACTTCCCGGAAATGGCGATGAAGAGAGGCCGAGCTCATATTCGCAAACGCGGCTAATTCCTCGATTCGCAGCGGCTTGTCATATTCTTTCTTAAGTTGCTGAATGACCGCAGCGACCCGATTCGTGTTGCTGCCGGTCATTGCGATTTGCTTGAGCAGCTCGCCTTGGCTTCCGTTTAGAATGCGGTACATAATCTCACGCGTTACCATCGGTGCAAGCACCTTCATGTCCTGCGGCGAATCCATAAGTCGAATAAGTCTGATTACAGCATCCAGCAGCGTTTCATTCGTCTTACTAACATATAGTCCTCTGAGGGATTCTTTCGATTTGGTCATGGACAGCTCGGATTCCTTCATGACGTCAAGTACGAGGCTCAGGTCCAATTCAAACAACAGACATAAATAAGGAGCTTCGGAAGAAGCCTCAATGACTTGACCCGAAATGGGCAAATCAACAGAAATAACTAAATAATCGGACGCATCGTAATAATAGCTTTCTTCGCCGAGTATGACGATTTTCTTTCCTTGGGCAATGATACATAACGCTGGCTGATGAACGAGATGAATGGGCATAGTCGGTTGTGAGTTTCGTATGAATTTCAGCTTTGAGATCTTTGTTTCATGAATACCATCCTCACGTATATCCTTCCCCATAAGAAAAGCCAATTCGGCTTGCTTCTCAAGCATGCCTTCATTCTGATGTGCGGAATGAAGCATCATCGCCACCTCGCTTCTTTAATCTCGTGCTCGTTCTATGTTCTCCTACTTTAACTACTTTGATCGGATTAGGCAAGAAGCTGATTCGAAACGGTTACCTCAAGACAATGTTAATGCTCCATACTTAGTAACAGCTAGTAAGCAGCTTGTGAAGACGAGAAACAGCTTATCAAGCAGATCCCATACACATTAGGAGGTTTCTATCACATGAATGAATCAAAGGTTTGGCTCGTTACAGGAGCATCAAAAGGGTTAGGACTTACGCTGGTCAAGAAGCTGTTAGCTGCCGGCTTTAACGTAGCCGCCACATCCAGATCTGCGGAGTCTTTGCAGGAAGCGGTCCAACACGCTGATACCAGCCAATTTCTACCGCTTCAAGTAGAGCTTGCGAGTGAGGAAAGCGTTCAAGCTGCCATGTCCTCCGTCATTAGCCATTTTGGAAAAATCGATGTTGTCGTGAATAATGCCGGATATGGGCAGATCGGAACGTTCGAAACGCTAACGGACCAGGAGATACGCAGCAACTTTGACATTAACGTATTCAGCATTATGAATGTGCTCCGCTACGCCATTCCGCATATGAGGGAAAAGGGATCCGGACATATTTTCAACATATCGTCCATTATTGGATTCAGCGGCGGCTATGCGGGCTGGGGCTGTTACGGAGCTACCAAATTCGCAGTAACCGGCATGACCGAATCGCTCGCTGTCGAAGTGAAGCCGCTTGGTCTTACGGCTACGGTCGTTTATCCTGGCTATTTCCGAACCAACTTCTTAACCAGTGATTCTTTAGCGGTATCCCCGGCTTCCAACAGCGAATATTCGGAAGTGCAAGCTTCGCTTGATCTTCATACCGAAGTTATCGCGGGGAATCAGCCTGGTGATCCTGCGAAAGCCGCTGATGTTTTGATCAAAGTAGCTGCATCGGCCAATCCTCCGCTGCACTTGTTTCTAGGTGAAGATGCTTATACCGCTGCCCAAGAAAAGATTAAAGAGGTAACCCAAGCGCTCGAGAGCACGAAGTCGCTTACACTTTCGACTACGTTTGAAGAGCAACGATAGACCCGGGTCTGCCTTTTCAATCCGTTACGCATACAAAAAACCGACAAGACCACTCCTGTGGTCTTGCCGGCATTTGGCCGTTCGCTTCACAATCGTTTTATTACTTCGAAACCGACTTAAACCAATCGTTCACTTCCGTCGTAATTTGATCGCCGCCGTTTGCTTTCCAATTCGTAACGAAAGTGTCAAAGGCGTCGATCGGCAATTTGCCGTAAATGATTTTGTTGAAGGTTTCCAGCTCCGACTGGCGAAGCAGGCTCCACTTGGTAATCATGGTTGGCGTTGCCGCTCCCGTGAAGTAGTTCTGCTTGCGAATATCGATTTGCGACATGACGACCTTCGCGGAATACCAGTTTTCCGGCTTGCGGAATTCGGCAGTCTGCTTCTCGTAAGGCGTTTCTGGCGCTGCGCCGTCAGCAAGCTTAACCAGCGTTTTCATATAAAGATCCGGAATACGTGCCGGGCCTGTAATAAACGCAAACTCGTTATTATAGTCTTTAATTTTGTCCTTGTTGTTCGTTGGCTGTCCGTCTATCTCGTCCCAGTCATAGCCTTTCGCGAAGCCGAATTCATAGGCCCCGCCAGCCTTAGGGTTAGCCAAGTTGTCCAGCAAATAGTTGTAATAGATGAAGAATGCTTCCGGATGCTTGGCATCCTTGTTAATCATAAAGCTGCTGTTCACGCCTGAGTTCTGCCATTTCGTTCCGATTGCGCCATCCGGACCTGCCGGGATCGGATACGCTTTGTATTTGGAGCCTGCTACGTTCTTAAGCAGATCCGGTGCCGGCCAGTCTGGTACCCAGTTCGCGCCCGGCAGAACGCCCGCTTTGCCGTTTGTCCAAATTTCAGCTGTCTTGCCTTCATCCCACAATGCGGCATCCGGGTGAATATAACCTTTCTCCATCCATTCCTTCAGCTTGGCAAGAGCTTGCTTCGCGCCTGGATTAACGGATCCGTACTCCAGGTTGCCGTCAGCATCCTTGTTCCATTGCTCTTCCACTGCGCCGTATGCGCCGAAGAGCCAGTCAAGCGAGCCCATCCACGTATTCGTGTTGTTTTTCAAAGAGATCGCAAGCGGATATACATCCTTGGCAGCTAGCCCGTCCGGATTCTCGTTTTTGAATTTGTCCAAAATGTTATCGAGGTCCGCGATCGTCTTAGGCGCCTCCAGATTCAGCTTCTCCATCCAATCCTCACGCAGCCACAATAGCGTGTCATCGTTGTCGGTATATTCAAGAATCGGCACATTCCATTTCTTGCCGTCCTTCGTGAAGGGATACCAAAGCTCAGGATGCTGCTCAGCGTGGTCTTTCCACGTTTGATTCGCATACTTGTCGAACAGCTCGTCTATCGGGAGGAATTGCCCAGAATCGATGAGCTGGTTCGTTAAGATCGAGTCAGTCGGCACGAATACGAAATCAGGCAGCTTCTCGCCTGATGCGATTGCGAGCTGAAGCTTTTGCTTGTACTGGTCGTTGCCTGCAGGATACCAAGTATCCTTATGCTTCATGCCGAATTGCTCCAGCATCCAGCGGTCATGGACATTGTTTTCCTTGCTGTCGCCGTTCGTATATTTCCGCGGCATGATGACCGTACTGATGTCAATCGGAGGATCATATTTGCCTTTCGCGAAAGCTGCATCGGCTTCCGACGAAGTCCCTGTATTCGAGCCGGTATTATCCGTTCCTTTATTCTCATCCTTGCCGGCATTCCCGCTGCATGCGCTGACGACGAAAGCCATTGCTACGAGCAGTACTAATGCTTTTCTAAGTTTGTTCATGTTTCAGTCCCCTTTGAAGTAAGATGATCACATAAGCTACTTTACCAAGCAGCAGGGGATGTCATCTATATGACTTTGTTAGTTTCCATAGGACTCTGTCATGTTGTTAAGAACCGATCCGGTAATCCTGCGGCGTCACGCCGAACTGGCGTTTGAACACCTTTATAAAGTATGCCGGCTCCAAATATCCGATTTCCGTACTGATCTCATAGACCTTTTTATCCGTCGTTTTGAGCAAATGACACGCGCGTTCCATGCGAAGCCGCGACACGTAATCGCTTATTCCTTCACCGGTTTCGATCTTATAAATTTTGGACAAATGCGTCGTATGCAGGTTAACGTGATCGGCAAGCGCGCGCAGCGATACGTCCAGATGCAGGTTTTTTTCCGTAAAGGCCTGCACCTTCTTCACGTAATGGGAACGGATGTCGTTAACCTCATTTGCGGTACCTTCCTTCAGCTTGCGAAGCCCAGACATCGACCAATTGCGCAGCTTGCCAATCGTGGCGAAAGCTTCTCCGCTCTGAAGCAGCTCCATGTCCTCGCCTAACAATTGCTCAAGCTTATGGCCGTTACGATGGGCATAATGGGTAAAGGCCGAGGCAATTAAGAAGCCCGCCTCCATGCAATGCTCCCACGAATCCGACCATTTGAGGTCAAGCTCCTCGAATACATGGGCAAGCTTCTCCTCAAGCGCATCCCAGCGCCCGGACTCCAGCAGATTGCTTATCGTGGGGGGACTATGGATCGCGTCCAAAGCACCCTCGGACACCTGCTGTCCCAAATCGCTGACACGCATAACGAATTCCCGTTCATCCCCGACAATCTGGCGAAAGGAGGATGCGGCTTTTCGATATGTGTCAGCAAGCTGTTCGGGAAACCGGAATGGTTCCGTAATGACAATCGAGAGCGACCCTCTCAAATACTGCTTTACCTTGGCCTGCAGCTGCACCGCCAGCTTCTCAAGCAGCACCTCCTTCTTCATGTCTGTGGACTCGCCCTTGAACTGCAGCAGAAAGGCCAAATAACCGTGCTCCTCCCTGACGCCCCATACTTCCGTGAACTCGCCGAATATTTCTTCCGCGATGTTGATGATCGCATACTCCATCAGCTGCTGGCCATTGTTCCGGTATTGGCCGAACTCCTCCTCAAGCCGAACGAGCAGCAACGCGCAATCCCCGAATTGGATCGGCAATTGATAATTTTCCAGCTTTCGGCTCCATTCATCGGCAGGCAGCCTCGCTCCCCGCAGCGCATCAAGCAGCAGCTGCCCCCGCAGCAGCGGCAGATTCTCCCGCAGCGCATATTCCGTACGCTCCTGGGAGCTGATGCTCTCCCATTCCGTCTTCAATTGCTCGATAGCAGACTTAACCGCACCGAACAATTCCTCATCGGTCGGAGGTTTCAGCAAATACTCGACCGCCTTATGGCGCAGAGCCTCCTTGGCATATTCGAAATCGGAGTGACCGGATAAAATAATGCATTTGATTCGCTTGTCGCTTTCCCGAATTTTCTCAATCAGCTCAATTCCGGTCATCTCCGGCATTAGAATATCCGATATGACGATATCAATCGGCTGCGTTTCGATAATCTGCAGCGCTTCCTGCGCGGAATACGCCTTATGAACCTGCTCAATGCCGAGCGTATGCCAAGGCTTGTGCATCGATAAATTGTCTACCCAGTGGGCTTCGTCATCAACGATAATCATCTGCATGTAATGGTTCCCCTTTTATGTGTAGTTGATGGCGCGGCTCTTCTTGGACGGGCATCTGCCAAATAATTTCGGTCCGGAAGCCTCCCAGCGGCGATTTAGTGAAATGAAGGCAAGAACCGTCCCCGAATTGATGCATGATGCGCTGGTTCGTATTCCATAATCCGCAGCCCATTTCCTCCTGCAGCGGCTCCTTCATTTTGCGATTAAGCGCTTCTTGCTGCTCCGGCGTCATGCCTGGACCGTCATCGTCGATGTAAATTTTGCATAAACCGTCCTCTACTTCGCCCCTAATTCGAATCTCACCCGACGAATAGGTTTTGGCAACGCCATGAATGACGGCATTCTCCACAACGGGTTGAATCAGCAAGCGCGGCACCTGCTGCCTCAGCATCTCGTCAGGAATATCAATGGTGTAGTAAATCCGCTCATTGCGAAGCTTCTGAATGTCCAAGTAATTGACGATGAGCTTGATCTCTTCCTCGACGGAGCCCGTCTGCCGCTCCATCCGCGTCGTATAGCGGTAATATGCGCTCAGGTTGTAGGCCATCGATACGACAGCTTCCTGCTCCTTCATCTGCGCCATGTTAATAATATAGCCAAGGCAATTATAGAGAAAATGAGGATTAATCTGCGCCTGCAGCTGCTTCAGCGTAGCTTCTCTAGCCCGCAGCTTCTCGCCTAACACCTTCTCGACCAAGTCCTGAATTTGCCGCGACATTTCGTTGAACCGGTAAAAGAGGAAGGAAAACTCATTGCTTGCCTTCTCTTTGATCTGCACGGAGAAATCGCCGCGCTGTACGCTCTGCAAGCCGCGAATCAGCTTAATAATCGGACGCTGCACGTTGCGGTACAGCAGCACCGAAGCGGATATGCCGATGGCGAACAACAAGGCCATCGACAAATAAAATAAGTTCCGGCTGAACGATATCGGGCCGAGCATTTGGTCCAGCGGCACGCTATCAACCAAATACCAACCAAGCTGCGGCGACTTAACGGCGCTCACCAAATAGCTTTTATCCCCTAAACGGACGACCTCTTGCTCGGTTCCATCCAGCTGCTTGCCGTCCAGAAAGGCGACCAGCTCGCTTGCCAGCTCCTTGGATGCGCTCCGATTCAGAATCGGCGCCTCGCCTTGGCGATAAAAGATCGGGTCGCCTTGTCCGCCCGCTTTGTACGTATCCAGCATATTCTCGATATTCTCATGGCCGAAGCTCGCCTGCACGACGAGATTGCTGCCTTTAAGCGCACCTTGATGGCCAAAGGAATCCGTATAAAACCAATGGAAAGATTGCTGATTGTCCGGCACGCTCTCCCTGCCGTCTCCGTATGTCCATGCTCCTGTCATATTGTCGTTCAGATACGCCTCGTCGTATTTGATCGTATCATTGCTGTTGGATATCGCTTCTTTGTTTTGCTGCGAATAAACCGTATACGTGACGGGCCAAATGTTCGCAATCCCCGATTGCAGCATCATCTTCTCCTGCACGACATATCTGGTCTGCATTCGGTCGTAGAGATCATCCCATATGTTTAGGCCGTTGAACTTCTCGACATTCGGGTCCTTCGAGAACGTAATGACGAAATCGATTGTTTGATTGATCCGCGAGTCAATCTGACTCGATAGAAAGGAGAGCTGCTTCATGTTGGAGCCCCGAAGCTCCTTGCTGATCGTATTCGTTGCGATCTCGTTGGAATACGTGAATAAGATGATGATCGGAATGAACAGGAGCAGAATCAAAATATTCATTTTGACGAAAAGGCTGTACCTCGGTCCCATCTTCTTCTTCACATACGCTGCGGTTTGACGTAGTACCATATTCCGATCCTCCCCGGCTGATCTGCCTAACAAAAACCTATGAATCCTAACATTGTCTTATAGTTTGGTGCGGATGCACTTTGTTACTATTTATATCAGGGTTTCAAGTGTTACACAAATATGATTTTACGGAAAGGGAGAACTATGGACTCTAATACCCTATTGCAACCAAACCCTAAAGCTGCTCGGAAATCGAAGAAGGACAGCGGCTACAAACAGCCCTGGATGCTTCATCTCATGGTGCTTCCAGCCATTTTGCTGGTCTTCGTTTTTTCTTATCTTCCTATGTCCGGACTTCTTATGGCTTTTCAGGATTATAAAGCTGGACTCGGTATATCGGGCTCACCCTGGGTTGGGCTCAAGCATTTCCGCTATATGCTGGAGAACGAATATTTCCTGCAAATTACATGGAATACGCTATTTTTTGCCTGCTCCAAAATCATTATGAATTTGGTTATTCCGTTTATTTTTGCCCTGCTGCTTAACGAGGTACGGAATATGGGACTCAAACGCTCCATCCAAACGCTCGTTTATTTGCCTCACTTTCTTTCCTGGGTTACACTCTCCGGCATTCTGATCGACGTGCTTGCCCAGACCGGACTAGTCAATCAATTCCTCTCGGGCGTATTCGACATTAAGCCGATTTTCTTCCTCGGAGACGGCTTCTGGTTCCGGTTCACAATTATATTCAGCGATGTGTGGAAGGAATTCGGCTTCAATACGATTATTATCCTTGCGGCTCTTTCCGGCATTAATCCGGCTCTGTACGAAGCAGCCGAGGTCGATGGGGCAAATCGGATCAAGCAGACGATGCATATTACGATTCCGGCGCTTATCCCGATTCTTATCGTTGTCGCAACGCTTGCGCTTGGTAACGTGCTCAACGCCAATTTCGACCAAGTGTTCAATCTTTACAGCCCTCTCATCTACCAGCAAGGCGATATTATCGACACCTTCGTCTATCGTGAAGGCTTGCTCAGCGGACAATTCAGCTTCGCAACGGCTGTTGGCTTCTTCAAATCATTCATTAGTTTAATTCTAATCGTAATCTCATATCGTCTAGCCTATAAATTCGCCGGCTACAGGATCTTCTAGAAAGGGTGAACGCTCATGTACCACAAAACCGTATCCTACCGACTATTCAGCATCTTCAATAATGTGCTGCTCACCGTCATCTCGATCGTCTGTTTGCTGCCGCTCTATCACTTGCTGATGGTTTCGTTAAGCTCGTCCGCTCCGGCGAATGCCGGGCTTGTCACCTTCTGGCCAGTAGGCTTCACCTTTGAGGCGTATGCCAAAACGTTCGAGAACGCCAACTTCCTGTCTTCCCTTTGGGTATCGGTGCAGCGGACCGTGCTCGGAACGGCATTCGCCATGATCATCAATGCGGTAGCGGCTTACGCCCTTTCGAAGGACACCCGAGTATTCCGGGCAAGAAATATTTATCTGTGGTACTTCGTTGTGACGATGCTATTCAACGGCGGACTCATCCCAGGCTACATTCTCATTCTTAAGCTTGGTCTTATGAACACGCTAATGGCGCTTATTCTTCCAGTGACGGTATCCGTGTATAACGTCATCCTGCTGCTCAACTTCTTCCGCACCGTGCCTAAGGAGCTGGAGGAAGCAGCCTTCATTGACGGAGCCAGCCATATGAGAAGCTTCGTATCCATTTATCTGCCGATCTCCATGCCGGCGATTTCCACTATTTCCCTGTTCACGATGGTTATGCACTGGAATGCTTATTTCGATGGCTTGATCTACATCAAGGAATCAATGGACCTGCCGCTTGCCAGCTTCCTGCAGACGGTTATCGTCCAGGCGGATATGAGCAAGTTCGATCCGTCCATCGTGGCCAACAAATCGCAGCGTACGCTCCGGGCCTCGCAAATTTTCATCGGCGCCCTGCCTATCCTGCTCGTGTATCCGATCCTACAGCGTTATTTTGTCAAAGGCATCGTCATTGGCGCGGTGAAGGAATAGCATCCGCCTGCCATCAAACTTCATGAAATCACTTATATAATCAAGAGAGGTAGCGAACAACATGACGAAACACGCGGAGCAAACCGGGCAACAAACCAAGCAGCAAACCAAGCAGCAAACCAAACAACAATCCATGCAGCAAACCAAAACGGGCTCAACTATTTCTTTGCCTGATCTGCTCGCACAAATGACGCTGGACGAGAAAATTGCCCAGCTGATCCAATTAGCCGTTCCTTTCTACGAGGGGGCAGTGGATGCCGGCCTTATTACGGGTCCTATGGAGTCGCTCGGCATTACGGAGGATACGGTTCGCAATAGCGGCTCCGTGCTCGGCATGGCTGGCGCAGCGGATACCATCAACGTGCAGCGCATCCATTTGCAGAACAACCGGCTTGGCATTCCGCTGCTCATGATGGCAGATATCGTGCACGGGTTCAAAACGATATTCCCTGTGCCGCTTGCGATTGGCTGCTCTTGGGAGTTGGAGCTTGCAGAGCTCAGCGCCGAGATTGCCGCTAAGGAAGCAGCCGTATCCGGCGTTCACGTGACGTATGCGCCAATGGTTGATCTTGTGCGCGACCCGCGCTGGGGACGCGTGATGGAATCCACGGGGGAAGACCCTTATCTGAACGCCGAGTTCGCGCGGGCTTTCGTCCGCGGATTCCAAGGCTCCGATCTTGCGGGTGATAGGGATAGAGTAGCGGCATGCGTGAAGCATTTTGCCGCTTATGGCGCAGCTGAGGGCGGCCGCGACTACAACACCGTCGACCTCTCTGAACGCCAGCTTCGCGAGTTTTATCTGCCGGGCTACAAGGCTGCGCTTGACGAAGGCTGCGAGATGGTCATGACCTCGTTTAATACGGTCGATGGCATCGCCGCGACGGGCAACGCCAAGCTGATGCGCAAGCTGCTCCGCGAGGAATGGGGCTTCGACGGCATACTTATCTCCGACTGGGGAGCTGTTAAGGAGCTGATCGCGCACGGAATCGCAGCCGATGAATCTGAGGCTGCGGCCAAAGCGATGAAGGCCGGTGTCGACATTGAGATGATGACCTCCTGCTACGCGAAGCATCTCTCCGAGCTGGTAGAGAACAAGGAAATCGAAGAAGCTTTAATCGACGAAGCGGTTATGCGCATTCTGACGCTGAAGCAGAAGCTCGGTTTGTTCGAGAATCCTTACCGAGCGGCTGATCCTGAGCGCGAGAAAGAGATCGTATTCTGCGACGCTCACCGGGAAGCATCGCTTGCACTAGCCGTTAAATCCTGTGTTCTGCTTAAAAACGAAGGCGTGCTGCCGCTTCAGCCGAGTCAGCGGATCGCGGTGATCGGTCCCTTCGCCCGCAGCGGCGACCTGCTTGGACCATGGTCATGGACCGGCTCTCATGACGCTGTTGTTCGTTTGGCTGACAGCATCAAACATAAGCTAGACCATCCAGCTGCGCTCCATGTTGCCGAGGGCTGCGGTATCGAAACGTCAACGGATGCGCAGTGGGAAGAAGCGCGCGCGGCAGCTGAAGCTGCGGATGTCATCGTCCTTGCGCTCGGCGAGCATTCGGATATGAGCGGTGAAGCGGGCTGCCGATCGAACATCCAGCTGCCAGCGGTTCAGCTCGAATTGCTCCGCAAGCTCCGTTCGCTTGATAAACCGATCGTTGTCGTGCTCTTCAACGGTCGACCGCTTGACCTGCATGGCGTTTATCATGAAGCTGATGCCATTCTGGAAGCTTGGTTCCCCGGCAGCGAAGGCGGCAACGCGGTAGCGGAATTGCTGTTTGGCGATGCTAACCCATCAGGCCGCTTGACGATGTCCTTCCCGTACAGCGTCGGACAAGTGCCTGTCTATTACAATGCTTACAACACCGGACGCCCGCAAGGCGCGGCCGATGCTCAGGTGCGCTATGTATCGCAATATCTCGATATTCCGAATGAGCCGCTGCTGCCTTTCGGCTTCGGTCTCAGCTATACGTCGTTTGAATACAGCGACATGCGGATCTCCTCGGACCAGATGGTTATGGGGCAGCCTCTTGAGGTTCGTGTAAAAGTAACCAACACCGGCAGCGTCGCAGGTATAGAAACGGTACAGCTGTATGTGCGTGACTTGGCAGGCGAGGTTGTACGGCCGGTCAAGGAGCTGAAAGATTTCCGCAGAGTCGCGTTAGAGCCAGGCGAGACGCAAGAAATGGCATTTACGCTGTCGGAGACTCAGCTTCGTTATTATCACTCCGACCTTAGCCATACAAGCGATAACGGCGATTTCACCGTCTTTGTCGGACCTAACAGCAGAGAGACGACTGCATTGTCCTTCCAATTAACGAAATAACAAGCTAAAGCAAACAACCAACATGCCATTGCGGCGCGTTGGTTGTTTTTCTATATCTATCACCTCATTAACGAAGTCGTCGGCATTTACTATGCCGCTGCTGATTTCTCCTTCTTTTCATAAACCCGGTACAGAACGAATCCAAACAGCATGCCGGCGAATGACATAGCAGCGATCGTTAAGTATAACGTTTTCGCACCGAACATGTCGTAGACCGAGCCGCCCAAATAAGAGGCGATAATGCCCGATACGCCGAAGAAAAGCAGCGCCAGTACGGTCTGGCCGGTAGCCCGCCATTCCACTGGCACGATCCGGTACAGATATTGGATCGCTGCGGAGTAGAAGACCGGGAACGTGAGCAGCTGAAGAATTTGCAAATACGCCAGCGTATGCGGATCGGTAATCCAAGCCGAAATAAAAAACCGAATGAAGAAAAAGGCCGCCGAAATAGCGATCAACAGCATCTCCTTGCCTTTTCGAAGCCACCAGAAGCTTAAAGCAAACACGAGAATTTCACTGCCTGCCGCCAGAAAGAACGCCAAGCCGACCAGTTCTGGCTCACCGCCAAGCTCCCGAATGTATATGCCAAGAAACGTATCATTCATCCGAGCCGGAACGGCGCAGATAAAGATTAGCAGAAGAAACATCAGCGTTTCTTTGTTGCTAATGAATTGCTTCAGGCTGCTTAACGTAACAGGCTTGCCTGTAACCGGAACATCCGGCATCAGCCAGCTGGTGACAAAGCTGATAACGCCAATTGCAACAAATAGCAAAGCGAGACTGTTCGCCCCGAAATAAGACATGACATAGCCCGTAAGCAGCGATGTTACCGCATAGCCTAACGCGCCGTAAGTACGTACCGAGCCATAGCTGACGCCAGCTTCCTCGGATATCGAGAAGTTAAGGCTTTCCGTTAGCGGATCAATCGGCATGAGGAAAAAGTACAGCAGCATCGCAAACAGGATAAGCAGAATAAAGCTGCTAGAGCTGTAAAGCATATACCCCGTAATGCTGGAGACCACGAGCAGCAGCAGCAATATTTTACGAATCGTCTTCGTTCTATCGCTTATGATCCCCCATAGGGGCTGGGTGATGATGGTGACAAATCCCCCCGTACCGATGATGAAGCCGATTTGGGCAGGCGTAAGGCCCTGCTCGTCCAGATAGACGGGAAGGAACGATACAAACATAGCAAGCATAGAAAAATAAAGAAAATTAAAGCTCCGCAGCAATCTTAAGGCTGGCATACAATTAAGGCTCCTCGCTGGTCATGGAATCCGCCGCGAACGGCATCCGAATGGCTATTCATTCGTTAGTTGAATTTATACATTATAACAGATAAATCACTAAACCCTGACAACCGTACTTAACGCTAATTGCTCCCAGAGCCACATTGAGCACATTTCCAAAATATGCTACTGTAAAACTATTAAAGCATGCGGTATACGTATACTAGGAGGCATCCCTTTGAAAAGCTCAGTTACGCAGCAGCCTGCAACAAAGACGACGACACCAGCACAGCAATCCCATACTCCTCGGTCCGCACAGCCCATGCAGCTTATGACATCTCCATCCGGCGCTTTCTCTGCTTCCCAGCTCATGCAGCTCCAGCGAACGGCAGGCAACAACGCCGCGAGGCAATTGATAGCCGCCAAATCCTCTTCTATGCCCATTCAGCGTTTGACCGAAGAAGATATAGAATCAAGAAGCGATAAAACAAAGCTAAAAAAACTAAGAGACCTCTTCGGTAATAAGCTTGGTGTCATGTCTGCGCTCTATCATTTTAATGATTTGACTTTTGACGACCTCTTTGAAGCAGCATCCAGTCTCGACGATTTGGAAAAAAGGATCAATACGATTGCCGCTAAAGCAGATACCGCGAAAACGGCCAAGCTCGCCTCTGAAGCGGCAGCGGCAGCAGCTCCACCGCCAGCCCCTAAAGCAAAGGAAGAATCGAAAGAGATGGCCGTACCTGCGCCGAAAAAAGAGAAAAAGAAAAAAGAGCCAAAGGAGAATCTAGCGGCACTGCTGTTCACCGGCGGGACAAAAACCGTTCAACAGGCGGTAGACGTTCAGGCTATCGCGACAAATCCGATCCTTAATGCTTGGATTGCTTCAAAGCCTCCTTCCGCAACCATTATTGAGAGAAGAATTGAAGTAAGCGTGGAGACCGTATATATATACGCTACCGTTAGAATTCCAGATAACTCCGTGCCTGGCGTGCCGCAGGTGAATGTTTACAATATCGAAATCCATTACCATCCGGTTCCTACATCGGCGAACTACCTCCATGTGAAGCGTAGCGCCGGCTCCGATGCCGGGAATATCATTGCACCTACCTCATGGCTTATACCAAGAGGCAAGGACGCGCTGCGCGACGCGGTCGCTCAGTGGAATGACGCCTACCCGGATAGACCATCTCCGCATGCATGGTAAGGAACAGAAACAATCCATCTCGATTGGAACAAAAGAGCAAGCTATGAGCCACCGCTCATAGCTTGCTCTTCTTTCCATCTGCCCGAAAGCTTGCTGTGTCGTGCAGCCCGTCTAGCGGTTATTCACTAATACCTCGATGCCATTCTTCGGCCGTAAGGTCATAAGGGCTTCCATTTCGATTGGGGGATGACCAAGCGGAAGCCGCAGACGGAAGCGCTGACCAATCGTGCATAGCGTGATGACCATCTCCAGCATAGCAAAATGGTTGCCGATGCATCCTCTCGGCCCGCCGCCAAACGGGATGTAAGCAAATTGCGGAATTCTTTTCAGCAAATCGTTCTCGAATCTCTCCGGAATAAACGAAAGCGGGTTCGGGAAGTACTCAGGATTTTGATGAATGGCATAAGGACTGAACAAAACAGACTGCCCTTTCTTGACGGTAAAAGAACCGATTTCTACGTCGGCAGTTGCAGAGCGTCCGGTAAAAAAGCTTGGCGACCGCAGGCGCATCGCCTCCCAAAGCACGTTCTGCGTATAGGTAAGCTGCATATAATTCGCTGCCGTAACGCTGCTGCCGTTTAATACGCGATCCCATTCCTCGTAAAGTCTATGCAATACCTCCGGCTGCTTTAAGATATAAGAAAATGCCCAAGACAAGGCGTTGGCCGAGGTCTCATGCCCGGCGATGAACATGATCATTAGCTCGTCTCGAAGCTGCTGGTCGCTCATGCCTTCGCCCTGCTCATCCTTCGCCGTTAACAACACGGATAGCAGATCGCCTTCCCCCTGCTCGGGGTTCAGCTTTCTCTCCCGAATGATCGAATAAACGCCTTGGTCTAGCGCTTGAAGCGCCGCCTTATAGGCCCGATTTTTGGCCGTCCCCACAAATAAGGGCATCGACAGAAGCGAGCGCATCCGCTCCGAGCACATACGATTAATCAGCTCGTATGGCTCCCGAATCCCACGAGAATATTCGTTGCCCTCGAGACTAAATAGCGTTTTCGCTATGATGGCGAATGTCATGTTTGAAATGTCATCCGTCAGATTGCGATATTGGCCAGGCTCCCACGTATCGAGCTCATTTTCCACGATATCGACCATTTGTTCCGCATACTTCTGAATATGGGCTTTCGTAAAATGCGGCTGCATCAATTTTCTTATTTTTTTGTGCTTCTCTCCTTCGCTTGTCGCCATTCCGTCACCGACAAAGAGCCTAGCCTCCTGAAACGCCTTTAGCTTCACAAAGTGCTCCTGCTTCGTCAATAGCACTTCCCTCAGCAGCGCAGGATCATAAATAACGTACATCTGCTGCGGCCCGAACCGAATTTTTGCGACTCCCCCGTAATCTCTTTGCAGATCCGTCAAAAATCCGAGCGGGTCTTTCCGATAGGCCATCAAATTCCCGCTCAGCCATGACCCTTTCGGTCCATTCGGCGTGTATTTACTCGCTAAAGCCGTTTTCATATGTCTCTCCTCCAATTCCACAACCATGCATGTCGGCTTCTTTGCTCCAGCTCTGCCTGCTGGATGTATAGCACTTGTTCAAAAATATAAGGATGAAGCTCTGTCATCACTATCCCTCACTTCTTACGATCGTTAATAAAATGGAGCGCTGATCCATCCACTCACATGCTCTTCCCTTATGTTAATTTACGCCTCCGCTTGAAGTCGACGGACGATAAGTATCATTGCAGACAACTTTTGAAGAATCATATTGCGCGCCAGCCACAATCCGTTTATGATGGCTTAACTAACCCGTTTGGCATGGAGAAGCCTGACTCCACGATGTTCAAGTCTCTTCAACGCGGATTGCAGTTTCGATTCATTGGCTCCTGCAACAGCATTCTGAATGACGGACACCAATAAGCCTTTAGTCATTGCATTCCAGGCCGTCGAGGAGACACAGCCCTCTGCAAATAATCCAGCGATGTATAAATGCTCGGTCCCAAGCTTCTGTAAATGCTGAAGCAACGCTAGATTACTGAGCGCATTGCTCTGTTTTTTTGCATAGCCGAAGCTGTTGACAACCTTCAATCGAGGATCTAGTAGTGCACCCTCCGTTCCCTTTATGGCCGCATGATTCCTGAACCAGTTCGATAGCCATTGCTCCTTTTCAAATTCATTTCTAATGTAAAATATCGGGATTCTGTGGATTTCAGCCTGCGTAATGGCTGCATTCGTATTCGTAATTAGTTGCTCGACCTGATGTTTCGCAACGGGCATTCTAGCGCCTTCTCCCACAAAGTCCTGCTGGATATCCATGACGAATAGGACAGATTTCAAAGCGACACATCCTTGATTGATATTTTCATTGCTTTTAAAATTGCTAGCATTCAAGCGGGTTCCCCGCCATCTAAGGAGGATGAATGGTGCAAGTTAGAGCTTTTACCGATACGGATATCGATGCTATTGTTTCCTTGTTCTACGAAACGGTCCATGAGGTTAACAAACGAGATTATTTGCAAGAGCAGCTCGATGCTTGGGCGTCTCAGGACGATAAACCGCTCAAATTGCAAATTTGGGGACAATCAATGCGGCAAAATATTGCTTACGTCGCCGAAATCGACGGAAAACTCGTCGGCTTTTCGGACTTGACTCCACATGGCCTCTTGGACCGTCTATATGTTCATAAAGATTTTCAGAGGCAAGGCATTGCGTCTGCATTAGTCAATCGCCTCGAAGAAGCCGCAAGACATGCAGGCATGGTCGAAATCGATACGGAAGCAAGCATTACCGCCAAACCGTTTTTCGAGAGCCGCGGATACCGCGTCGTTCTCGCGCAGGAGGTTGAACGCCGAGGAATTAAGCTCGTCAATTTTAAAATGCTCAAACCGCTGTAGGCATAAGGCTTCCACTCGCCCATCCAGCCCAAAAAGCTATGGCCTCGCGGCCATAGCCTTTTGAATTAGCGCCATGTACAATTTTACGAGCTGCTCTCCGCCGAAAGCACGATATGCGCGACGGTCAGCTTCGGAATGCTCAGCGTAAACGTATTGCCGCTAATTTCCGCAACACCTGCTCTTTCCGTAATTGCCGGACTGCTCTCGTCAAACGCCCAGACTCGGGCCGATTGATAGGCCGTATCTCCGCCAATCGTGAACGAAGCATTCATGTCGTAATCGAAGTTTTTATTGATGGCGATCATGTGCAGATTGTTGTCGCTGTCCTTGAACACCGAGCTGTAGATCGAGCTGTTCTCGATGTCATTCGTGTCTGCAGCTACCTTCGTGTCACCGTATTTTGAATGGCTTCCGTCGTAATTGTTGAAGATTCGAAATCCGGAGGACAAGTAAGGGATTTGGGATAGACGTGACGTTCCCGCCATGTTCCAATAGTTCGCCATGTACAGCCCTTGCTTGCCGAATACGCCGAGCGTGTCTGCCTGCGCAATCCCGCCTGACACATGGTGGCTTCCGCCGAAATCGTATTCGGTAAACGCCATTTTGGTACCTTCGTTATACGTGTTGATCGATTTCTTCATGGCCGGAATTAACGGCAGAAACTCGCTGTACCAATCCCCAATCCACGTCTTCTCACGATAGCTTGGATCCCAAAGCGATCTTGGAGCCTGAACGCGCACCTTATGCGTCTCCAGGTTATGCTTATCGAGAGCGGTGCTCGTAATGCGCGTTCCTCCGCCCATTTCCTCAGAGTACCAGTGAATATCCAGCACATCGAGCAGACGTTTGCCTTCCTTGCGTGATTCACGGGCCATATTATCCAAATAATAATCCAAATACCAGCGATAATTGCCTTTGATTTGTTCCCATTCCTGCTTATTGTCGACCATATAGGCATCGCTGAAGCCGTAGGATACAGGACCGAACATTTCAGCGCTTGGATCGACCTGTTTGACCGCTTTGGCAAGATCAACCGATTTGCTGAGCACCTCAGCCCCCTTCGTCGCTTCCGGATGCATATAGGCATGCGTCTTTTTCCAAAGTCCCGGCTCGTTATCGATGGAATAGCCGTTAATTCCTGTTCCTGAGGATGCAAGGCCGAACCGGTTGACCATCAGGTTAACGAACTCATCGTTGTAGGCAACATTATCATTTAAATCCGGAGACAAGCTGAACGGCGAGCCTTTGGCTGCCTTCACATCGATCCATCTATTCGATGGCGCAGTTTCGGCTTTGGTTACCCGCGCGTTTTTGTCCTTCGCCGCATAACCTGCCGTCGGCAGTGTCCACAGCGTATAGGCGCCTTTCTCGAGCGACTTCTGGTGAAAGCCGATTGCCGCGCTCCCCGGGATATTCCACTTGGCGCTCTCGGAAACCGGAATGCCGCCGTAATACCAAGGTACGAACGAGTCGCTTACAAAGCCCGCATCATCTCCGGAGTTGGAAGCATTGTTCTCCCAGTTGTACGCAGAGAAGCGATTGCCGCCAGCTCTTCTTGCAGTGAGGTTCTCTGTCCCCGTCAAATCCTCGTTCGAGCCATAAATATAAGGGCTGATCGGAGCTCTTTCGGCTGTCGGGTCGATGCGGAAATCCACGTCAAAGGCGGCCGTCGGCGTGCGAAGCGTATTGATTTTGATTCGGTCGCTCCATGGGCCTAACGTGCTCCCATCCTTCGCTCGTACCCGATAAGTGTGCAGTGAAGCTGGTGTTAAACCGCTATGTGTATAGAACAAAGTCGACTCTAACGGCATGACCGTCCCGTCAATTTCAATATCATAGCCGGTCACCAATTCCTGAAGCGCCCTCCAAGTCACTTTAATCGAGCTTTCCGTCTTCTCTGCCCGTATGCCTGATGGCGCAGGGAGCTGCTGCTCGCCCGTTGTTTTAACGGTAAGCGCCGAGCTCCATAAGCTCGCTGTTTGGTCCTTAATCGTTCTAAGCTTGAACGTATGCAGAGTACCCGGCTTCAGATAATCATAGCCATAGGAAGGATCGGCAACATTCGTTGTCACACCATCCGCATATACCTCGTAGCCGGTCGCTCCCTCTACAGCATCCCAAGTCAACGTAATAGAAGTATCATTCGGAGCTGCTTTGACATTCACCGGGAAGGATGGCATATCGAGCAGCACAGGTTCAACTCCCCAAGTACGTGTCCCGTCCTTGTAAACAATCGTCTTGGAGCTCTCCTGCTCTGTAGACGAATGCAGGTAAGAATAGTCATTCGCTTGATTGAACGAGGACCAATCGCTTTTATTGAACCAGCCATTCCACGCCAGCTCCTCGCCCGCCGGAATGGCACCCGATTGCTCCGTAAAGCCAATCTCCAGATAATGAGTGGCATCAGCGGAAGGAATCGGCATCTTCACGATTTGCGCATTTATGCTCTCTTTCAGAACCGTTCTCCATTTCACCATGCTGTAGAACCCGACTGCAAACTCCTTCTCATCCTCGCCCGCAAAGTCCGCAGTAAAGTAGTAGCGAATGCGCAGATCCTTTAATTGGATTGGCGTCTTCCCTTTGTTTGCCACCTTAAACTTTGTCGATATCGACGAGGTTTTGGCGTTGTTGCCTGTCGCTGTCACGACTTTAATGGCTTCCGTGTCATTGCCTGCGGGAAGAACCTTAGCCTTAACTAGCCCGCTCCATGGTCCTACGATGCTGCCGTTTTTGCCCCTTACTTTGTACGTATGCTCGCTATCCGGCTGCAAACCCTTATGTACATAGGAAGCAGTGCCAGCGTCATTAACAAGCGTACCGTCAATCTCAATGTCATAAGAAATCGCGTGCTCCGCCGCGTCCCATGTCACAGTAACTTCTGCCGCGCCTGCTGCAGCCTTCACGTTCGCAGGTATGGCGGGTACAGGCTGCGACGCAGAGCCTACCGAAAACTGCGCTGCCGTTTGATTCTGCATATAGGACTTCGTTCTGTCTGGGCTGAATACCCCGATCTCAACCTTATAATTGCCCGTCTGTGCATTCGCAGGAATGGTCCAAGCCAGCGGGAAATGCTTTGTCTGAGCGGCCGCAAACGACTCGGTGAACGATTGTATCTTCGCCTTCGTTCCACTCGGCTCAACAATACTGACCTCGACGAGTACAGACGCTGATTCGCTTGCTGTCACTGAAGCATCGATGCTCACCTCGCCGCCTGTCATTGCGCTTGAAGGCGATGCCAGTGCTTGTGATGAGAAGCTGAGTACCGGAGCTCCTCCCGTTACCGTCAGTGTCGCCGCACCTGGAAACCATTTGCTCACGCCGCTTCCCCAGCCGGCGCCGAAGATGCCGAAGCTCACCAGATATTGGCCCGCGGGCAAGTTAGCCGGTACTTGCCAAACAAGCGGGACCGTTCGCTCCACCCCAGCCTCCAGCTTTATATGGTCAACGAACACTTTGCCTACGTTTTTAAGCGAGGAGTCAAAAAACTCCACGTCAATTAGTACATCCGTCTGATCTGTCGCTTTCACGCTTACGTTTACAGCTGCCCCCGTTCCCGCCTCAACGATTGAGGATGCGAGCACTGCAGATGCTGTCAACGGATTTGACGCCAAAGCCGTCACGATCGGCATGGGTAAACTTATGTTGTTTACAAGCAGCATAAGTGCTATCAGTACAATAAGCGCTGGTTTCTTCACCGTTCTAGCTAATCCGTTCATCATTCATTCTCCTTATGTTTCAGCTTCTTCATGGTAGGTCTGAAACTAAAGCGCTTCGACCCGCTGTTCCAAATTGGAGTATAACGCAGCTTTAATGCTCTTGAGGAGGATGAAAAATATTCACCCCTACCAAAAGGCGGATAAATAAGATGCTTTTCAGAACGAAGCGACTGTCCTAATCAGAGAGGTAACCAAAGCGGATCCATCCCATAAAAAGCACAAAAGAACCTTCAACCCCACTATTAAAGCGGAGCTGAAGGCTCTGTTTATGTGCCTATTATTTACTTGCGATCTTCCGGCTTCGTCATGATCCACGCATGCTCCGAATCATTGGTGAATTTCCAAGCACGGGTAGGTCCCGCCATCACGTTCAAATAATACACTTCATAGCCTGGAGGGGCGGAAACGGGATGATAGCCTTCCGGCACGAGCACCGTTTCACCGTTCTTTACGATCAACGTCTCATCTAGTGATCGGTTATCGGTATAGACACGTTGTACGGCAAATCCCTGTTCGGGCTGGATTTTGTAATAATAGGTTTCTTCCAGCAGCGACTCTTCCGGCATAGCGTCACGGTCATGCTTATGAGGCGGGTAGCTGGACCAATGTCCCTCCGGCGTGATTACCTCCACAACCAACAGGCTGTCTGCAGGCTCGATCTCTGGTAAAATATTATAGATCTGCCGCTCCAAATTCCCGTAACCGCGCGTTTCTTGAGCGGAAGCCGATGGTGCGATAAGCCGTGCCTTAAAGCTGCCTTTGCCGGGAGCGCTGCAGATCGCAAGCTCGACCGCGGTCGCAGCCGTCACCTCAAAGCTGTTTCCATCCGGAACGTATACCGAATAGGGCGGTTTTTTCTCGAATACGCTCATGCGCTCCCCGACGTTTTCCCAGCTCAGCTCCTGCGTAGCTACATTCGCAATGCCGGACAAAAACACAAGGCAATATTCAAGGCTGCCGGTATCGCGCTGCAGCGACTGTCCCGCTTCAAGCTTCGCTACCTCAAACCCAACATATTCCCAGCCTGCAGACTCCGGTGAAACAGCAAGGACGATGCCGTCCTTGTCCGGTGCATTCGGCCTAACGATTAACTTAGACATGGCTCTCCATCCCTTCTGTTTCCCGTTTCAACTGCGCGGCTTCACTGATTTTGATCGGCCGCCCGAGCTGATGCGACAGCTTGGCAGCCAATGCGATCATCTCTGCTTTGACCCCATCCTCTCCCGTAACAGGAAGCGGCTGTCCGTTGGCCAGGCACGCTATAAACTGCCTCGTTTCATCGATGTAGGCCTCATTATAGCGCTCGAGAAAGAAATGAAGCGGTTTGTCTCTTGAAACGCCCTCCGCTGAACTGACCTCCGTTGTGTTCGGATGGTCATTGCCCGCAGCAACGCTGCCTTTTGAGCCGAATACTTCTACGCGCTGGTCGTAGCCGTAAGCAGCTTGGCGGCTGTTGTCAATGACGCCAAGCGCTCCGTTCTCGAAGCGAAGCGTAACGATTGCCGTATCGACGTCGCCGTATTTGCCGAATACAGGGTCGATGAGGACGCCGCCTTGCGCGTATACCTCCGTAACCTCGCTGCCCGTCAGGTACCGCGCCATGTCGAAATCATGGATCATCATGTCCATGAATATGCCGCCGGAAACACGGATATAGTCCTCATGCGGCGGATTGGGGTCGCGCGAGGTGATTTTCACAATATGAGGCGTACCGACCGAGCCAATGAGCACATGCTCGCGCACGCGTTTGAAGTTATGGTCAAACCTCCGATTAAAACCGATTTGCAGCTTGATTCCCGCTTCTTCCGCCGCTTGAACAGCCTCTTCGGTCCGGCCAATGTCCATGCTGAGCGGCTTCTCGCAGAACACATGCTTTCCTGCTTTAGCCGCCTCTTTAATCAACGGAACATGGGTGTCCGTCGAGGAGCAAATGAATATCGCGTCAATCGACGGGTCATTGATAATATCGGAGCTGTCCTTCGTTACCTTGGCAATCCCCCGTTCACTCGCCCACTCTATAAGCTCGGGACCTGCGAACAGATCGCTTACCGCTGTAATCTGTACTTGTGGCAGCCGGAGCAGATTGTCGGCATGAATTTTGCCGATGCGCCCTGCTCCGATAATGCCGATCGTTACTTTCTTCGTCATCTCGCTATTCCTCCCGCTTCGCTTTGCATGTATGAATGTAAACCTAGGCAGCTTACCACCGAGCCGTCACCATTTTTTTGCGTGTATAGAATTCAACGCCATCGGTGCCGTTCGCGTGGAGATCGCCATAGAATGATTTTTTCCAGCCTGAGAACGGGAAGAACGCCATAGGCGCCGGTACGCCTAAGTTGATGCCCAGCATGCCTGCGTCGATTGTCTCGCGGAATTGCCTTACGCTGCTGCCGTTTGTTGTGAACAAGCAGGCGCCATTGGCGAAATCAGACTCGTTCGCAATCGCAATCGCTTCTTCCAGCGTGGCTGCGCGAACGACGGCCAGCACAGGAGCAAAAATCTCGTCCTGCCAAATTTTCATGCCGCACGCGACGTTATCAAAAATGGTAGGCCCGACAAAGTAGCCCGCTCCATCAGCAGCCGAGTCCTTGCGCCCATCGCGAACGAGCAGAGCGCCTTCCTGTTCGCCTGTTTCAATATAGTGAAGCGTTCTCTCTTTATGAGCACCGCGAATAACCGGACCGAGAAACACATTTTCTGTCATGCCGTTGCCAATCGTAATGCGGTTGGCGGCATCTGTCAGCTTGCTTACCAGCTGGTCGCCTACCTCTCCGACCGCCACGACGACCGCGCAGGCCATGCAGCGTTCGCCCGCCGAGCCGAAAGCGGCGCTGACGATTTCTTTGACAGCAAGATCAAGATCAGCGTCTGGAAGCACGATGGAGTGATTTTTCGCGCCAGCCAAAGCCTGCACGCGCTTGCCATTCGCCGTTCCGGTTTTGTACACATACTCCGCAACCGGCTGTGAGCCAACGAATGATACGCCAGCAATATCCTTATGCTCCAGAATGCCGTTCACGACATCACGCGCCCCATGCACGATGTTCAGCACGCCGGCAGGCAGGCCCGCTTCATCGAACAATTCCGCAAGCCGTTCCGCAAGCAGCGGCGTACGCTCAGACGGCTTCAAAACGAAGGTATTGCCGCATGCAATGGCGAGCGGGAACATCCAGCAAGGCACCATCATCGGAAAGTTGAACGGGGTAATCCCGCCGATTACGCCGATCGGATACCGGTACATGCCCGATTCAATATGAGAAGCAATGTCTGGCAGCTGCTTGCCCATCATCAGGTTCGGAGCTCCCGCGGCGAATTCTACGCATTCGATGCCGCGCAGTACCTCGCCATATGCTTCGTTATAGCTTTTCCCGTTTTCTTTTGTGATGAGCTGAGCCAGCTCCTCCCAATGGTCAACGAGCAACTGCTGATATTTGAACAGCATGCGTGCACGCTTTGGCACAGCTGTTTTGCTCCAGCCTTGGAATGCGGCTTTTGCCGCGGCAACCGCTTTGTCGACATCTTCCTTCGTAGATAAAGGCACATGCGCAAGCGTCTCCTCCGTTGCCGGATTAACAACCGCCTCCGCTGCGGAGGTTGAAGCCTCCACCCATTCCCCGCCGATCCAGTTTTTCAATGTTTTCACCATTTTTCGCTCTCCTCTCGGCTTATGAAGCTGTAATTTCACCGCGCTCGCAGCGCTTGATATAGTCCTCTACCTGTTCAGTTGTTGGCATTGCATCTGAGCAGCTATGGCTCGAAATGACAATACAAGCTGCCGCGCTGCCGTATTCCATGCTTTTTTCCAGTGTCCAGCCTTGCATCACGCCGTATAGAAATCCAGCCGCGTACGAATCGCCCGCTCCGAAGGTTTTGATAACCTTCGCTGGATAGCTCTTGGCACGATGCTCCGAACCATCCTTCGTGTAAGCAATCGAGCCTTCCTTGCCATGCTTGATAATCGCAATCTTAGCGGTATGGCTGAACCACTTCGTGGCCGTCACCCGGTCATCATGCTCGGGATTGGCTTCGAACATCTCCATCTGGTCGAACTCTTCGCGCGTTCCGATGAGAATATCGCATTTCTCCGCCGCCAAATTATAATAAACGGCCGTCTCCTCCGCGGATTTCCATGTATAAGGGCGGTAATCCAGATCAAACGCAATAACCGTTCCATGCTTCTTCGCATATTCAAGCGATTGGAATACCGCCTCTCGCGAGGGGCTTTGGGCCAAAGCCGTGCCCGAGATCAGCAGCAGCTTGGCTTGCGAGATCAACGCTTCGCTTACCTCCTCCGGCTTCAGCAGCAGATCAGCGACGTTGTCGCGGTACATAAGAATGCTGCATTCAGACGGGCTTTTGATTTYGGTAAAAGCAAGACCCGTCACTGCTCCGGTGTCATCCACCGAAACGCTTGATGTATCAATGCCTTCACGCTCCAAGTAGCTGGCAATAAATCGGCCCATTTGATCGTTGGCAATTTTGCCGATAAAAGCCGTTTTCTGACCGAGTCTCGACATTCCAATCGCGATGTTCGCGGGCGATCCGCCGACATATTTGGTAAAGGTCATCGTCTCTTCCATTGGGCGGTTAATTTCATTCGCGTTCAAATCTATGCACAGCCGTCCAATGGCTGCAAAGTCAAACGTTCTGCCAGTTGGGAAAGTCACATGCTGCATGCTGCATCCTCCTTTATGTGATTTTAAGCGACTTCAAGTAGTTTAATGCTTGCTTCGCATACTCATATGCGGGATGCTCGGCAGGGTCCTGCTCGCCCTCCAGCATCGCCCAGCCGTCATAGCCTCGGGAAACTAATTCGCCGATGATCGGTTCAAAATCAATGCAGCCGTCGCCAGGCACGGTGAACACCCCGTTGCGGATGCAGGTTACGAAGTCCGCTTGCTCGGCGCGTGAGCGATCCAGCACATTCTGCCGGATATCCTTCAGGTGGACATACGCGATTCGGTCGTAATGCTTGCGCAGCACATGCAGCGGATCAGCTCCGCCGTAATAGGCATGACCCGTGTCGAACAGCAGATAGACGAGCGTCGGATCGGTAAGCTCCATCAGCCTGTCGATCTCATCCGGGCTTTCAACAACCGTTCCGCCATGATGATGATAGGTCAGCTTCAAGCCGTACTCCTGCGCAATCGCGCCAGCCGCATTCAGTCCTTCGGCTAGATGCTGCCAGCCTGCTTCGTCGAGGCGCAGCACCTCCTTCTCATGCGGTGTCCGCCGCACATCGAAATGGAGCGAGCCCCCTCCTTCACAGGTGCTGATGACCGTGCTGCCCATGCCTTGCAAATATTTCGCATGCTCGCGGTAAGCAGCTAGCTCCTTCTCGCGAAAGCTCGGATCTGAGAACAAGACCGTTTTCCACTGCGAGGTTAAGCCGATGCCGCGCTTCGAGAGCTCCTCCTTCAATACGTCCGGGTCAGTCGGAAACTTGCATCCCATCTCCGTCCCCGTTAACCCGAGCAGCTGAATTTCATCTACGATTTGCTCGAAAGTCGTATGCTCTCCATGCTCCTTGACATCCTCGCCTACCCAGTTGATCGGGTGAATGCCTAGCTTGAAAGGATAATTGCCCATTTGTGATTTCTCCTTTTGCTCCCGTTTAGATGAGTTTTACCGAATCGATCGTCTCTTTCATTTCCTTATGGGCCTGTGTCACTTTATCGCTAACGGATACTTCAGGCACGCCAACGTTCCACCATGATTCGTAGCCTCCGGTGTTCGTACCCGGCACGACCGAAATTTCAATCAATGTCGTCCCTTGCTCGTTCTTTGCTTGCGCTAAGGCGTCTTTCAGTTCTTCCGCCGTCGTTGCTTTATAGGCCGCAGCCCCCATGCTGCGCGCATGCGCCGAGAAATCGATCGGCATATAGCTTCCCGTTAAGCCGCCGGATTGTCCCGTACGGTAACGGAACTCATTGCCGAAGCCGTCGCTGCCATGGCCTCTCTGCAGATTGTGAATGCATTGGTAGCCGTGGTTGTCGAGCAGCAGCACCGTAATTTTGCGTCCCTCCTGAATGCTCGTGACAAGCTCGGAGTGAAGCATCAGATAGCTGCCGTCGCCTAGAATGGCATAGACGTCTTTATCCGGCTCAGCCAGCGCCGCGCCGAACGCTCCGCTAACCTCATAGCCCATGCAGGAAAAACCGTATTCCATATGGTAGGTTTTCGGCATAACCGAACGCCATACGCGGTGAAGGTCGCCTGGCAGGCTGCCCGCCGCGCAGACGATAATGTCGGTATCGCCTAAGCTTTCGTTGATTACGCCAAGGGCTCTCGTCTGAGCAAGACCGTCTTCGTGCTCTGCTGCATACAGCCGGTCAACCTCCGTATCCCATTGCTGCTTGAGCGCTGCAACCTCGGAGGATTCATAGCTTGCATGATAATCCAGCTCAGCCAACGCAAGTCGAAGGCCTTTCAATCCGACTTGCGCATCACAGGTGAGCGATACGCCGCCCAGCTTATGGGAGTCAAAGGCGCTGACATTCAAATTGACGAATTGAACCTCTTCGCTGCGGAATGCGGATTTGGAGGAGGTCGTGAAATCGGAATACCGCGTGCCGACACCAATAATGAGGTCCGCTTCGGCTGCAAGGCGATTGGCAGCAAGCGTGCCCGTAACGCCGACAGCTCCCGCATTCAGCGGATGATTCCATGGCAGCGAGCTTTTTCCCGCCTGCGTCTCCGCTACCGGAATGCCGAACGCTTCGGCGAATGCTGCCAGCTCCTTCATGGCACCCGAGTACAGCACGCCTCCGCCTGCAATAATAAGCGGCCTTTGCTTCTTCGCGATCAATCGGGTCGCCCGCTGCAGCGCTTCCGGCGCAGGCTGGCGACGATCCAGATAATGAACCTTTTTATCGAAAAAGGATTCCGGATAATCGAACGCCTCCGCCTGAACGTCCTGCGGCAATGCCAATGTCACTGCCCCGGTCTCCGCCGGGTCCGTCAATACGCGCATCGCTTGGATAGCTGCTTGCATCAGCTGCTCCGGACGCACGATGCGATCCCAATATTTACTTACGGGCTTGAAAGCGTCGACCGCGGAAATCGTGTAGTCCGATTGGACTTCCAGCTGCTGAAGCACGGGATCAGGCTGTCTGGATGCGAAATTATCGCCAGGCAGCAGCAGTACCGGGATACGGTTGACGGTCGCTGTGGCAGCAGCCGTCACCATGTTCAATGCCCCTGGGCCGATCGAGGAGGTGCATGCGTAAATTTGAAGCCTGTTTTTTTGTTTCGCGAAAGCGGTTGCAGCATGAACCATGCCTTGCTCGTTTTTTCCCTGAATGAAGCTTAATTCTCCTGGGCTGCGCTCAATCGCTTCACCAATCCCTGTCACGTTGCCATGACCGAAAATCCCCATAATGCCCTTTACGAATTTCGATTCCGTTCCATCTACGGATACATATTGGTTATCTAGAAAACGCAGCAATGCTTGGGCCATCGTCAACCGGATTTTTTTCATATATAGCAGCCTCCAATAACAGGTATAGCGCTTAACTTAACAAGGTTAAGCGCTTAATTGACCTTAATATACACCAAAATGACAACTCCGGCAATCTTTTTATTTGATGGGCATCAAACGTAAACGGCTGTCGCCTTCCTTTGCAAAAGGAAGTTATCCGTTTCTCGTAGCATTAGAAGAATGCTTTTTGCGTAAAACATATAAAATCTTATATTTATAAAAAGGACCGGACAGTGGGAGCCTCCCCACTGTCCGATCCTCATAAACCAAACCTCATATTCTAGCGTTTAATACCCGTAGATTGGCGAATAACTAGCTCAGGCTGAAGCACAATCCGCTCGTCATTCTTTTCACCCGTCTCCAGCATTTCTATCAGCGAATCGACTGCCAGCTGCCCCATCTGCTTGGTAGGCTGGGCAACCGTCGTAAGAGGAGGATCCGTCAGCTCTGCCAAGATCGTGTTATCAAAACCGATGATCGATACGTCCTCCGGTATCCGCAAGCCAAGCTCCTTTGCCGCTTTGAGTGCACCGATCGCGAGGAGGTCATTGCAGCAAAACAGTGCCGTTGGCGGATTCGGTCCGCGCAGCAGCTCTCCCGCTTGCGATTTGCCGTCCTGTACCAATTCATCACCGCAAATCCGAATCATGTCCGAACCAATGTTCAATCCGGCCTCGTTCCATGTGGATACAAAACCTCTAATCCGTTCCCTGCTGCTGCTGACCTCTTCATTCTCCGACAATAAGCCAACCTGTACGTGGTTCTGCTCCAGCAGATGGCTCGCAGCAAGGCCTCCTCCGCAGTAATCATCAATGATCACGGTTTTGGCCGCAAGCTTCGCTTCGCGGGCAATCACGACAACGGGCACTCTGCCCTTCATCAAGCTCGCCAGTGTGCTCTTATTAGCAATGCCCGTTCCGATAATCATGCCGTCTACGCGCTTCTGCTGCATCAACGATAAATACCGCTCCGCCCGCTCCTTCTTATTGTCCGTGCTGCATATAAACAGGCTATAGCCCAGATGATGGCTTTGATCCTCAACGGCACGCGCGATTTCAGCAAAAAACGGATTGGAAATGTCCGGCACGAGAAGACCCAGCGTAAATGTCTTTTTCCCCGTTAATGCCGATGCAATGACACTCGGCTGATAATTAAGCCGTTCCATGACCTGCATAATCTCCTGTCTGCGCAGCTCGCTGATTTTGCCTTTCCCGTTAATGACTTGCGATACCGCGGCAATGGATACGCCCGCCTCTCTAGCCACATCGTAAATCGTCATTTTCATGTAAGTTCCCCATTTTGCGGTTGTATAGGTTTTCCCCCATTATGAATACCGCATGCGGAATTTGCAAGAAAGTAACCATAAACTTCGATTATTTCAACGTGATCGACTTCTGCCACGTCCGTTCCTTGCCCTGCTCATTGCGGAATACGAAAGTTACCTTGCCTTCCTCTCCTTTCATGGAGTCGGGATAGAAGAAACCTGAGAATTGCCCATTGCCGCTAATGTAAAAGCCATCCTCGCCATTACCGCCATGCGCAATAGCTTCCTGGACCGTATTTTTAATATTGGTCTTGTCGGATTTCCATTGCATTTCTGCTAAAGCATAGCCTTCGGGCAGCTTTTTCACGACGAAATCAAAGCTGTTTCCTTCGATTGGCTTAGGTGTCTGGTCTACAATAATGAGTATGTCATCTTCGTTTTGGGCTGATCCGCCAGCATTGACAGCATTCGTGTCCTTCACGGAATCGGCCGGCTGCACGTTCGCGTTATTGGTAGTACCATCATTTGATTTCACACCGCAAGCGCTGGCAAGAAGCAGCACAAGCATAGTTGCAAAGAGAGAGATTAACTTTATTTTATTCATGAGAATATCCTCCGTTTTCATATAAGGTAAAAGAAAAGAAGACGCCATGCTCCGTATTGGCTGCACCGAACTTGCTGCCATGAAGCTCCAGAATATGTTTGACGATCGCAAGGCCGAGCCCTGTCCCTCCGAATTTGCGGTCGCGTGAGCGTTCCGCCCGATAGAATTGGTCCCAGATCCGGCTTAGATCCTCCTCGCCGATTGGCGGGCCGATGTTCTCGATTGCCGTCGTTACTGTTCCGTTCAAAGAATGGCGAATCGCAATCGTTATGACACTGTTCTCATCAGCATGGCGGATCGCGTTGCTGAGTAAATTGAGAAGTACCTGTTCGATACGCCTTGGATCCGCCATGACTAGCCAATCTTCCTTGCCTGCTGGATCCAGCCGCACTCGCAGCTGCTTAGCCTGAAGCTGTTGCGTGAACGAATCCAGCACCTTTAGGGCAAGCTCGTGTATGGAAAAGCTTTCGAGCTGAAGCCGAACGGCTCTGACCTCGAATTTGGAGAGCTCCAGCATATCCAGTATTAACGCATTCATTCGATCCGTTTCTTTCACGATTAGCGAGAGATAACGCTCTCTCTTCTCGTTCGCAACCCCATCCTGCAAACCCTCCGCGAAACCTTTCACGATTGCCAGCGGGGTTTTCAGCTCATGGGAGATATTCGCGACCAGCTCTTTGCGAAGCTGCTCCAAACGCTGCTTTTCCGCAATATCCTCTTGCATTTGATGATTCGCTTGCGTCAGCTCGGTCAAGGTCGCATCCAGATTACGCGACAATGCCATCATGTAGCGCGACAAATCCCCAAATTCATCCTTAGAGCTTATTTCCTTCGCCTCCGTAAAGTCCAGCTCGGCAAGCCGTTCCGCAGTCCGGCTGAGCGCAATCAAAGGGCGGGACACGATTCTGGAATAGATCGATGAGAGAATGACTGCCAGTAAGACGATAATAGGCACCATATAGACCACATACCGCTTAAGAATGCCGACTGCTTCACCGACAGGCTGCAGCGAGGTCATCGCGAACAAATACCGATCCTCATTGCCATCTCCGGGCAGCGCTTGAATAAGAACCGCGTATTCGACACCGCTCCATTTATCGATCCACTCCGTCTGCAGGGAATATCCCTCCCTCACACGCATTTCCAGCTTCTCGTCCTTCGTTATCCAGTCACTGAGCGCACCCTCGATCAGGCTGTCCTGGTAGAAAGGATTATTCGATCTGTCCACCGGAAGCAGGAGATCCGTTATGACTCCTTCCACTCTCACAAGCCCTTCTTCGGGCAATTGGCCGTCTGGCTCGATATCCAACGGATGAAGGACCGAATCCTTCTCATCCATAAAGATGCCATCGACTACAACCCTATACCCGATATGCAAATGCTGAGGGAGATCCTCCGTTGTCGTTCCAGCCGTAGGAATTCGAACCGTAACGGTTTTGTTTCCGGCTTGGAGCTGGAAGAAGTAAGGCTCTATCGCTATTCTTTCCAATCGGCTATTCAAGATGGAGGTGCTTGCGTCGTTATCGTTCATGAATGCGCCGAGCAGCTTGGAAACCTGTTTGCTTCCGCTTCCCTCTGGCCCAAGCTGCGAAGCGAATTGCTTCATATTGCGTTCTAACACATGAATTTTGGATGACCGATAGAAATGCTCAAAGAACAAGCCTGCTGTAAGCACGAGCAAGCTGAATACGACGATGATGAGAAGGGACGTGACGACGAACAGCTTAAAGGCAACACCGCGCCTTCTCATGCTTCCATCTCGAACTTATATCCTGCGCGGATAACGGTACTTATCAATCGGCCCTCATAACCAAGCTTGGCTCTTAATTTTTTAATATGGGTATCCACCGTACGCAAATCGCCCAAATAATCGTAGCCCCATACCCCGTTCAGAATAAAATCACGGGTCAGCACCTTGCCGTAATGCTTCATCAGAAAGAGCAGCAATTCATATTCTTTCGGTGACAGATTAATTACGCTTCCCGCAACCGTCACCGCGTATGACTGGCGATTGACCGCTAACTCTCCATAGGCAAGCACGGCCCCTTCTCGCCCGACCGTCCCTTCCTTTCTTTTCATCAAGGCGTTGGCCCGGGCAACGAGAACCCGGGGGCTTAACGGCTTAGTCACATATTCGTCGGCACCGAGCTCGAACCCCATCATTTGGTCGTCATCCTCAGCCCTTGCCGTAATCATAATGATCGGGATATCTGATTTCTTCCGAATGCGCCTGCATACCGACCATCCATCCATTTCCGGCATCATAATATCGAGAACGATCAAGTCAAACGCATGCTGCTCAAAAAGCTCAAGCGCAAGCCTCCCGTTTTCGGCCTCATGCACCTCCCATTGCTCCTTTGCGAAATAGTCCGTTATTAATTCACGCAGCAGCATGTCATCCTCGACGAGCAATATCCTTCGATTCATCCGTGTTATTCCTCCGTATCCAGACGTCAGATTTGTCTATGATCTAATGACGTCCACGACTAAAGGAAGGTTGTCGGTCATTGTTGGCCGCTTCCTTAAGCCTTAGTATAGTGATGTCCTGTGTACGTCATGTGTATTTCAAATGAATGTTGGCTCCGAATGCACAAAGCTGACATCGAATTAGATTCGACATCAGCTATTGGGGCAATACTATTCATGAAACAAAAGCTTCTCAGGCAAACATACCAGTTTCGAGCCCATTCGTCCAATTTGCAGCTCTTGGTTAGGCGAAAGCAAAAAACTCCTTCATACTTACACCTATGCAAAATGAAAAGGCAATCCCGCTGTCATCTAAGATGAACATGGAATTACCTTTTCTCAGTGAAAGTCCGATGCCTATGCAATATCCTATTTCTTGAAAATGCCAAATGGCACGCCTACCGGTAAAAAAGTTCGTCCGAAATGAACATTGAGTACGGAAGCGCCGCTGCCGTAAAAAGATACGATTGCGATTCCGAGCTCGGCGTAAGCAGCCATCGTATGGAATACGTCCGGCGCGACGCCAAATGCGTCAAAGGTTAAGCCAAGAAACAGAAAATCGATGAGAACAAATATAATAAACAATACTTTATTCGTTTCCATAGCGCCAAGCGTCATGAAGAGGGTGAAAATCAAATAGCCCAGAAAAGCAAAACCAAGCTGCTTGCTGTCCGCATCACCCTGCAGGATCGGGCCAAACACACCAAGCTTAACCATCCAGCTGCAGGCAACTGCCAGCCAGAAGAAGGCATACGCTCCGAAAGCGGTCGTGCCGAAAGTATTGTTGCGTTTGGAATCTTGAATGCAAGCGAAGTAATTAAATGAATTTGGACATAGCAGCTAACATGCGCAAATGCTTGGTAGCCTTCTCTATTTCGATTACATACCGATATTCATATAAGGGATAATCATTCCGCCAAGTACCCCTATTATAACGATTACCCAAGCTGGCCATTTCCAAAAGTGAAGCATGCCGAATAAAAGAGCAGCAAGCACAAAATCTCCAACCGTCAGGACTGCTGAAGTCCAAATCGGATTGTATAAGGCGGCAAGAAGAATACCTACGACCGCTGCATTTACCCCTACGAGCGCTCCTTGCATAGCAGGACTTTTACGCAGGCGATTCCAGAATGGCAGAGCACCGACGATGAGAAGAAAAGACGGCAGAAAAATAGCAAGGGTAGCTAGAACAGCTCCCCACCCCCCTTTTATCATAGCCCCCAAATATCCGGCAAATGTAAACAAAGGGCCTGGTACGGCTTGCGTCGCTCCGTATCCAGCTAAAAAGTCCTGCTGGCTGATCCATCCAACGGGTACAACCTCCCTTTCTAGAAGTGGAAGCACGACATGTCCTCCGCCAAACACAAGAGAACCTGACCTGTAGAAACTATCAGCTATGGCGAGCCAAGGGTTGTTGGTGAATTGGGTTAGTAATGGAAGGCCGAATAATAAGCCAACAAATAGGAATAAGCAAACTATCGCTGCCCTGCGGCTCACGGGAACAACTAATGCTGAAGCAGCTGGAGCTTCTTTCTTTCGATAAAGCAGCGTACCCGCCAAAGCAGCAAGTAAAATGAGGATAACCTGACTTAAGGCTGTTGGTAAAAGAAGGGTGATGATCATAGTCATAATAGCAATGCTTGCTCTATTGCGATCAGGTGTTAAATTCTTACCCATACTAAACACACCTTGGGCTACGATCGCAACGGCTACGATCTTCAAACCATGTATCCAGCCTGCATTTCCAATATCAAAACCTTTCAACAAAAGCGCAAATACGACGAGCGCAATAACGGAAGGAAGCGTGAAACCGAGCCAAGCAATCACGCCTCCAAGTATTCCTGCCCTCAGGATACCAATCCCCATCCCTACTTGGCTGCTCGAAGGACCAGGTAAAAACTGACAAAGAGCGACGAGATCCGCATAGGTGCGTTCATCCATCCATTTTCTCTTCTTTATGTATTCGTCATGAAAATAGAGAAGGTGAGCAACTGGCCCTCCAAAAGAAGTTAACCCTAGCTTCGTCGCAACAGCGCCTATTTCCAGCAACATCCTTAGCTTTCCTTTAGATTCCGTTTCCTTCGGTGCAGTTGCATAACCGCCGTCCATGTCCATAATTCTCCCCTTCGTTTCTGCCAAATAAGACGAATTCACGAAGCGTGCTTCCGCCAACGAAAACAAACATAAACCATTAATAAGAAGAGCAAATAGATACAACCTGTGATTAAAACATTGGAAAGACTTGAAAATATCTGATCACCCATGAACGCAAATACAAACATGACCGGTATTTTTCCGATTAAAGTAGCCAGAACAAAGCTTCCAATAGGCATCTGGCTGATGGCCGAAGCCACATTGACTGCTTGGGCTGGCACAAAAGGAATTAATCGCGCTATAAATACGGCCATGAACGCATTCCGCTCGAAGAAAAGCATGAATCGGTCCATTCTTTTTGATTTCGCGATAAATGAACGTCCCCAATTTTGCAGAAGCCTGCGTACCGCCCAAAACGTAAGAGCCGCAGCTATTGTAGAACAGGTCACATTGATCAAGCTTCCCCAAATTGGGCCATATTGAGCGCCTATTATGGCCGCTAAAAGTCCAAATGGGAAAAACGGAATCGCTGCCGTAACAATAGCCGCTCCGATCATCCAAGGAAGACGCTCTATCCCACCCTGTGCCAACCATGTAAATAGGAGCTCCTGATTAGCAAGAAGAACTGCTATCAATGACGCATAGAGAAGAACAGCAATTCCTATTTTAAGCATTCGTCCTCACCTTCATGATGTCGGATAAGTCTCTTTCAGAAAGACGACCGATTGAAGGATCAATTCTTTCAGAACATCAACATCAATGTCTGCTACTTTATTGACATAGACGCATGCTTTTCCCGAAGTATGTTTTCCCAGCTTTTGCAGCAATGCAGCTCTTTCGGTGTCGCCGGTTGCAAAATATAAGCTTATTTTTGCTTTTCTTGGCGAGAATCCCGCCAGCGGCGCATCCCCTTCGTGACCGGTGTCATATCGGTAGTGATAGGTACCAAAACCAATAATGCTGGGACCCCACATTTTAGCTGGATACCCCGTCGTTTCCGTAAATATATCTAACAGCTTATAGGCGTCCTCGCGCTTCTTCGAATTCTCAATGAGATCAAGAAATTCGATTACGCTATTGTCGGTTTCTTTTGTTTTTGGTTCATACATTCATTATAAATCTCCCTTCTGGTATCGTCTTATCGTTTCGTGTATACAAGCGCTCATCATTTGGATTATGGATGTCATGTTATCCTTTTTTTGCGAAGGATAGCCCTTTCTCTTTGAGAACCTCGTTCAAAATCCTTATGGCCTTCGGTCCCAGTCCATGCAGCTTCAATAGGTCTGCTTCCGTCACTTTGGTCAGTTGTTCGAGCTTGTATAAGCCCGCATGTGAGAGCGCACGAGTCGCCGGCTGGCCTATTTTAGGAAAATCGCTTTCTAGGTTCGTTTGGCTGCTATTGTCCATATTCATGCTCCTTTTATTATATAATTCAGTAGGTTCATTCTCTAATTGCTTTGTCATTAAATCTGTAGGACATTGTCCGTAAATAATAAAATTGTAATATCAGAAGTTTTGTCCATTTATCAACGTCCGTTTAATTCAAATACGTCTCCAGCTATCATTATACCTTTTTGTTACACAAAGTAAGAGCTGCTCACGTTAAATTTTAAATTTTCTAAACATATCGCATATGAAGAAAAAGAGCAGGAACCGCCCCACCGGACGTTTCCTGCTCTTTATCTGTTTAACTCTATTCTTATCCGTCTGCTCTATTCATTTAGAAACTCTACTAGGCTCAGTAGATAGTGAAGCATATTCGGATATGGAAGCCTGATCGCGGAATTTAGCTAGCACCGAGCTGCTCGTTTTCACGTCTTGTTTAAGATAAGCCAGCACGCGATCGAGAATAACAGCAATAGACCATATTGCTAAAGCACAGGCTATTTAGTCTATTTTCTTTGTTGATTCTCTTACCTTAATGCCATGCGGTAAAATCATCCGCTTTGATTCGATCATTGTTCCCTTCAGTAATTGAAGCAGCATGGAAGCAGCTTCGCAGCCAAGAGAATAAGAATCCGTATGAACAGCTGTTAAAGCTGGAGGTACTAGCTCTCCCGTATTATCCTGACTAAAACTAACAATGCTCACATCATCAGGCACCTTCAACTTTAATCTTGTCAAAGCACGTACCACCTTTAATGCTGTGACATCATCTTGAACAAGGATTGCGGTAGGTCTTTCAGGCGAATTCATCCATGTCCAAACAATAATATCTTCCTCATCCTTCTCGACTGCGGTACACCAGTCTGGATTCGGTTCAATACGCGAACTTTGTAGAGCCATTTGGTACCCTTTCATGCGATCTGACTGGATAGCGACGTGATCTGGAACATGAAGAATGGCAATATTGTGATGGTTCAGCTGAATCAGGAAATGTGTAGCATCCCATGCTGCCTGAAATTGATCGTAATCGACAGCATGGATATTTGCGTACTCCATATTACTCCCAATAAGAACAAAGGGGATCCCATTCAAATTCAAATAAGCTATAACATGATCACTAACGCTAGAATATAGAAGGATTAGGCCATCCATGCTTCTTCCTTTGTATCGAGATGCTATGGATTGTAGTACATCTTGTTCACTATTCCCTGTCAAAAGCAATACATTATATCCGAAATGTTGCGCTCGCGCTATGATTCCTCGTACAGCTTTAATAGAATAGAAATGCAAATTTGCAGCTGGATTAGGTAGCAGGACACCAATGTTATAACTAATCTTTGATGCTAAGCCCTTTGCAAATAAATTGGGTTGATAACCGTATTGATCTATGATCTTCATTACCTTTAAACGTGTTTTATCGCTTATTCTTGAATCATTGGAAATGACTCTCGACACGGTTGCTATTGATGTGCCGGCGAGCTCTGCAATCGATTTGATTGTCATTGCCATAATGTCAACCTTTAACAGAACCAAGCGTTATTCCTTTGACAAAATATTTTTGGAAAAACGGATAAATAATTAAAAGCGGAAGCATAGAAATGAAAATTTTAGCGGCATTTAACGTCTGATTGGATAAGCTTGTCAGTCTTTTTGCCGATTCTGCATCTACTTTGGATGGGTCAATGACAAGAGTGACTTGGCGTATATAAGATTGCAAAGGATAGTTCTCATTTTTGGTCATGAGCACGAGTGCTTGGAAAAACTCATTCCAATGCCCTACGATTGTAAACACGAGAATCGTTGCCAAGACCGGAGTCGAAAGCGGCAAAAAGATACCAAAAAGAATTCGCCATGGACCTGCACCATCGATTAATGCGGACTCTTCCATTTCCTTCGGCAGGTTTCTAAAAAAATTCATAACCAATATGACATTAAAAACAGGCAGCCCTCCACCCAGAACGAGTCCCCAGATCGTATTGATTAAGCCAAGAGATTTCATAGTCATGTACCATGGAACCAAGCCGCCACCGAACAGCATACAAAAAATGAGGAGCCACATAATTATATTTCTCGGCTTGAACTCTTTAGACGTTTTGGATAGCGGGTAGGCCATCAATAGCACGATGAAAAAAGTAATAACGGCACCGTACAACACCCGCTGCACGGATATGAAAAATGATTTGAAAAATTGACCATCATCAATGATCGTTTCATAGGAACCAAAAGTTAAGCCTTGCGGCCAAATAAATACTTCGCCGGCCGCTACTGCTGCTCTGTCGCTCAAGGAAACGACAAGCGTATACCAAACAGGCAGTATGCAAAGCAGCGTGATTATGATGAGCAAGAATATATTGAAGCCATTAAATAATCTGGATAGAACCGAACGTTCTTCTACCATCATCATCACATCTTTCCGTTAAAAAATTCTGTAATTCGCAAATCGATAGGCAAGCCCATAAGATATTGAAATGAGAACGAGACCAACAATTGACTTCAGAAGACCAACGGCAGTCGCAAGACCATATTGCATATCAAGCAAGCCCGCTCGATAAACCCAGGTATCAATAATATCGCCTGTTGAATATACCGATGGATTGTATAGATTGAATATTTGATCGAATCCAGCATTCAGAATATTTCCTAAGCTTAATGTGCCAAGTAAAACCGCAACCGGCAAAATGCTAGGGAGCGTGATACTCGTCAACCTTTTAAACTGGGAAGCTCCGTCTATTGCTGCTGCTTCGTACATTTCAGGGTTAATGGATGTTAGTGCGGCAAAATAAATAATAGCTGCGAAACCAAATTCCTTCCAAACATCACTAAAAACAACAAGCCAAGGAAACATATTAGCATTAGCGAAAAACAAGGTTGGCTCTGCGCCAAATAAAGAAAGAATCTGGTTAATGGGACCTGAGTAAGATAGGATATCCAGCATAATTCCTGCCACAATAACCCATGACAAAAAATGCGGCAAATACACAATGGTTTGAACGGATCTGGTAAACAGCCTGTTTTTTACTTCATTTAACATGAGCGCAAATATTAAAGGAAAGATCAAGTTGCCAATCATTTTCAACAAGGCTATGAATATTGTATTTTGGAACACTTGTTTACTATCATCCAGCTCGAACATATACTTAAAGTTTTCCAAGCCGATCCATTCGGACTTAAATATGCCTAAGCCTGGGTTGAAATCCTTGAATGCCATCAATACCCCGTACATGGGAAGTAAATTGAAAAAGAATAGCCACAGCAATCCGGGCAGGAGCATCAAATAGTAGTGTTTATAAATACCTCGGTTAAGCATCTCTCTATCTCCTTAAAAGGATAATCAAGGCGAGTGAACGATCCACCCGCCTTGATCATTCTACTTTATTTCAACTCATTCACTTCTTTAGTGATTTGGTCTCCACCTTGATCATTCCACTTTTCAACAAAAGCATCGAACTCTTCAATCGGGGCACTGCCCATAATAATTTTCAAGAAGGTTTCGTCTTCAATTTTCTTTAAATTGGTCCATTTTGTTTGCATGGTTTTGGTCTGTGCCGTTGCAAGACTCTTCACATAATTGATGTCCGCATCCACAAATGTTGAACCGCCATTCAAATGCGAGTAAAGATGAGTGAAGAAGTCCGGATCTTTTTGTTGATCCCAATATTGAATGTCATAGTTGTCAAAAGGCTCTGTTTTCACATTCTGAACATGGGAAGCAAGCTCATAAGCAAACCCGTAATTGAGCTTATCCACTTCTTCCAGCTTCATTTCTCCTGTAAGAACCTTTTGCGTGGATTTCACAGCATACTCCAATTGATCGCCATGACCCATGATGAGGAACAAAGGAATCTCCTGAGATGTCAATTCTTTGCCTACCGCTGTTTTATAGCTCTCTTCTTTTTCCGATACATGAATATTGAGCATTTTCACAACAGCCTCTGGATGCTTGTAGCTTTTCTTCACAACGATGTACGAACTTCCGGTAGTTTGGTTAGAGTTAAATTTGCCCGACTCATCCACTGGCGCGGTGTATGGTCTCCAGTTGGCCTTCGGATCGTTTTTCATTGAATCCGTTAGATTGTACGGTGTCCACCATGGACCGAAGAAAATACCTGCTTGACCGCTGGTTATTACCTCTTGCGTGCTTTTTCTCAAACCAATCTCTTTATCTAGAATGCCGCTCGCGTACCAATCCCGCAGCTTGACCAAAGATTCCTTCGTCTCAGCAGTCGTAGAGCCGTATACGGCATTCCCGTCCTTATCTTTAACCCAGATACCCGGATATGCATTATTAGAGAAGAACACCGGTGAGAAGTTCATGAAATGATCGCCAGAGGAAAGGAAGGTAGAATAAAGAGATCCACCTTGCTGGGTGCCCACTATGCCTAACGTTTTGTCTCCACCCATTTTGTTATCAATAAAAGCCTTAGCGATTTTCTCAAGATCCTCTAACGTCTTAGGAGCTTCCAAGCCTAACTTATCAAGCCAATCCTTACGAATCCATGTCATCGGTGCCGAAGGCAATGTTGTTTCAGGCAGGGCATACAATTTGCCGTCAAAGGTAACGCCTTCGAGCAATCCTGCATTGGATTGATAGATTTGCTTCAGTCGATCTGCCCCGAATTTATTGTATACTTCTGTCAAATCCGCCAGCTGGTCGGCTTTAACCATTTGTCTTAGCTGTGTTTCGTTAACCAGCATGGCATCAGGCAAATCATTGCTTCCAATGGCTAAGCTTATCTTTTGGGCATAATCGGCAGTTGCTGCTTCCCACTCGTGTTTGATTACAATGTTATACGAATCCTTCAGCCAACGCGTATATAGGTTGTTTTCTGCTGTATCTTCGCCTTCGTACTTGTAAGTCGGATCAATTCCCCTGCCTATTGCCACTTCAATCGGTTCTGGAAATTTCTCCAATGGGTTAACTGCCACGTCTGTCTCTGCGTTGTTGCTTGCTTGGTTGCTTGGTTGGTTGCTTGATTGGTTGCTTGAATTATCATTTGGCGTATTGCTAGCACATGCACTCAAACTTAGCGTAACAACAAGCCCGACCGCCAAGGTTTTGAAATTCTTTTTCATTTTCTTTCCCCCTACTGCATATTTAAATGATTGTTCTCTGCTACTACTTGATTATAATCCCTCGCAGGTGTGGTGCGTGTTAGAGGATACAAGGGGAATAGGTTGAATATACGATGAAAATAAAAAGACGCCCGAAAACTGTCTACCCTGTTTTCGGACGAATTTCTACCTAGACTGCAATCCTATGCAAATAGCCCTTATCATACCTGTTTGTTAGTCTGTCTATAGTCACTTGGCAGAATGCCTATATGCTCTCTAAATAAGCGGCTAAAATACTTTTCATCGTTATAGCCTACCTGTTCGGCAATCCACTGTATGGTTTTAGTCGTGTTTGTCAAATAATGCTTGGCTCTTTCCAGACGAATATCCCGCAAATAATCCGTATAGGTTTTGCCTACGATTTGTTTGAAGCACTGGCTGAAATAGCTGCTGCTCATATTGACAATCTGCGCCATCTCTCCTGCCGATAGAGATTGATTCATCATTAACTGAGCCATATTTGCAGCTTTTGCAATGCTATTCTGAATTTCCTTGGAGTATTGGGGCTTACTATTAGCCTGATGGATGGCATTCCTTACGTTGCGTAACCAGCTTTCAAATTGAGCAAAATATGCAAATGAATCATCCATTCCAATGGGATCCATCAATATTTGCTCATACAATCTGTTCCATTCATCTGACAAGGAAAAGAATAGTCTTGTTAATCGAATTGGCGGAAGCTTTATTGCTATTAGCTCCTGAAGCATTTTTTCAAAAGCTTGATCCTCGTAAATCCAATCCGGTGAAAGCCACTTCCGCTTCAGCTTATTTAAGTCGTTATCGGCATTCTCTCCCAAAGTTGAAATTGAACCATTATGAACAATCGGAATGGACTGCATGGGATGATACTCATAAAAAAATTCGTTCCTTCGGTAGACGCGAGTAAGCTGCACGATTGATTTCCGATCCAGCTCCTTCAAATCACGAAAGAAGATTATGGCATTATCCGAACATGAGGTTAACGATTCCGGTGGCAAATAAGTCATCCCCCATACTCCCACATCCAATTCTATAGCGCCTTTGGGCAACGTTATATCCATTGACGAGTCGTCGCCTTGTTGATTCAAGATGTAGATAACGTATAGTTCATCGACTTGATCGAGATCATCCCGATGACTGTCGTATCCCGTGGATTTTTTGGTATCGAACAACGAAGAAATTCTACCCAGTACATCTTTAAATTGTTCCTTCTCTAGTTGTGTCTTAGCGATATAATCAATTGCTCCTAGCCGAAGCGCCTCCTGCACATATTCGAAATCCTGATGCAGGGTCAGTACGACAATTTGGATATTCGGATGTATCCTTCTAACTTCCTTCATCAACTCAATACCGGTCATGACCGGCATGGACAGATCTGTTAGCAATAAGTCTACCTTGTTCGTTTCCAGAAACTGCAGGGCGTTCTCGCCATTGTTGGCCTCCCCTACCACAACCATCCCAAAGTCCTGCCAGGGCATAAAGCTGACTAATCCCTTGCGAACGATTTTCTCATCATCTACAATTAAAACCTTTATCATCGTTTTAGTTCTCCTCTAAAGACTGGCAAGCTCAACGAAACGACAGTCCCTTTACCGATTACGCTTTTAATATGAAACGTTGCTTGCTCTCCGTAATTGGCTTCCAGTATTCGTTTGACATATTTCATTCCGATGCCCATCCCTACTTTCTGACTGTCCATGGAATCATCATTCAGTAATTGCTCGATTTTTTCTGGCAGCATCCCGGCTCCGTTATCCTCAATCGTAATTTCAAGCTCATCGTTTAACCTGATATCCACATGAATATATCCATCATCGCTTACTCCGTGATAAAGGGCATTCTCTACTAAAGGCTGGAGAATAAACCGTGGAATCTGCAGCATCATCGCATCGTCATCGACATCGATATCCACATCGAATTGAAAATCGTACCTGATTTTTTGAAGCTGCAAATATTCTTTTAGCGCATCTATTTCCCCGCCAATCGTAGTAGCCTCACCCGATTTGCCCAGATTGTATTGCAGAAGCTTATTCAAGGAAAGCGCCAGCTTGTCGATCTCCTCCTGTCCATTGATCATCGCAAGCCAATGTACAGTGTCTAGCGTATTCATTAGGAAATGAGGATTAATCTGATACAATAGCGTTTCAACCTCTAAGTTCGCTCTCCTCTTTTCTTTCTGTTCAATTTCTTCGTATAATTCCCATATCTTTTTTTTCATGGCTCGGATCTTTAACAGCAAAAAATCAAATTCAGGTATATTGGTTAAATCCGTATTTTCCTTGGAGCTCGATTGCACCAGTGTTTTAATTTCCATATTGAATTTCTCAAGCGGTTTATATACCATTCTTGACAATAATAAAGCGAGAATGACTGCCGCAAGCTCAAATATTAAGAAATAAACGGTTATTTGGAAATACCATTGGTTTTTTTCCTGATTCAATACCTCTTTAGGCAATATGGAAACGATGCTCCAGCCTTGATTGCTCGTTTCTTTATGCCAAATATAATGTCCATATGATCCTGACACGATCTCAGAATTTACCGTCGGAAACATACTGTTTAAAGGGAATTGCTCTTGGTCTTGGCTGAACGTAATTTTTCCTTCATTATCAAGAATGAGCAGCCGTCGTGACTTATTGGACGGATTGTCGGAATTAAATAATTTGGCGGTGGCATTAAACCCCGTTTCTATATACAAATAAACATCCTGATCCTGCCAATTGACCTTTCGCATTGTACTAAATACTAACTGATTAATCGACCTGTTATTGCTTTTGTGCGGGCCGAAATAAGTAATCTCAGGATATATCGCCATAACGGGCAGTTCATCCGGATTAAAGGGATCTCTGACCGGGAAATTTTCAAAATCATACTCATTGGTGTTCTTGAAGTAATACATAGTTAAACCTATATTAGGATTCGAAAAGGTGATCACATTCAGCTCACTCTTCAGCTCGTTCCGAATTCTTATACGCTCAAATGGTTCGGTTTCATACTGCAGCTGCTCAAGCAGCTTGTTAGTTCCACCACCAAAAGTGATTTGTTGCAAAACATGATTTAAGTTATTTAATGTATTTTCCATCGTCAGTACGTCTTGTCTTAAATTGCTTTGAATGGAACCTTCGACTTTATTGACAAGTATGGAGTTAATCGTAAATAGCGATGCGAGTCCCAGACAAATAAACGGAACCAGAATAATGAGCGTGAATATCGTAATAATTCTGTTTTTAAAAGTAAGTTGTCTATAGCGTTCTAGTATGAAGTTTAGCTTCATGATGTCTCCCCCCCCAATCTCTTGAAAGTTTATCACGTATGATTCAAATTTAATAATAGAAAAACAATAACCCCATCCACCTTACGGTAATGGGATTATTGTTACAACTGCTAGGTATTCAAAAGCTTGGAAATCACATTTGTTGCTTCAGAAGAGCCTATCCACTCGCCTAAGCGGATCAATAAGCTCTTCATCGTTCTATTCCATCTTATAGCTTATTGAACAAGTTCAAGATGGCTTGCGCGGCTTCGGCGCGGTTGGCGTTGGAAGCAGGATCGAAAATCCCGTTTCCTTTGCCTTGCAGAAGTCCTGCAGCGATAGCTTTATTCACTCCTTCTACTGCCCATGAAGAGATGCTTGAGCCATCCTTGAGACCGGCTGTTTCTTGAATAGTCGCTGCAATTGCGCTGTTCTTGTACTCATAGGCGCGAACGAGAAGTACCGCCATTTGTTCACGGGTGATCTTCGCGTTTGCATCGAATTTGGTCTCCGATACTCCCGTGACAAGCCCCGCTTCATAAGCAATGGCAACTTCCTTCGCATACCATTGGCCCGCTTGAACATCATTGAACGGAACTGAGCTTGCAGCATCCGTCAAGCCTAAAGCTCGCACCAGCAAGGATGTGAATTCAGCGCGAGTTGTATGTCCGTTTGGTGTGAAGAGTGTATCGCTTGTGCCGTTAATGATATGCTTCGCTGCTAACATCTCCAGCGTCCGAGCAGCCCAGTGGTTCGAAGGAACATCGGTGAATGACTTCGAGTATTCCAGCACCGCATATTGGCTCAGATGCTCAAGAGTAACCGTCACTGTATTCTTGGCAGCATCTACGCTGCCTCCTACATATTCCCACTCTTCGCTTGCTTCATTGTAATAATAAATGCCTAGAAGGTCTTCATCAGCCTCATTGTTATACGGCAAGGAAATTTCAACTCCGCCACCTACATAGCTGATGTCGATGACTTGGTTGTTGTGCTTCAGCTTAACTGTGATGTCGTAAACCACGCCCGCAACCTCCACACGCGCTTGACCACCTTCAGCTGGAGCATTCGCGCTATCACCCGTTGTAACTGGCGCAACGGTTACTTCAATACTAGCCCCGGACGGATTCCCCGCCGAAGTCAGCCATTGCTTCAGCGCAACCGCTTGAACCGTTAGAACTGCATTCGTTGCTTTTACTTGCAGGGATAGTCCACCGATATCCTGTACAGGAATGGACTTCGATGTGATGCCGCTGCCAAGCTCCACAATCGCTTTGTCTCCAACCTTAATGACACCTGTTGGCGCTGGAGTCGATGGTCCTGGGTTGCTAGGAGGATTCGTTGGCTCTGGGTTGCTTGTTGTCTGGCCGCTAATCGCAATCGACCTCGTTCCCACGATGCCCGAACCGTCGGCTGCCGTCGCCGTCACCGTTACGGTGCCGTCACTTACAGCAGTTAACAGACCCGACTCATTGATCGTTGCGCTTCCTGTTCCATTCTGGGCAGACCAGGTGACTGCTTTGTTCGTTGCATCTTCCGGCAGCACCTCTGCTGTTAGTTGAAGTGTACCACCTTTTGTTGTGATCGCATCATTACCGCTAACAAGGATCGTTTCAACAGGTGTAGCCTCGATTTCCATCGACCTGACGATTACCGTAAAGGATTTCGTATCCGTTACTTCACCTTTCGTTAATGTTGCAGTCAAGGTAACAGTGGCGTCTTCCGCATCTGCTAATGGACGAACAACTGCACCATTTGTACGAATGATCTCCGCATTGTCACTTGACCATGAAACGGTGACATCATTTAATCCTGTTGTTGGAAGTGTCACGTTTTGTGTGACATTAGCTGCATCGTTACCTGCAGCGTAACCCACCTCGAGGGCTGCCACTGCCGCTTTCACGCTGGCAATGTCCAGATCAGCTTTGAGAATCCAGTGAGCGTATAAGTTGCTGACGGACGCGGTCGACCAGTTGCCCTCAAATACTCTGACGCCGCCACTGTTGTAATACTGCTCGCCATTTCCGCCAGTGTTTGCGTAGAATCCTTGGAAAGAATAGTCAGTCCTTTCTGGTCGGGTGATTCCGAGCGGAAGTTTGCCGCCGTAGGTGACCGATACACTTTCCATACCGCCTGACCCACTCTGAGGATCCAGCGCAATACTGTAGGTATTCGCCGTAAAGCGGGCGTAGAGGGTCAAATGGCCGACGGAGTTGATAGCAACGCTGGTGAGCCTTGAGCTCGGCAGGAATTCCGAATCAGTATACCAGCCATTGAAGCTATATCCCTCCTTGAGGCTCGGCTCGGCCAGGTTAAATGTCGGCGTTTCAAAGGAATAGGCGACCTGTTGGCTGCCCGGCATAACGGCTGATCCTCCACCGTCCTTATAGGTGATCGTGTAGGATACAGCCTCCCACTTGGCGAAGAGTGTTGTCGCCGCCGTCACGGTATCAGAGCCAAAGCTCCATGCATTATTGTAAGCCGAATCCTTGTACCATCCCGCGAAAGTATAACCGTTTCTGACGGGCTGTTGTGGCGCTATGATGCTGCTGCCGGCAGCTACGTTAGGAATGGACATGACCGAACTGCCGCCCTGAGAGTTGAACTGGACCAGGAATTTGTCGGCTTCCAGCTGGATCCATCCGGCGTAGAGAGTCATAGCGTAAATATGACCGTCGCCGAGAGTGTTGACCACAGGAGCGTTGAAACTATACTCCTGCGTGAAAGCCGCATCGGTATACCATTTTCCATCGAAGAGATAACCGCTGCGAGTCGGGTCGGTTGTCGGCCGAGTTGCTTTTTCCCCTTCACGAACATATTGATTGACGACCGAGCTGCCGCCCGACGTGTTGAAAATCACGCCATTGCGCCCCGGTGGGAATACGTTGCTGCCTGCGAAGCCGATATTGTTGCCTGCGGCATAGGCCGTGTCCCAGTTGGCGCCAGTGTTGATAGCATAGCCTGAAGCTCCAGTACCATAAAAATATAATTGCTCATTATTCAGCATTGAAGCGGTAATTGCCGGTTGCCCGCTTTGTTGTCCAGTGCCCGAGTTGTTTTGGGTATTGAATATAATCCCGCCTACGGCAGCCCGAGGCATACTAATCTTGTACCAGTGCGTGTCGACACCATTATATTTCAATCTCGTCATCGTACCGCCAGGCCATCCGCCGAACAACTCAGGGTTGTACGTGTAGGTCCTCACTCCGAAGGTGTGGGTACCCCAGGCTTGGAAGTTCGCATTACGATTGATCGACAAATAAACATTGACATGTGTTGGCTCTGCGACCGGCGGAGTGACCGCTCCTACAGGCTCGACTCTTGTGTAGGTAAACGCTTTGGTGATCCAATCTCCTTCGACTGCCCGTCCCACCAACGTGACGGTAATCGGCTCGTTGTAGTTGCCTTTCACAGTGATGATATCATTATGAGCAAAGCTCACAGCATCGCCGTTATTAATAGCGTATCTGGCATTGGTCACATTGACGGCGGACATTCTAAGCTTGAGCTGATTGCCGGTAAAGCTGTTGCCGGCAAGCACATCGTCATCGCTCGGCAAAGCGGCCAGAACGGCGGAGGCTGCGTCCTCTTTCTCCATTAGAACAACAAGGCCGGGGTTACTTCCGGTGTCTGTGTTGTTGGCTTTTGCAGGGTTGCCGGGGATGGTCCCACTGATCCTGCCGTTTGATACGGTAAAGATGTTGGTCGGATTCAGTGCGTTAGCATAGTAGCCATCCTTTAAGAAATTCACAGGCACACTGCCTAGAACACGGTCGGTTGTGCTGGTGTTGAGCAGCACCGCGCCGCCGCCGTCCGCAAGTGTGCCGCGCTCGATCATAACGGCATTGTTACCGAGGCTTACCAGATTCTCGTCCCGTCCCGTCATCGCGTTGTGGAACTTGTTGACGGCCACGACTTCGGGATGGCTCCACTGAGGCCGGTTATTGTCTACGTTGTTTGCGGTAAGTACGCTTGTTCTCTGGCTGCCGTCGGCGTTGACGTTACGGGCAAAGAAGAGAGGGGAAGCGTCCTTGCGGGCGGCAATCATGGCCCAGCCCTGCCTGATCTGCTTCGGGCTGAAGCTCAGGGACTCTCCTTCGTTGTTGTAGGTGTCGTGGGATTCCACCCAAGGTACCAGCCGGTCGGCCGTCAGGCCCTCGGCCGCGTAATCCTCCCACTTGTCGAGACGACCGATGTCCCCTACCTCGAGGACGCCACGTACATCATGCCCGTACTTGGAAGCAGTCATGTCGATATACTTCGCATAGCCGGCCATCCTGTCGTTCTTGGGGTCTCCCCCTTGCAGCACCTCGCCGTACTGGAAGTTTACTTTGCCTTTCTCCTCCAAGTAGGCCTTGGCGGCGCCAGTCACATTTTTCACATAATCGCTTTTGAACTCCCCTTCGGGATATCTCACATTCGTTGCGCCAGCGGCAATGCTCGCTGGGGAAGGCATGTCGTCGTCCAACTCGATGTGCTTGATGGCGTCATAGCGGAAGCCGCTCGCGCCAGCGTCGATCATATCCTTTAAGTAAGCGATGTAGGAATCTTGAACAAACTTGGAGTGCGTGTTCAGATCCCTCAGCCCGCTGATCATGTTCGGCTGGGTCAGAAGAAAACGGTCATTATAACCTACGCTGCCGCTCACCTCGTGGAAATGTGTGTTGTCATTCCACGGGGCATCTGAGTTGCCGGTGCTGCCCATGTGGTTAGGTACCACATCGACGATGACCTTGATGCCGAGTGCTTCGGCAGCGGTGGTCAGGCTGACAAACGCGTCCCTGTTACCGTATCTATTGCCGTTGCCGCCAGCGAGCATGTTGGTGGGCTGATAGGCAAAATACCAGTTGGTTCCAGAGGCGCTGCCCATGATGGGCGAAGTCTGTATCGCCGTGTAACCGGCGTCAGCGATGGCCTGTAGGTTTTCTTCTATGACACTTAAATTCCAGTCAAAGGCGTGCAGTATAGCGCCATCCCGGATGCGTTCCGGGATAGCGCTGCTCGCTGTGGAGGCTGCTGCTGTTACCGAAACATCCGTTAAAGATTCAGCCTGGGCCGTCGGCATGGCAAAGACCGAGGCCATCAGCACCAGAGTGAGAAGCAGACTAAGGAAACGTTTTCGGTTCAGTTGATTTGTTCGTTTCATGGAAATGTTCAATCCCCTTATTGATAAAATGATAATGATCAAATAAAAATAACTTGTGAAAAGGTCGTTTCACAGCATACTATTTCACGGAAAATGTAGACTGTTGCTTAAATACTGTGCCATGTACATCACCACTCTCGTAAAAATAGCCAGTTGTAACCGCATTCAAAAGAGGCTATTCGATTACTTCCGCATTATCGTGATGCTCCCACTTCATCACCGACATTTACATACAACCCGTGGTGAATATATTTCCTTCTTAAATATATCACTGCTAAAATGATTCCAAGGTAGAGAACGGTTGCGAGTGTAGACGATTATTATGCGAAAATAAATTCGCTTACGAAAATTATCTATCTTCTTTTCATCTGAATGCCTAACTCAACCCGTGGCTCATACCTGTTAGAGATTGATTTCGAATGTGGATGATTATTCAGCTATATGAAGGTAATAAAAAAGCAGGCAACTGTGATCTACACCCCATTGTTAGTCGTGTCTAACAAATGGGGTGCAGTTCATACAGTGCCTGCTCTATTAAATATGTTATCTAATTTTATAAAAAAACGTCATTATACAAAAAATTCTACATCCATTCGCTTAAAAACCTTAACTTCTTAAGCTGCTCCACGCTAAATACATGCATACAACCGCTACAATGAAAAAGGCGCCAGATACTTTCTTATTTCTTCGCATCTTTATTCCGTATGAACCGAAGAAGATTGCCGCGGCTAATTTGGAAAGGCTTTGATAATAACCTTGGTCTGAAAAATATGAGCTGCTAAATACAATCGATAGAAGCAAAGCGGATAGGATGATTACTTTGAACCAAATCGGTTCGCTTAAAAATTGTCTATATATCGCTTTAATTGGTTGCATATAGGGAAGCTTCCTTTCTCATATGTCTAACTACTTTTATACTTCTACACCATTTAAGACTAAACGAAGAAAGCCTAATATGGTCAAGATCAATGATCTTGATCATATCAGGCAATTTTAGCTTTAGCTTAATCAGACAAATCCTTTGAACGATTTCAACTCAACACAATCCGATCGATTGCAACCCCCGCCTCACTTCAGAAATATCACGTCTACTCCAACAGATCCGCAATATTTAGTGTGATACCGTTATAGGTAGCATATCCGTAGCTTTTGGGCTTTCCATCTGCATCAGCATCAAATAACAGTCTGACTGGCTCAGATCCTATAAGCGCCGAGAATGTCGCCCTGAAATTCATTTCTCCTTGCTTGGAGCCGATCAATTGAAGGTCAGTTTCATAGCGGCAACCTTCGGTTGCGTTATAATGGTTCTTCTCATATCCATTATAGAAATTTTCGCCGTCATCACTAAAGTTGACAAACTGCGCCTCCGTCTTGCCCGAGTAACCGGAGACATACCGGAAATAGTTCATGTATCCGGAGTGTTTACCCGCAATTTTCCCTTCGATATTCGGATTAACGGAATCCAAGACGGTCAAGTCCATTATACCATACGGGATATGATCAGTAGTTAATGTAAATGGTACAGGAGGTTCCGGCTTATAATCCGGCAGCATCGCTGTCTGGAGCCGCATTTGCGAGCCGTCGCTGCCTCTAACCATTTCCGGCCACATGACCCGTTTCCCGTCCGGATGCCAGGACATAGGCGAGACATAAACCCAATTTTGCTCATCCGTTGTCAGCTGTATCCCTTGATAGCCTTCTTCGTGCATGGAACGTTGAACGTCAATCAATACCGGACCGATATTCCCTGGCCTGAATTTACGTACTCCATCTACTGCATACATATATTGAAAACTAATCATCCCCAACGAGGTATAGATTCCGTAGGGCCTAGGCAGAAGTCCGAATATAGCCGGATCCGTATGCTTCGAGAACCTAGTGCTCATAACAATTCCCAATCGTTCATCGGGAGAAAAGATAGTGGTTTCATCATATCCGGGGGTATTGGTAATTTGCGTAAGATTGTTGGAACTCAAATCCTGCACGATGGTATCGGTGGTACTGTTATCTTTCCCCCCAACGACGGATATGGCATTTCCTCCCTGAACAAACTGCTTCACTTCCCCTCCCCGTAAGGGGCTTGGAATGATAAAGCCAGGATTGGCGGGGTCATGCTCAAAGGCATTTATGTTGTTAATAAGCTGTATGTTTTCGATCGTATAGTGATCCGCTCTCCGTTCCAGCACGCCTATCGCTACTGCAGCACTAAGATCTGCGCGGAGTATCGTCCAACTCATATGCTTATTGTCAGGCGCGATGATGACTTCCGACCAGTGATGGGTTGTGCGCGCAGCTTCCACGAGAATCGACGGGTATGCGACGGGAACCAACGTTGCGCTTGTGCAGGTGTCAATATCGGGCACGCATTCGAGCACATAATCTCCCAGCAGCACGCGTGTATTATCCTGATAGGGCATATACCGAATCCCGTTAGCCTTAGGTTTTTGTGGAATGACGCCAGAGAAGATCGCCCTGAAGTCCGTTCCATCATCATTGAGAACAGCCAGATTATAAAAATCGGCAGTATGAATATCCTCCTTTGTCTTATACGAAACCAATACTTTTCCGGAGTATGTGTAAGTACCTATCAACAAATTGACATTATCCGGCATTGGGACAGTATCTACCACTACTCTTCCGATTAAAGCATCTCTTTTTTCCATAAAAATCGCCTCCTATTTTCACATTAGTTTTACAGAAAGGAAAGGCACGACCGGGGGCGACCTAAGAAGCCGATCGCATGATCTTGATCGTATAATAGCGGGCATATTGCAAGTCTCGCGACATAATTTTCAAACGAATTTCGTTCTCTCCGTCTTGAAGCTGCAGCTTGCCCGCAGGGTCGGCCTTCACTTGATTAACCGCCGCCTGAATTGTAGCTTCGGGGTCTGTCGTTATCATGGATAATGATACCGTAATGGCTTCAGCAGGCACTTCCAACGAAAATTGTTTGATGAGGTTATCGGCAGAAGATATCAATGCTTTCTCCACCACAGAACCGTCCTCCGCATAGGAAAGCTTCAACTGCTTCAGATAAACATTCGCTAGTACAGGATCCTTAACGCTCTTCTGCGCTTCATTGCCTGCATCCGTTCCTTCCGTCTGAACCGCCGATCCGTCGTATACGACTTGACTCACCAGCCTGGCATGGATAACGGAACGGCCGTCCTCGTAGAGCGACTCGTCGCAAGTGGATAACGTCAGAATCTTCTCCTGCGGTCCGAGCTTCACTCCATAATCATGCAACGAAGCACTCTGAATTTTGTCCAAGAATGCGGCAAATTCCTCGTCATTATCGAACAGCGTCTGTCTGTAATTATCTTTCGCGTCCGCCGTGTACACGGAGAACACTTCATATTCCAGACGCGTATGGAGCAAATCCACATAAATCTTCGTTTTGTTCAAGTAATCATCCGGAGTACTATGATAGTCTCGCAAATTGCCGAACATCGAGAAATTGCGCATCGCATGACCGTAAAGAATGATGTGGCTCTGCAACGCCGTCGGATCATTTAAGCCTTCCATGAAGATCGATCCCGCGAGGGAAGCATTTTTATAGAAATCATTGTGCAAATAGTATTCATTGTCCCCCGACCACATGATCGGGTAATCAATCGGCTTCTTAAAGCCGGGCATGCTGACCCAACCGACCATATCTTCGTTTAATGCGTGGAGYTTGCCGTATTGTTGCAGAATGCCTTGTTCGTTTAGCTGATCCCGACTGCCGGAGCTCACTTGGTAAGGAAGCGTTGCTTTCTCAGTAAGCTGGGAGATCGGTACCGGTTCACTCTTCCGTTCTTCTTGCTGGAAAGTGTCCGCCAATTGCTTAGATGACTGCAAGGCCTCCACTTGAGAATGAAGCACCTGGTAGGTCAAGTCGGATGAACGATATTCCCAAAGCCTGCTCACGATTTGAAAAACAGCTAATAGGAAAATGATCATAAACAAACCGAAAACCAACCTGTGCCACATCTTGCTCCTTCGCGGTATATCCCGCTGCGTGTTCGTCATTCTCATCACACGAGCTCCTCTTAGTGATTCGCACATCATATTCGTATATCAATAGGCCAAGTCACTGAAAACCGAATCCTTGCCTGGGATCCGGCTTTCTCGCAAGTCATTATTTGAGGCCGCCTAAGCTTAAGCCGTAAGTCTTTTCCGACCCATTGCAACCATGCCGATCAAAGCAATACCTGCAAGGACAAAATACACGAGCATACTGCTGTCGCCGGTTTTTGGATTCTCCGATACGGCTTTCGTAACCGAATCTTCTGCGGAAGCAGTCTCTTTCGATCCGGAATTGTCAGCGGAAGACGCTCCGTCTTCACCGATGCTGCCGCCTGCATCTTTAACTACGTTTTTCCACAAAGTTGCGAGGGCTTCATATACGCTCAACCCTTCAACCGGTTTGGAGGACTTAACGACTTTCGATCCATCAAGTGTGCTGTTCAATTGTTCTTGGTATTCATCGATTTCAGCCACTTCAGCTTTGAAAGCATCCCGTTGATCTTCAGCCACATAGTCCACAAACGAAGCTCTCATTTTCGTTTCGCCGCTATACTTTCCGAAATCAATGCTATTAACCTTTCCATCGGCTACTGTCAAAATCACTTTATAATTGCTGCCATCCTTTGCAGTCTCGCCGCTCGCTACAAACACGCCGTCTTTCAGACCGGTCGTAGACGCTGCGCTCGCAAACGCGGACACATACAACATCATGCTAAAAATCGCCATTGCCAATACGAATGCTTTAGATACTCGTTTCATATAAACCCTCCTTAGATTTGACAAGCTCTATAACGCTTGTTTACTTCCATATCATAGCTTTCGGAGAATTTGGCAACTAACACTTTGACGACTTCCGTGATAGCGTTTTCACGACTTCCTCCAGAATGAAATATTAAAGGCTTGAGCCCCAGATGGAGTTCAAGCCTTCTTGATTGACTAATCTTTTTTAATTAAGGTAAGTTCTTTATTAATGGCGAATAAGAGCTTGTCCGGGAAATTTTCCGGCGCCATGCCTGCCAACATGTCAATCGTGAATCCTTGCATCATCGGATATTGCGGCACGTCCCTAAAACCTTCTCCAATATACTTATTCAGGACGATTTCCGCATCTTTATTTGCAAACAAATCCTTGAACGTGCAACGGGTGGAATACACATCGTCTGTAATCTGTAACTCTGCTAACTCTTCTATGCTCGTTTCGGGCAGCTCGAACCAGTTTTTGGCTTCTTTTCCTTGATCCGCAACCTGCGGCGCCTCATAACTTGCATTCGGCTGTTCCGCTTTATTAAACCATGCAACATCATGATAAGCAGCAAGAGCGTCGCTTGCCGCCGCACGAATTTCATTCATGCCTTCAGCTAGCACGATATTCTCGAAAATAAAAACTTTCTCTTCGCTGGACTTGGATTGCAGCTCTTCGCCGTTCAAATAAAGCGTAACCTTATTGCAATTCGAATAGACCTTAACCTGTATGCTGTTCTCCGCTCGATCCACAAAGCGCTTGCTCGTAATATGGACGAATTTCTCGTCAGACCAATGGGCTTTGTACAGATAGAAAGCATCCTTCTTAATCTTTCTATCGTAGGTGACCAGCCCTTTGTTGTTCCTTCCTTTGACTCCGCCTTCATCCCTGATATTGGCTCCGAAATCAAACATATTCCAAACGTACGTTGCCCAAAGGAACGGTTTTTTCTCGAAAATTTTCCAAGCGACTTCATGGTACAGCGCATGGTATTCCTCGGTGTAGTCTTTCACCTTCGGCTCGGCGCTGTGATATTGCACGATCCCTTCTACGCCGTATTCGGAAATACAAAGCGGTCTGTCGGGATTGATTTCATGGAACTTGTCGATCCACGGATCGAAATCTTCCGTCTTGCCGTGATACCAGCCGTAATACTTATTGTAGCCGACCACGTCCGTCATGCGGTTGAATTCGTCTCTCTCGTCGACGAATAGAACGTTGGCCATCGTTGTCAGTCGGGTAGGATCTTCTTTTTTGGTCAGATCGTTCAACTCTTTAACGAGCCTTCTAACCTCCGGACGTTCTCCGCCGATTTGAATTTCGTTTTGCAGCCCCCAGAATATGATCGAAGGGTGATTGAAATTTTGTTTGATCAGTTCCAGCATCTGCTGCTTGGCATTAAGCCCTTCCACTTCGTTCTGAGACATGATCGAAATGAAAGGTATTTCCGCCCATACGACCATCCCTTCTTTGTCGCACAAATCGTAAAAGGTTTGGCTGTGCTGGTAGTGGGCGAGTCGAAGGGATGTCGCTCCAATTTCTTTGATCAATGCCATATCTTCGACTTGCTCTTGTTCCGTTATTGCCCAGCCCCTATCTTTTCTGTCCTGGTGTCTCGATACGCCGTATAACGGCAAATGCTCCCCGTTCAAGAAGAAACCCTTCTCGGTATCGACATGGAAGTACCTGACGCCGAACGGAATCGCGATCTCGTCCACCGTGTCGTTAAAGCTGGTCATCGATACGGTGGCTGTATACATGTAGGGATTATTTCTTCCGTTCCAGAGGGTCGGATTGTCGATGACGCATGCCAGTGTTTCTGTTCTTGTCTCGCCCGCGGCCAAGACGACTTCCTTGACTGCATAAGTTACGGAACCTCCGTCGGCATCCGAAATGGTTGCCCAAAGTCTAACCTTTTTCTCCTCGTCGCCGTCATTTACCAATCGGGAATCGATTTTGAGAGCGGCCTTTTCTTTCGATATCTGCTCCTGTACGATGTAAACGCCGCTCGAGCCGTAATCCATCGCGTCGAAATGAACCGGATTCGTTACAAGGATATTCACATCGCGGTAAATGCCGCCATAGAAAGTAAAGTCCGCTTTCTGAGGATAGACGTCGTCCACGACCGTATTATCGACTTTAACGGCGATCACGTTCTTCGATCCGAAAGCAACGTCCTCCGTAATGTCGAACCTAAAGGTGGAGTAACCGCCTTTGTGCTGACCCACATGCCGACCGTTCACATAGACATCGGTAATGCTATTGGAACCGTTAAATTCGATGAACACTTTCCTTCCCTCTTCGGAAGAATCAAGGGTGACCTCCTTTCTGTACCAGCAAGCGCCTTGATGATATTCATATCCGTTAGCCCCGTCGACCGCATTCCAGGTGTGAGGGAGACGCACTTCGCCCCAATGGCCGTCTTGGTAAGATACGGCTTCAGCCTGCTCCTCGTTACTGCGTATAAAACGCCATGCCTCATTGATCGGACTGATCTTTCTCATTTTATTCGCTCCTTCAGAGACTCTGTCTCCATTAAATTAGACGTTCCATTTAGAAAAAAATCCCCTTACGATACAGGAGCGGATTCCCGCGCCTGCCTTCGTTAAGGGGAACGATGTTCCTCGTTTAATAGGCCGTCCAGCCCGCATCCGCTGGAATCGTCGGAAGCCAGGAACAGCGCAACCTTCGCGATGTCTTCCGGTTGACCTAAGCCTGGGTTGATGCCCATGCCGATCTGCGCGCGCTCCGCGCCGAATAGATTCGGTGCCGTTAAGGACATTGCGATATTCGTAGCGACCGCGCCTGGCGCGATCGCATTGCAGCGTATGCCTTGCGTCGCATACTGGAAGCCGACATTCTTCGTGAATCCGACGACGGCATGCTTCGAAGCGGTATAGGCAGCGCCTGCCCGCGAACCGAATAATCCACCGGCCGAAGCGATATTCACGATGACGCCCTTCTTCTGACCGATGAAGATAGGAAGAACCTTCCGCGTCGTCCGCATTGGACCGGTCGTGTTCACGGCGAACACCTTGTCCCATAGTTCGTCCGTCAAGTCTCCCGCAGGAACGAAATTGTCCATGATGCCGGCATTGTTGACGAGAATGTCCACCGTACCGTACGTTTGAACCGTGGTGTCGATCAAGCGCTGAACGTCTTCTTCGACGGCGACATTGGTTGCCGTCGCGATAGCCGTTCCACCTTTCGCTCCGATCCCCTCGACCACTTTACCGGCGTTATCGACGTTCACATCGGAAACGACCACTTTCGCGCCTTCTTCGGCGAAGAGCTCCGCGATTGCTTTGCCCATCCCCGATGCCGCTCCCGTGACGATCGCTACTTTACCCTTAAGTTTCATCTGTTCAACCTCCTTAGTTCCGACACATCGAAATACCTGATTATTTATCATTTATTATTCAATAGCAGCCAAATCGGCAACGATGAGCGCCAATGTTTCCGCAGACACGCCAGCTTGCGGGAATGCTGCCAATTGGCTTAGCGAGAAGCCGCCAGCCATTCCGGTCATCGGGTTAGTCGAAAATCCAGGGAGATGCTTGTCCACTACGGCTTTCGCCGCATCATTCGCCAACAAATCTCCTACTTTGGAATTTTGATCGAATTTCATTGTCGTATTCACCTCCTTAAGTCATGCGATAGTTTGCTTGCTAACTATAATGATATCCCTTTGATCCAAGCCGGACTAACAGTTAGACGACATCTCGAATGACACTTTCACGACTTCTGCGCCTTCTTTATTGGTAGCCGAACAACTGGATTTTCAGCAACGTAGGCTTCTCATACCGCATAATCGCAACCTCGTCCCCATTCAGCCTCCGAGTCATTTGCCAATTCCCTTGTTCAAAACGTCCTTCTTCCAGGGATAGAATATCTACGTTAGGCTTTGCCGGATTTGCGGAGAACGGGAAGATGGCACAGCCGTTGGCAATGATATAAAACTCGTCCGCGGTCTTCTTCAGCACAAGGCACACCCCGTCTTTCCGAGTCAAAAGGGGCATATTCATCATCACTTTGAAGCCATACTCCCCGAACGTCATCATGTCTTGTTCCGGACGCTCGACGATCGTGGCCTGCAAATCCGATGTCCCATATTTTTCCGTCAATAACGGCATCATGCTGCTGATCGTTTTGTTATACCATGCGTATTCCTCTACGTTTTGAGGCGTTTTCAAATTGGGATCGGAAACATCCACGCCGAACAGATAGCTGTCGATGGCCGTGAACGCCTCTCCCATATCCTCGAAACCGAACGGAGCAAATCCGAGCGCATGATAATGCCCTACCACATATAGCAGCCTCGGGCCCGCGTAGCTATGGGTCGCCGTCTCTGGAATAAAGAGCGGGTTGTCCATCTTGACATACTCGTCGCACACGTCGCAGAAGTTTGGAACATAAATATCAGGTGCGATTATATCCACATGAGGCGCGCAGTATTTCCACACTTCCATCACCCGAGACACCGGACCGCCGCTCGGATACTTCCCGGCCTTCTGACCTTTGTCCAACCAGCAGTTGGCCATCATAGGCAGAAAATATATCTCCTTGCCGGCTGCCGCTACTTTATCGATATAACTTGCAACGTGATACGCGCTGAACAGCTCCTCCGCTGCATCTCCGAACACCGCCTGCCAGCTGCCGCTCTTAGCGCCATTCTCGACGGCCTGGCGAACATCCTCTGCCATGGTCCCGATTTGCGTATTCATATAATCGACGAACAACTGCGGGACGTCCGCTTCGAACAGGGCGTCGGCCGCATCGGAGTGCTCTCTTGCCGCCCCTTGCAGCCCCGGTTCGTTCTCCACCTGAATCAACATAACCGTTTGCTCTTTTTCATCCACTTGTTTGATATGCAGCATCAATTTCCGGAAAGCTTTGGCATCCGCCGCATTCGTTGCTTCGCAAAGATAGGACAATGTCGTATAAGGCATCCCATGGAAATCCTTTAAATTTGTTTTTTTCTTGCCTTTCTCGACTTCCGCTCTTTGGAAACGTTCCATGTCCGTCTTGACCCATGAAGGCGCATAATAACACTGAGCGTTCTTCCAAGCGCCAAACCACAAGAAGCCAATTCTCATCCCATGCCTTCTCGCCTGGCTAATCAGCTCGTCCACCAGTCTGAAATTGAATACGTCTTCTTCGGGCTCAATCATTTCCCATGTCACGGGCAGCAATAAACTGTTCAAGCCAAGCTTGACAGCCTTGTCCCAGATCGGCTCCATATATTCGGCGGAAGAGGAGCTCGAGTTGTGGACCTCTCCTGCAAGCATAATAAACGGTCTTCCTTGATCGATTAGCAGATGTTGTTTTCTTTGCTGCACTTGATTCATCATATAAATAAATCCCCCTTTTAAATGATGTTAGTGGTGTTTTAAGACTCCGCCATCTCGCGAAGAATCGCCAACAACTGTTGCTGCACGGCGGTATCTCTTGCAAGACGAGGAAGAGCGGCAGGCCGCTTGCTCAGTTCCGTTCCGATGCCAGAATAAGAAGCCGTCAGAACGGTGACCAGGCGTCTTGCGCTCGGATTGTCATTCATGTTTTTATCCATCCCCTTTTGTACTTTGTTTCATCATAGCTTCTTGCCCCCCGGCGGACTAACGCTTAGACGACGTAATGAATAACACTTTCACGACTAAAAGAAAAAGAAGCTGCCGCATTAAGCGACAGCCTCTTCCTCTGTTTAACCGGGCTGATTACGAAATTCCGTCGGCCCTGTTCCTACATACTTTTTGAATATTTTGGCAAAGTGAGAGAAGTTCGTGTATCCGACCGAAGAAGCGACGGCGCTGACGGACACGTTCGTTTGAAGCAGCAGCTCCTTCGCTTTATTGATTCTTTCCAATAGGACATAATCCGAGATCGAGTATCCCGTTTCTTTCTTGAAAATTCTAGATAAATAATCAGGATTCAAATATACCTGTTCAGCGATTGTCTCTCTGGACAAGTCTTGATCCATGTTGAGCGCAATGAACCGTTTGACGGTTAGAACGACCGTATCGTTTTCCTTGACCGCTTCCGCTTGATACATGGCCTTGTTAACGGCATGATGAACCCAGACAATCATGTCGGTAACGGAACGCCCCGCCAGCTCCGATAAGCGTCTTGACAGTTCATCCCCGAATAACTGGTGAGCCTGGATGCCATTCGTGTTCAGAAACGTATATAAAACCTGGATAAAGTTCTGACTAAATCGATGCAGCGTATCCGCATTGATATCATGACTGCTAACGAGTTTGTCGAGGTATTTTTCTACTTCGTGTTTGACGGCTTCCTTCGTACCGGTTTTCAGCAATGAAGACACAGCGCCGAGTTCAGGCAGTTCAGCCGGGGTATCCGATTGCTCCACATGGTCGAGTGGCAGTACTCGATTGACGTACGCAACGTTATTCCGGTCGCGCTCCCGCAGCGCCGCGACCATTCCGGCTATCTCATGCGCTTCCGCGGAACGTCCCAAATAACAGGATTGGTTGCAGTAAAAATACCGATGGCAAGACTCCACGTAAAGACCGGCGGCTTCCCTGATTCTTTCCTCGTTCCAAGGGCTGTCCCTCTCCGACATCAAGATCACGAGCAGAAACCCTCTGTCGAGCTGGAAACAGATTCCGTTGTCGTGGCTTCCGATAAGCATCTCTTCTGCGGCATTTTTCAGCGCGTATTCCAAAATCTTTTCGTCTCTGCGCTTCATTTCCTTGTTCCAGCGCTGGATGGAAATCAAGATGGGGAAGAACACTGAATCATCCGTAATCGGGATATGATGCTGCTCGACCTGCTCCCGAATCGCAGCCTGATGGCTGGGAAACGTATGATGGATCAAATCCATCCAGAATCGTTCGATGATGAACGATTGATGCTTCTGCCACAATTGATGGAATTTAACGTTGCGGGTGTTTTCGCTGTTCTTGACGATGACGGCCTGAGCCTTTCGAATCGCGTTCTCCAGCTCCTCCGCCAGCACCGGCTTAAGCAGATAGTCAAGACTGCCAAGCGTCAGCGCTTCTCTCGCGTATTTGAAGTCGGCATGGCTCGTTAGAAATATCGTGACCGTGTGCGGATAATGTTCCTTTACCCAGGTCAGCAATTCCAGCCCGTTTCCTTGCGGCATCTCGATATCGCATAACAGAATATCGATTGTTGCGCTTTCGAACCATTCTTTCGCTTGCCTAATATTATTGGCGGTATACAATTCCGAGATCCCGAGTTTTGGCAAATCGAGATCCGCTTTAACGCCTTCAATGGCATGAATTTCGTCGTCGACGATGAGCAAGTGATCGTTCATTGCTTGACCTCCATTAGGGGATTAATCGGGATAACATAGAATACAGAAGCGCCTCCGCTTTCCGAATCGTTGGCGAAACGAATGGTTACGGAATCGCCATACAATAAATTCAACCGTCGCTGAACGTTCCATATTCCGGTATGCTCTCCTCGTTCGTTTTCGACGCTTCTGCCCGACTGCAGCTCGCGAAGCACCTCATCGCCGAATCCGCTACCCGTGTCCTTAATGCTGATCTTCACCCAAGTTCCGCTGTCTTCTTCCAAAAAGTCGATCCTAACGGAAATATGGACAAGCCTGTCCATCGTAACCGCGTGTTTAATCGAATTCTCGACGAACGACTGAATGGCGAGGGGAGGAATCGGCGTATCCGTCAAGTAGTCCGGAGCTTCGATGGACCACTTCAGTTTCTCTGGAAAACGCAACGCTTGAATACCCAAGTAGTTGCGGGTGTGCTCCAGCTCGTCTTTCAAAGGGACGAATGTCGTATTGCTTCTGAACATGTATCGGAAATAGTGAACCAATGACCGCGTCAATTTCATCGTCAGTTCATAATTTTTAACCTTGGCCAAGTTGTAAACGATATTAAGCGAATTGAGGAAAAAGTGAGGGTTAACCTGCAATTGCAGCCGCTGCAGCTCTTCCTTCTGCTTATTTATCTGTTCTTCATAAACGTTGACGCGAAGCGTTTCGATTTCCGACATCATGGAGTTGAACGATTCTCCCAGTATTTTGAACTCCTCCGAACCGCCTTTGTGCATGTCGACCCTAACGCTCCAATCCCCGCTTCGGACCTTTTTCATCGAGATTAGGACCCGGTATAATGGCACGAGTATGGCCTGCCTGATGAAGTACAGCCCGATCGGGATAAAGAAAAGCGAAGTAGCAGAAATGAGCCATATAATCGACTGCAGATACGGCAGCCGATCCAAGATATGGTGATCCGGTATGACGGCAACCAGCTTGAAATTGCCTTTGGCGGAGGGTGAATCTACAATCAAATATTTCCGTTCGGAACCGGTCAAATAATAGTCGCCTTCACTTTGGTGCAGTTGTATCCCGTTCTCGTCGACAAGCTCTGTATCCGTAATCGGTTCTCCCCGGTCATTCGCGAGTAAAACGCTGCCCCCTTCCCCAATCTGAAGAGATTGGATCGGCGCCATCAATTGGTCGGTTCTCACCCAGCCTCCCAAATATACATTGCCGGATCGGACGATATCGAATAGATAATCGATATTCCCAATACGTGCATACTGCCATCCTTGCGGTGTGTTGCCCGTTAGCCCGCCGGATCGAATAAGATCGGAAATATAATGTTGGATGAGCTCCTTTTCCTCAATCGTTAAATTTTGAGTCTTATTCACGTCCATAAGCTCCTGCCTTTTATCCGCGTAAACGAAAAATGAACTTAAGGAATCATATAAAGGAACGTCCTTGCTCAGCTTATTGAACAAAAACACCTTCGAGCTGTAATAATCCGCATCCGTTTCGGCCTGATCCAGAGAAACCAAATCAATGCCCGATAACATGGAGTTCAAATAAACATCCACGTCGTTTAATCCAGAATCGATTTGGTTCATGTATAGAGTCAGCATGTTTTTATAGGAATCCGCGACCTGCTCCCTAACGACATCAATCGCATAAAAGTTGTTGTATAACAGCATGCCAAGCAGCGGTCCCGTCATGATTAGCACGCTTAAGATTAATTTAAAATTCAGGGAACCTCTTAACCTCAACCACCCGGGTGTCTTCATACTCTTGGCTCCTTAATCCGTTTCCTCCATCTTATACGAAATGAAAGTCCAAGCGCCACAACCTCGTGCAAGGCTGCGGCGTTTGGACCTCTTATGCAATCAGCTTACCCTTTTACGGCACCGATCATAATTCCTTTAATGAAGTACTTTTGGAAGAACGGGTAGGCGACCAGGATCGGCAATACGCCGATGACCGCAATAGCCATCTTAACCGAGTCAGTCGGCATCTGCTGCATAGCCTCTCCCGCGTCAGCGGTCAAATTGGTCGTAATAAACTGAATATCCTGCATAATTCGGTTAAGCAAATTTTGGACGCTGAACAGCTCGGGGTTGGTAATGTAAATCATCCCGTTCTGCCAATCGTTCCAGTACATGATGGTGGTAAACAAGCCGATTGTCGCGACGACGGGCGTCGACAGCGGCAGGACGACGGACCAAAGCGTCCGGTACTCATTCGCTCCGTCCAGCTGTGCCGATTCGATTAATGCCGGCGGCACGGTCGACTGGAAGAACGTTCGCATCATCATGATATAAAAACCGTTCGTGAGCAGCCCCGGTACGATAAGCGCCCAAATCGAGTTTTTTAAATCGAGCAATTGGGCGTACACCAGGTACGAGGGAACGAGCCCCCCATGGAACAGCATCGTAAAGAAAATAATGAACATGAGCAAATTGCGGTGCGGTGTTTCTCTTCTGGATAGCGGATATGCCAGCAATATCGTGATGGCCAACCCGACCACCGTACCAAAGACCGTAACGAATATCGTAATACCGTAAGCTCTGGCGATGTCCGAACCTCTGTCCAGCAAATATTCATAAGCCGACGTACTGAACACTTGAGGAATAAAGGAATAACCGTGCGCGGTAATCGCATTCTGATCCGTCAAGGATGCTGAAATGAGCAGCAAGAACGGAATGAGACATACAGCAGCGAATAGAAACATAGAAACATGGCTGAACCAGGTAATAAATCTATCTTCGTTTTTCATATTAGGACCTCCTTAGAACAGTGCATTATCTTTGTTGGAGCGTCTTACGACAAGGTTCGCCACAATGACGAGGATAAAGCCGACGATGGATTGATAGACGCCCGCCGCCGTGGACATTCCGATGTCGCCTGAGCCCATCAGTCCTCTGAAGACGTAAGTGTCGATCGTGGAAGTCGTTTCGAACAATGCCCCGGAATTCATCGGCACCTGATAGAACAATCCGAAGTCGGAGTAGAAAATTCGTCCGATATTCAGCAGCGTCAGCATGGTGATGACCGGTACGATAATCGGCAGCGTGATGTGGCGGATTTGCTGCCAACGTGTAGCGCCGTCAAGTCTGGCCGCCTCGTAATATTCTTCGTCAATGCCAAGAAGCGCTGCGAAGTATACGATGCTGGAATACCCGATGGCCTTCCAGAAGTGGACCAAGGTCAGAATCCAAGGCCAATACTTATTTTCCGTATACCACGAAATCCCTTCCTCGATGCCGAGCCATGGCAGCACCGTCCTGTTAAGAAACCCCGTATCCGGGCTTAAGAAAGCAAAGCCGAGATAGCCGACGATAACCATGGAAATCAGATGCGGCAGTGTGATGATGCTCTGGTACGTCTTAACCAGCACCTTGCTCTTAATTTCATTTAGCAGTATCGCGGCTGCCAGCGAAAGCACCGTTCCTAGAATAATGAACACAAGGTTATACAGAATCGTATTGCGCGTTATGATGTACGCATCCGTAGTTTTGAAGAGGTACTCGAAGTTGGCGAATCCAACCCAATCGCTCTGCAGAATGCCTTTGGCAAAGTTCACGTCCTTAAATGCGATGACGATTCCGAGCATTGGGAGATAGTTGTTGATTAGAATGTAAAGAAGACCTGGAATCATCATAATCAGAAGCGGCGCATATTTCCGATATTGGGTTTTCCTTTTCAGTGGTTTCTTTACTGCTTTTTGGGCATTTACCGCGGAGGCTTGTGCCATTGTCGTTCCCCTTCCTGTTCATCTGTTTTCTATTTCTGACTATCCTTATCATACGGGATGCCCGTACAGCCAACTAACGGAATGACGACTTTTTTGATAACGGTTTGACGACTTTTCCCCCGCTTAATTTTGAAGCCGAATCCTTTCTAAGGATCCGGCTTCGACCGCTCTTATTTCAATGAATTATCTCTAGCAATGCTTCCAAGATGATACGCGCTAGGCTTAGGCTTGCGCTCTTGCGTTGACCGGTCCACTTCGACCAATCCGAACGTCTTCGAGTAGCCGAGCTGCCATTCGAAGTTATCGAGCAGAGACCAGTGCATGTAACCGATGACCGGAATTCCTTCCGTAATGCAAGCTTGTACGCCTTTCAATGCTTGGTCAATAAAAGCAACGCGGCGTTCATCGTTGTCCGTCCCGATCCCGTTTTCCGTAATCATAATCGGCTGCTTCAGATGCTTGGAGACGAAACGAACGGCTCCTCCGAGCGCTTCCGGATAATACTCGTTCCCCATCTGCGTCTTTTCAACGTCATCGGGAACCGGCAGAAGACCATCCGCCCCGTATACCATGCGGGTATAATTTTGCAAGCCAAAGAAATCGTCGTCTTCCAGATAAGGAAGAAACTGCAGAAACTCTTCGTGATAAGCTTCAGCCGCCTGCTGTTCCCCCCCTGGGATCGATTGAATGTCATACAGTGACAAAGACAAGCCGATCCGGGTATTCGGACTCACCTGACGAATCGCGCTTCTCGCCTCCGTATGCGACTTGAAGATGACCTCCAGTCCGTTCTCCGTACGAGCACCGAGGAAGGAGTGCACCTCTTGCGGATGTAGGCCGAATGCTTGTCCTAAAGCCATGAAATATTTTTGCATTTGGCTCATGCTATCCGTGTTGATGCCAACTTGGGCTTGGCCACCCCCGGATTGATGCCGTTTTATGATTTTCGCTATTCCGATAGAGATATTAGCTTCATTGATCGTGCAAACGTAAGGAATTAATTCACCTAATTCCCTCATGACATATGCGCAATAACGGGCGAAACGGGCAGGCGTCTCAGCCGACTCCCAGCCACCCGCGCGAATAAGCCATTGCGGTGTCGTGAAATGGTGCAACGTGACAATCGGCGTTACATTCGAGCTTTTGCATGCCAACAATACGTCCCGATAATGTTCGATGGCTGCCGGATCGAAACGTCCTTCTTCCGGTTCAATCCTCGCCCACTCGATGGAGAATCGGTACGAATTCAATCCGAACGAGGAGAGCAGCGCAATGTCTTCCTTGAACAGCCGATAATGGTCTACGGCGCTGCCCGAACGCTCCTTAAAAATCGAGCCCTCCAAATTTTCCATGAGCCAAAAATCGGAATGGGTATTGTTTCCTTCTACCTGATGGGCGGCCGTCGAGGCCCCCCAATAGAAATCGTCGGGAAAACGATTTGTCATATGGAATTGCTCCTCTCAAGTGATGTCTATCCTCTCTCATTCATGATATTCAATTCCCTTAAGGCCAACTAACGTTATCGCGACTAATCCACTAACGGTTTCACGACTTCCCGAGCCGAGACGTCCTTCCGGCAAACCAAAAAAAATTCCCGCTCATGAAGAGCGGGAATCGATGTTACTCGTTAAGCTAATGACATAATCGTGAAAAAATCCATAGGCTTATCTTCCAAAGGGGCATAGTTGAAATAGTCGAAACGAGCCGGTTCATGCACGTTTCTCCCATTCCCGGTCGCATACATCGCAAAGAACACGCCGGCAAAGCTGCCCGCGACTTCCTTGGAAAGGAAAGCCGTCTCTCCCTTGCCGATCACCACGGGTTCCTTGCCGGGAGCCTCATACGTGAACGTATATAATACTTCGTTCGCTTGAACGCCGAGAATAACCGTCGCTTCGTCGTAATCCACTTCCGCTTCGATAATCGTTATGCTTCCAACGCGGCGCCTAAAGATAAGCTTAGACTTGCCGTCCTTCAACGCCTTGGCAATCTCGTAATGGAATTTCTCGTTCATGAATACGGTAAGTCCGGCCTCTTCGCCTTCTACTGACGGTTCAAAATCGATCAGCGTCTTGATCTCGCAATTGAGATGCTGCTGTCTGCGGCCAACAAACGCCGGCGATTCTTTGTCGTTCAAGGTGCAAGCCTGCCCCCTGAGCGTCAACCATCCCGGCCGGTCCGTCAGGGACCACGACTCCGGGACGGGGTTCCGGTAGAAATTCCAAGCCGAACCCAGCTTGTCCGAATCAAAATCATCCCGGCTTACCCACTCGGCAGGAGCTCCCAGCGGCAAGCTTCTGGCATCGTGCTCAAGCTCGGCTCTGCCGTCATTGCCGACGACCGGCCATCCTTCTTCGTTCCAAGCGACGGGCGCCAAATTCGTCTCCCGTCCCAGAATATGGCGTTTCGCGTTGGCGACCGGCCGGATGCCTAGAAACACGCACCACCAGCTGCCGTCCGCCGCTTGAACGAGATCGGCATGCCCCGTCCCCTGAATCGGCTTAGGCGTGCTTCGATTGGAGAGAATCGGATTCGCCGGATTGCTCTCGAAAGGACCGTACGGACTGCGGCTCCGCGCGATCGTTTCCATATGACCGTATTCCGTTCCGCCCTCTGCCACCATGAGATAATACCACCCGTTAATCCGATACAAATGCGGACCTTCGGGATGGCTTCCACCCGTACCTTCCCATATCAGGCGCCGCTCGCTCAACAAGGTCCCGCTTGCGATATCGATCTCCGCTTGGTAAATGCCTGCGCTCTCCCCATAAAAGTTAGCGGTGCCCGTCAAATACACGCTGCCATCCTCATCGAATAGCAAGGACGGATCTACGCCGCCCCATCCTTCAAGATAGATCGGCTCGGACCAAGGCCCTTCCGGACTTTCCGCCCACACGTAGAAACTTTTATGAATGGAAATGTTCGTCGTAATGACGTAGAAGCGCCCGTCGCGGTAACGAATCGTTGGCGCATAAATCCCTTGCGAATATCCTTGCGGGAGCATTCCCTTAAGCGGAAGCTGACTCTCGCGCGTCAACACATGCCCCAACTGACGCCAATTGACCAGATCCTTGCTATGAAAGATCGGAATGCCCGGAAAATAATCGAAGGAGCTCGTGACCAGATAGTAATCTTCTCCTACCCTGCAAACGCTGGGATCGGGATGAAAGCCCGGGATAACAGGATTTTTGAATGATGCCATCGCTAATTCCCCCTCTTTTATTTCTTAATGATGTTCAGTTCCTTGTTAATAACGGAAAGCAGTTCTTTGGGAATCTTCAACATGGATATTTTCGACAGTTTTTCAATCGACATAACGGCCTTCATCGCAGCAAATTGAGGATTGTCGGCCATATTCCCGAAGTATTTCTCGAATACCGCTTTGGCCTCTTCGTTAAGGCAAAGCTCTTCCACCGTATCGAAGGTCGAATAAAAGCCGTCGCGGAGATTGACCTCTTGAACATTGGAGAGATCAAACTTCTCGAACCAATTCACGACATGATTGTTTTGTTCCGGTGCAACTAAGGTATAACTCTTGTCTATTTCCGTCACATAATGAAGGGTCATTTCGTCGGTATAGATATTCCCATTCTCGTCGATGCCCTCAACCCTGATTCGATTCTCTCCCAAAGCCAACGTGACGGCCCGCAACCGATTAACGGGCTCCACCGTCTTGATTTCGTCAAGCCATACATCGTTATTGTAAACCTTCAGACGGGATAAGTTGGACATAATAAGGAGGTCGTTATTTGCTTCGTGTCGATTGACGAATCGACGGCCGGCTAAGTGAACAAACGGTTCTTTGGACCAATATGCCTTATATAAATAGTAGGCATCTTTTTTTAATTTTCGGTCCAGCGTAACGAGCCCCTTCATGTTTTTTCCCCGATCACCGCCTTCATTTCTGCTCGCGCTGCCGAAATCGAACATATTCCACACATATCCGCCCATAATAAATGATCGATCTTGTATCGTTTTAATCGCATTATGATGGAATACGATCTGATATTGTTCCGAATAATCTTTCACTTTCGGAGAATCGGATTGGAATCTCGGATTCGCATCGACACCATACTCCGATACGAGAACAGGCACTTGGGGATTAACGCGATGAAACTCGTCCAGACGGCTGCCTAAACCATTCAATTCACCGTAATACCAGCCGTAATATAAGTTATATCCGACCATATCGGTTAAATCATGGATCAAATTATCGTTTTCAACCGAATAGATGTTGGCTTGCGCGGACAAACGATTGGGATCGAGCTGCTTCGCCATCGCATGGAGCTGCCTGATCGTTTCATAGGTTTGCTCGTTTTCAACGGCAATCGTGATCTCGTTTTGCACGCCCCAGCAATATATCGAACAATGATTATAGGCTTGCTTGATGAGCCTTTCCAATTGTTCCTTTGCATTTCGGTTTTCCGGGTCTTGGGAAGAAGGGGTGCTGATAAACGGAATTTCAGCCCATACCAACATCCCGCTTCTATCGCATAACTTGTAAAAATAATCATCATGCTGGTAATGGGCAAGACGAATGCTGTTCGCCCCCATGTCCCGGATGATGGCCATATCCTCTTCCATCTGCTCTTTCGTAACGGCGTTGCCTACGCCGGCATAATCCTGATGACGGCTAACCCCTTTAAGCTTGAGCGGCTTTCCGTTTAGAAGCACGCCTCGATCCGGCGTGACTTCAACGGTCCTAAACCCGATCTCTATATGTCGCAAATCGTAAACGCGACCGTCCAAGGTGAACGAAATGCAGGCGTTATACAGATACGGATGGTCGACTCCATCCCACAGAAAGGGATTACGAACGGTTTCGGTTTCCACAATGTTAAACTCGGTTGCGGCCTCGACCTCAAGCTTCCTACTGAATTCAAATGCAATATTTCCATCCTGACTCAGCAGTTGAGCTTTAAGGACTCCATTGATCTTCTTGGGCGATTCATTGACCAGTGTCCCGCGAATCTCGAGTTCGAATGAATCATTGTCAATCTTCTTGGGAGTCAAGTAGACGCCATCTCGACTAAGATCCTCTACGTCAAAGTAAACATCCTCCATCGCGAGAAGCTTAACTTCACGATATAAACCGCCGTAAAAAGTAAAGTCGGCCATTAAGGGGAATACATCGGGTGCATGTCGATTGTCCACGGCAACAGAAATCAGGTTTTCTCCTGCCTTCAAATAGCGATTAAGCCGGACCCGGAACATGGCATACCCGCATCGGCTTTCTCCGGCTAGTTGGCCGTTGACATAGACCGTTGCCCTATTCCCCGCTGCGCCAATCTCGAGGAACAGTCGTTTAGCCAGAAGTTCCGAAGAGATTTGCAGGTTATGCTGGTACCAGCATTGTCCCCGGAAATATTGTTCTTGCTCCCCTTGCCCGTCCGAATGATTCCAGGAATGAGGCAATGCAACGGGTTTCCCCTCATAGATAGGATCAATCGCATAAGCGGAGCGATCCGTTGGAGTAAACATCCAGTTTTCATTCAAGTCGATGATCTGCAGCCCATTCATATCCCTTCTTTGTTAAAAATCATGTACAGAAAAGGATACAGGGCCTAATGAATGACGCTCCGAGCGACGCATCGATCCGTTCAATTGCTTCAGATCGATGCGTCCAAGCGTCCCATTAAGCCCTGCAATGTCTTAGTGGTCGAATCTTCTTGCCTTTATTATTTATTCGTTGCCGCCCACTCGTCCAACTGCTTTTGCTTTTCCGCGATGACTTTATCAATCCCAGACGCCTTAAGCTTGTCTCTGAGCTCTTCCAGCTTGTCTGCCGGATCGAACGTTCCCGACTCCAGCGCTTTTCTATATTGTTCGATGACATTTTGAAGCGCGGTAATTTCGTTCTTAACCGGCTCCGAATTGAATGCGAAGCCAAGCGCTTTCGATTTGATTGCGTTTTTATTCGCTTCGGCCGTTAATTCCCATACATTCGGCAGGTCAGTTGTCCGGATGTAACCGATGGATTGGTTAGGTACCATCCAGGTTTGAATCGTGTATCCTACCGTAGTCGCTGAGATTCCTTCCGGATATTTAATGATGTTATCCGATTCCTTCACATAGTGCTTGCCTTCAATTCCCCATAAGAACAAATTAGCAAGCTCTTTATCCGTATACATGAGTTCCAGGAACATCATCGTTCTTTCAGGATTTTTGGAATTGTTGGAAATTGCCCACAATCCCGCCGTTGCATCCGATGTTGTCGCATAGGTATTCGCCGAAATCGGTACAGCGATAAGTTCTTTGCCTGCTGCCGCGCTTTGCACTTCCGCTCCTCCGACCTTAAGGCCATCGAAGTAAGCAAAGGCTTTGCCCGCTTTCACCATTTCCATACCGGAGATTTGGCTTGTTGCAGCATCTTTGTTAATATATCCAGCCTTAAACCAGTTGTGCATCGTATTCAAATAGTCTTCGTACGCTTTGGACTCAAATATATTTTCAACCTTAAGTCCATTGTCGAAGCCAGGCAACACGCCAAATCGATTGCCCAGTCTGTCATAATCGCCATACTTATCCGCAGGAACGACTAAGCCTACCGCAAACGGCACAATACCGGGCTCGTTTTCCTTTATTGTCTGAAATGCCAGATCCAGGTCATTAAGTCCTTTAATTGAGGTTACATCGATCTTATGTTTGTCCACTAGCGCTTTGTCCATGAGAATCGAATTTGTTCCGGTTGTATAGTCCTTATACACAGGAACGCCGTACGTTTCTCCATTAAGCTTGGCGCTTGCCATATAATCTGGACCAATTGCCCCTTTGATGCCCGTGCCGTATTGATCCAAGAGATCGTCCAGCGGAATAATTTTTCCTGCCGCCGTATCGGCGCTGTAGCCCTGTCCAAATTCGAACATCAGGTCCAGCTTCTCGCCGCTGGATGACATCAAATTCATTTGTTGTGTCCATGTGCCAATGCTGATCGGCAAAATTTTGACGGTTGCGTTAATCTTCTCTCTCGTGATTTTGCTCATTTCTTCTTGAACCAACGGAAGATCCGCCGGCGTTGCTCCTATGATCGGCAATGCTAGTGTTATTTCGAATGGATCTTTCGTTGCTTCGTTAGGACTAGCGTTTGCCTCCTTGCCCGTACCCGACGGTGTGTTCGATGCAGCATTATTGTCGTTATTAGACGAGCATGCGCTGATCAGCCCCATCGACATTATCGCTGCAAGTGTCAAACTGACAAACTTCAACTTCTTTTTCATTGCATTTCCCCCTCGTTTGCGTTAGCTTTCACCTCTATACTAACGCTTTACTCAGGAGTCGACTAACACTTTGCCGACTTTTTTTATGCCGTATTGGCGACTTGCACAATTAGAAGGGTGAGAATAGACAAGGCTTAATGAATAACGCTTCGAGCGACGCATCGATCCGATCAAGTTGCTTCAGATCGATGCGCCCAAGCGCTTAACATTAAGCCCTGCAATGCCTTAGCAGTTGTATCCTCTTGCCTTTATTATTTATTCGACGCCGCCCACTCGTCCAGCTGCTTTTGCTTTTCCGCGATGACTTTATCAATCCCGGACGCCTTAAGCTTTTCTCTAAGCTCTGGAAGTTTGTCTGCCGGATCGAACGTTCCCGACTCCAGCGCTTTTCTATATTGTTCGATGACATTTTGGAGCGCGGTAATTTCGTTCTTAACCGGTTCCGAGTTGAATGCGAAGCCAAGCGCTTTTGATTTGATCGCGTTTTTATTCGCTTCTGCCGTCAATTCCCATGCTCCCGGTAAGTCAGATGCACGTAGATAGGCAATGGATGGGTTAGGGGCCATCCAGGTTTGTATGGTATATCCTACCGTAGTCCCATCGATGCCTTTCGGATAATCAATCGTATTATCCGACACCTCCACATAGTGCTTACCTTCAATACCCCATACGAACAAATTGGAAAGATTCTTATCGCTGTACATGAGGTCCAAGAACATCATCGTTCTTTCAGGATTTCTGGAATTGTTGGAGATTGCCCACAATCCCGCCGTTGCATCCGATGTTGTCGCATAGGTGTTCTCCGATATCGGTACAGCGATAAGTTCTTTGCCTGCTGCTGCGCTTTGCACTTCCGCTCCTCCGACCTTGAGGCCATCGAAGTAAGCAAAGGCTTTGCCCGCTTTCACCATTTCCATACCGGAGACTTGGCTTGTAGCTGCATCTTTGTTAATATATCCAGCCTTAAACCAGCTGTGCATCGTATTCAGATAGTCTTCGTACGCTTTGGACTCAAATATATTTTCAACCTTAAGCCCGTTATCGAAGCCAGGCAACACGCCAAATCGATTGCCCAGTCTGTCATAATCGCCATACTTATCCGCAGGAACGGCTAAGCCTACCGAAAACGGTACAATACCAGGCTCGTTTTCTTTAATCGTCTTAAATACTTGATCCAGGTCATTGAATTCTTTAATGGAGGTTACATCGATCTTATGTTTGTCCACCAATGCTTTATCCATAAGAATCGAATTTGTTCCAGTTGTATAGTCCTTGTACACAGGTACGCCGTAGGTTTCTCCATTAAGCTTTGCGCTTGCCAAATATTCGGCTCCAATCGCTTGTTTGATGCCGGCGCCGTATTGGTCCAAGAGACCGTCCAGCGGAATAATTTTGCCTGCCGCCATATCGGCGCTGTAGCCTTGGCCGAATTCGAACAACAAGTCCAGATTCTCGCCGCTGGATGACATCAAATTCATTTGTTGATTCCATGCCCCGATGCTAATCGGCAAAATTTTGACGGTTGTGTTTATTTTCTCTTTTGTGATTTTGCTTATTTCTTCTTGAACCAACGGTAGATCCGCCGGCGTTGCTCCAATGATCGGCAATGCAAGCGTTAATTCGAAAGGATCTTTCGTTGCTTCGTTCGGAGCCGCACTATCCTGCTGGCCGGTACTCGATGGAGTGCTTGATGCGGTGTTGGATGCAACGTTATTATCGTTGTTAGACGCGCACGCGCTGATTAACCCCATCGACATGGTCGCTGCTAGTGTAAGACCAATAAATTTCAGCTTCTTTTTCATTTAAATCCCCCTCGTTTATGTCCATTTTCACATTTATGATAGCGCTTTATTTGGAAATTAACTAACGCTTTGACGACTTTTTTGATACCTCTTTCACGACTTTTGGTATCGCTTTAGCGAATTATTCAATCATTCGTATATAGAAATAGATAGGGCCTAATGAATGACGCTTCGAGCGGCGCTTCGATTAAATTGCTTCAAATCGATGCGTCCAAGCGTTCCATTAAGCCCTTAATTGTTTGATGTTCAATACTTCAATTACTCGGTGTTTTCATTCATGAATTTTGCGCTAAGCTGCAAGGACTTGATCGGAGAATCCTCTACCCAGTTGGTATGGGTTTCCAGGATAACGGCCTGCACGCCGTAACTGATCGCCGCAGACACGAGCGCTTTAAGATACATATTGCCATAACCCAACTCCATACTACCCGACTCGATAATCGAAGCGGTTTGACCATTACAACCCATCTCCCTTCAACGATACGGCAAAGCGATGCTCGCCGCTTCCCACCGTAAAGAGGATTCGTCCATCTTCGCAGCGCGCATCCGGGAAATTCTCGAATCCGTTCTTCAGATCGTCTTCATTGCCCGGAAGCATGATCGTCGCCGTCGTATTGGCCGGCACCTCGAATCGATAGACGATCCCTTGTCCCGTCTTCTCCCAGCCCGACCCAATAGTCCCATAGAGGGATTCGAACGTAGCGGACGCCTGCGTAAGCGTTCCTCCATGCAACGGTTTCAATATAAAGTGCTTATAGCCCGGATCCTCCCAAACCGGACGGATTCCCGCTATGCCCGCGAAGAGGAAATCGCATACGGCTCCGTACGAATAATGGTTGAGCGAGCCCGAGAACTCGCCGTCCTCTTTCATTCCTCTCCAGCTTTCCCAGATCGTCGTTGCTCCCTTGCTGACGGCATACAGCCACGATGGGCACGATTGTTGCTCCAAAAGCTTGAAAGCAATATCCGCATGACCGTAATCGGACAGCACTTGGAGAATGAACGGCGTCGACAGGAATCCCGTGTTCAGATGATAATCTTGCTCCGTGACCAAATGCGCCAAGCTGTCCGCAACCGCTTGTTTTTTATCGTCATCCGCTAAATCAAATGCAAGCGTACGAACGTTCGGCGCTTGCCTGCCTTCCACAATTTGACCGTCTTCTTTAATAAAATACCGATTGTACACACGCTTGATTTTGCCGTAGAGCTCCCTGTATTTCGTTTCCTCCTCGGCGTCTCCAAGCACCTGCGCCATTTCGGCAAGCAGTCTGGTCGAATAGGCAAAATAAGCCGTCGATACGTCTGGGAAGCATCCGCCGGTTTTCGTCAAAAGCGCAGCCAGATCCGTAAATTCCGTGTCGGTTTCCAGCCATTCTCCCCAATGGAACTTCGTATCCCAGACGTAATTCGCGTCAAGCTCCCCGTCGGTATCGTTTTGATATACCGGCGTATCCTTAAATCGTAGATTGGATACTTTCGCGCTTGCGGCCATATAATCCACCCACGCCTTCGCGGATCCGAACTGTTTCTCCAGAATCGACTTGTCCCCATAGCAAAGGTACATGGTCCACGGGATAATGACGGCCGCATCTCCCCAACCCGAAGAACCGTCGAGCATGCTGGCCACTCCCGGCTTGCGAAACGCCATCATCGGATTGGTGCTCGTCTTGGAAAGTCGCTCGTATTCGGCTAAGTTGTGGTATCCGATTACAGTAGGTACCGTGCTTGGCACCGATCCGTCGGAGAACTGCTCGACTGCCAGATCGGCCATCCACTTCTCGAAGAAAGGATACACATTCATGAAATCGGACGACGTTCTGGCATAAACCTGCGCATCCCCCGTCCATCCCGCCCTCTCCCGTGTCGGGCAGTCGGTTGGAACCTCCATAAAGTTGCCCTTCTGACTCCATATGGAGTTGGACACGAGCTGATTGAGCGACGGATTCGAGCAAGTAAACCTGCCCGTCTCTTCCATATCGGAATAGACCGCAACTGCTGTAAAGTTATGCGGGTCGATTGTACCTGGATAATTTTTCAGCAGGACATAACGGAAGCCGAAAATGGCAAACCGCGGACGGTAGCTTTCAGCTCCGTTGCCTGCCAAAATGTATTGGACTTCTTGGAAATCCTCCAATTGTCCATGATCCGCAAGGTTTTGCAACGTGAAGTTTCCATGCTTGTCCAACGCCTCTCCATGGACGAGAACGACCTTTGTCCCCGTCTCTCCTTGAACCTTCATATCGACCCACCCGGCAATATTTTGCCCGAAGTCCAATACCGTTTCCCCGTTCGGCGTCCGCAGCACTTTAGGCGTGAAACGTTCTTTCGTGCGTACCGGCACGCTGTTCGTCCCGATTAAATTGTCATATCCATCCTCCGTGACGGAAACATGTTCCCATGTGGAATCGTCATACCCGGTCTTGTTCCATCCATCGATATCGATCGTGGCGTCGTAGGCCTCTCCCGCCTTCATGTCCGTCTTCAGCAAAGGTCCGCGGGACGTCTTGAAGGAATCGTCGCTGGCGATGATCTCGCGACTTCCGTCTTCGTAGGTCAATACCAATTGTCCTAACAAGGCTACTTTATAGCCGAAGTTGTTTTTCAGGCTTGCCCCGCCGGTCGTGCCTCTCCACCAACCGTCCCCTAGAATAACCCCCAGCGCATTCATACCTTCGCGTAGAAGGCTCGTCACATCGTAAGCTTGGACCTGCTGCCGTTTATGATAAGAAGTGAATCCCGGCGTAAACAAATGGTCCGTTCCTTCAATTCCGTTCAAATAGAAGCTGTAAAGACCCCTCGCCGTAAGGTAGGCTCTTGCCGAAACGAGTCCCTTCTTCACATCGAACTCTTTCCTTATATATGGAGCCGGCTTATAGACGTCAATGTCGATCTCTTTCTCCGGTTCAATCCAGCGAGCCATCCAATCCGCTCTGTGCAACAGCCCGGATTCGAAGTACACTGGCTCGCTAAACGGTGATTCCTCTCCCTTGTTGCTCCACACCTTTACCCGCCAATATAGGCGCTGCATCGATTTCAATTCAGGACCGGCGTACAAAACATGCTGTGACTGGCTCGTCTCCATCTTTCCGCTGTCCCACGTCACGTCAACGAAACTTAAGGTTTCAGATGCTTGCAAATGATATGCGCATTGTAGCACATTCTCCGCGTTGCTTTGAAGCTTCCAGCCCAGACGCGGCTTGACCGAATCCAACCCCAATGGATTTTCCAGATATTCCGTTCGCAAAGACACTGCTTCCAGCATATTTAGTAACCTCCTGTATCATTTCCGCTGTAGTTTCTTTCCCTTTTCACGATACCATCTCGGATTATACGCGGACTAACACTTAGCCGACTTTTTAGCTGTCGTTATGACGACCATATCTCTTTAATAAAAAGTCGTATAAATTCCATCAATAAAGTCGTAAAAACGTTAGAGAAACTAACCGGATTATTTTAAGGTGGAGTTGACAGGTAAACGTTCTATAGAGGAGGAATACCGGTGATTTCATCGTATCGGAAAAAGGTGTCATTCTGAATGAAGATATCAAAGCCTATGATCTGGACGTACAACTTGGCATGTTATGGGAGAATCCCGAATGTAGAGCAAACATCCAAAAGACCTTACCCGTCTTTGAGGATAGTCAGCAGTTGAAGAGTGCCATGGGTGTTCCCCTTTGTAAGATCCTGCATTTCGGAGACGGGCTTCTGTCCGAAGAAGCAATTGATCATTTAAATCAAGAACTTAAGAAAATCCCCGTTGCGAAAACGGAGGAGCTGCAGAATGAACAGGAGGACATGAAATGACGGATTTTTCCAGCGTAAAAGGTAAAGTTGCCATTGTTACAGGCGCTGCCGACGGCCTCGGCAAAGCAATCGCGTGGAGTTATGCCGAGAACGGCATGAAGGTCGTCGTATCCGATATCAACGCTGACAAGGGAGCGAAGGTCGCTGAGGAGATAAGAGCAGCGGGCGGAGATGCGGTCTTCTTCAAAACGGATGTAAGCAAAGAAGATGAAGTCAAAGAACTCGTCGATTTCGCCGTCGCGACTTACGGCCGATTGGACGGTCTCGTGAATAATGCCGGAATAGCTGCCGAAAGCAGGCCTACGCATGAATTTTCGGTGGCTGAGTTCGATCGATTAATGGCTATCGACTTGCGAGGCGTCTTCCTCGGGATGAAGTTCGCCGTCGAAGCCATTCTGAAGTCCAAGTCGACCGGGGGATTCATTATAAACGTTGCTTCCCAAGCTGGAATACTAGGCAACAGTTCCATGGCTACTTATGCTTCCGCTAAACATGGCGTAGTCGGACTTACGAAGAGTGCCGCCCTCGATTACGCGCCGTACAACATCTCCATCAATGCGATTTGTCCGGGAACGTTCCGAACCTCCATCTGGGGACAAGCCCCCGAGGAAGTCGTTGCTCAATACGCGAAAATACTGTCGCCAAGCGGCAAGCTTGGCGACCCGAAAGAAATCGGTCATTTGGCTTTGTTCTTAGCCTCAGATTTGGCGCGTTACATTAGCGGTTCGGCTATTGTAATCGATGCCGGCTCGCATGCGGGCAAGGTGACTCCCGTCCAATGGGCTCATCCGGAAATTTTGGAGTAACGTTATCTCCTGTAGCAACAACTCCCTCTAGAGCTCTAGAGGGAGTTGTTTGTTGTGCTCTCCTTGAAATATTCTTGAATAAACCCTCTGAACTTATGGGCAATTTTCGTCATATACCGGTTCGTATACCATGAAATCTCAATCGTTCGGCTACTAACTGGCTCTTCAATCGAAAGAAGAACAACGGAAGAGCCTTGAGAACCGCCCCAAGTAACTGCTGGAATAAAAGAAACGCCTAGCCCTGAACGGACTAAGCTTCGAACCATCGAAGGCTCATCGCATTCATAAATGATTCGAGGCGTAAATCCGGCTGCACGACAGAGGGAATCCGTTGTTTCGCGCAGTTGCTTGCCGAGCTTTAAACTAATAAAGCTGTCTGTCGAGAGCTCGGATAGACGAATGCTTTTACGGTTTGCAAGCCTGTGGCCGCTCGGGACCGCAAGCATGATTTCTTCCGTTAATACTGGAACAGACTCCGTTCCCGGTATTCTGAACGGAGAAGAGGAAATACAAAGATCAAAGACCTGATTACTGCGGTGATTCTCATGCTGAAGCAGTTTGAACTCAGCTTCCGGGTACTTCTGCCGAAATCGTGCAATCATATCCGAAAGCAAATAGGATCCGACCTGGATGAAGATTACGACGGTTCCTGTCGGCCTTTCAGCCATGTCGAGGAGCTCCGTTTTTCCATCCTCTAACGTTTGCAAGGCCAAATCGACCTTCGCAAGAAAACGCTTCCCGTATTCATTTAATCGAATGTATTTTCCTGTGCGATCAAACAATCTTATCGTTAATTCTTTTTCAAGATTACCTATCAATTTGCTGATTGCAGGCTGAGAGACCTGCAGCATTTCGGCGGCTTTGGTCATGTTCTCCAGCCGAGCAACGATTTGAAAGCACCGCAGGGAAAGCAAATCCATCGAAAATCCACCTCTTTCATAACCAATAGGTTATATATATTATACAAAACAATATATTTTTATTTATTTTAACAAATCCTTATAATGAAGAAAAGAACGTTTGCAAGATTAGATAGCTTAGCGATCATACGGAGTAGAAACGAGGGGCATGTTATGAGTGCAAATGAAACAATGGACGAAACGATTACTATTTCTAACGGTCAGCTTAAAGGTCTGCGTCTGCCAGAAACCGGGGCAATCGCTTGGCTGGGGATTCCGTATGCGAAGCCTCCAGTGGAGAACCTCAGGTGGAAAGCGCCGCGTGAGGTTGAATCATGGTCGGGCGTATTGTCCGTACATGATTTTAATCATAGCAGCGTTCAGCTTGTTCTAGGTGCTCCTAATGGGAACGAGGACTGCTTATATTTAAACATTTGGCGACCAGTTCATGTAGAAGAGAATTTGCCCGTGTTCGTATTTTTGCATGGGGGCGGTAATATAGGTGGTTCGGGCAAGGATTTTCAGGGCAGCATATTAGCGCGTGAGACCAACAGTATCGTTGTCACGGTGAACTACCGTCTAGGTGCGATGGGGTTTTTCCGACATCAAGCACTTCTGACTGGAGATCCCTTGGATGACTCGGGCAACTACGGTCTCCTTGATATTTTACATGCTTTGAAGTGGGTGCAAAAAAACATCGTTTCCTTTGGCGGCAATCCCGGAAATGTAACGTTGGCAGGCCAGTCCGCCGGTGCGAGAAATGCATTGGCTGCTTTTCTATCTCCGCTAGGTGAAGGACTGTTCCATAAGCTGTATGTAATGAGCGGAGGCTGCACGACCGCTTCAATAGAACAAGGCGAAACCAAAGCAAACGATATCCTAACGTCTTTGCTCGTCAAGTCGGGTGAAGCAACTAATCGCGATGAGGCTCTCCATTGGACTTCAAAGCAATCTGCACATACGATCTCCGATTACCTGCATCGTCAGCAAGCCATTCACTTTGCTGAATTAATCGGAGACACCGGCCTTCGAATGACTGCATTTCCACACTTGTTCGAAGATGGTTTTGTCATTCCGATTGGGGGGTTTGACAATGTTACAAACCGAACGAATCTTAACATTCCGATCGTTCTTGGGAGCACGGCCAGTGAATTTTCCACATTTGCTTTGTCGGACTCTCATTTCATGCCACAAGTGATGCAGGGGAAATTAATTGGCAATTCGGAACAAAAGATGCTTTATGATATGGCCGTTCAATATGGAAGCGAGATATATGGAGCATTCAATGTAGAGGATGTTGCTGAGAAATTAGCGGTCATGCTCCCTCAAATTCCGATATTCGCATACCGATTTGGCTGGGGGTTGCAAGAAGGCGTTATTGATCCTTCCTTCCGTTTTCTTTTGGGTGCTTCTCATGGCGCAGATATCCCCTTCTATACGGGCGATTTTTCGGTACAAAGTTTTTTTGCGGGTATGTACACCGAGCATAACGAATCCGGACGCAAGGCGCTTACTACAGTTATGCAAAGTTATTTAAAATGCTTCTTGAAAAATGGCAATCCAAATGGCGAAGGACTCCCCGCTTGGAAACAATGGACCCCTGATTCTGGGTCTGCCGAGATCCTCTCATTGGATGCTGGCGTGGATAAAATTGCCATACAACTGGTTCAGAAGCTTTCGTCCGAAGCCATCCTGTCTAGACTGAACGAAGACGTTCGTTTGTCAGAAGAACAGCGAAATTGGCTTAGAACGTATCTATTTGCAGGCCGGTTTTTCTGGAAAGAATGAATAAGCGTTGGATCATATAAGCTGAAAGGACATACGATGTGGCAACTTTCATACTTTTATTAGGAATCGGGCTGCTAGCGGGAATATCCGGTTCATTGGTCGGTCTCGGCGGAGGATTCATCGTCGTACCTTTATTGGCCTTTATATTTCCCGATATGCCCCCCTCTCATTTAGCGGGTACGTCAATGGCGATGCTTTTGTTTAATTCCATCTCAAGCACTTACGTGTATGCCAAGCAGAAGAGAATTGATTATCAGGCAGCGACTCGGTTCGCTGCCGCCTCGATTCCTGGATCGGTTATTGGCGCGTTGTTTGTAGAGCATATCGAAGGGAAAATGTTTTTCGTTAGTTTCGGTTTTTTCTTAATCATAATCGCTCTGATCCTCCTATATAAGCCGAATAAGCCAATCCTTTGGCCTTTCAAACCAACGGTGAATCGCAGTTTAATCGATAACAGCGGTGAGCGATTCGATTATGCTTATCACATGCCTACGGGTATTGTCATTAGTTTTATGGTGGGGTTCATGGCAAGCCTGTTTGGGGTAGGCGGCGGCAGCCTTATGGTTCCGACGATGACGCTGCTGCTCGGATTTTCGCCCCATATTGCTGTCGCGACATCGATGCTTCAAATTTTTCTTTCCGCTATCGTAAGCACGTCAACGCACGCCTTCTTATTGAATATTGACTGGTTCATGGTACTTGGTTTAGCTCCAGGTGCTATTATTGGCGGTCAGATCGGCGCTAGACTAGCCCGACGCTTACCCGCCAAACTGCTGCTAAAGATCTTAGCCGTGTTTCTAATCGTGGTTTCGATTCGGATGATGTTGAGAGGATAGATATGAAACTCAAACATGTAGCGAAGGGGCTCTCTGCAATTGATATGCCCCCATCAAGTAGATAGTACAATAAATGCTGACGCTCTCTTTTTATAAGTGATTAGGCTCTTTTGACCATTGTACTTAAAAAACCCAGTGCGCCTTGAGGTCTAGTGGCTTTCACTGCCTATAGTTTGCTGGAAAAAGTAGCAATTGCCCGAAAAAGAAAAACCCTTAATTTATCAGCATTTCTGACAAATCAAGGGTCTTATTTTGTCTCAAACATGTATTGTAATTTGTCTCAGCTATTACTTACATCTGTCTCAGTTATAACCGTTGCTCACATTTCATTCCCAACCATTTAAATCTTATAAGCCTTCATCGCCTTGCGAAGCTCTTTAAACGTAGGACGCTTGCCGTACATCAGTACGCCTGTGCGATAGATTTTGGCGGAAACCCATACCGATGCGTAAATCGTTACGAGCAGAAGTCCGATCGAGCCAAGCACCTGCCACATTGGCGGATCGGTCAAGCCCAATCTTAGCAGCATAACGAACGGCGAGAAGAATGGGATGAACGATGATATCTGAACCAGCATGCTGTCCGGGCTTGAGATACTAAAGATCGCGATGTAGAAGCCAGCCAGCGATAGCATCGTGATTGGCAATACCGCTTGACCTAGATCCTCGGTACGGCTGACGATTGAACCTACAGCAGCGAACAAGGTTGCAAACAGGAAATAACCTGTCAAATAGAACAGCACGGAGTACATAAGAAGCATCGGATCAATCTGCGATAGATCGATGTTGAATTTCACAAGCATTTCGTTATTGTGCGGCAATTTTATATTGATGATGATAACAAGTACATAAACCGTGATTTGAATCAATCCAACTAAAAACATGCCGACGATTTTGCCGAACATTTGCTTAAGCGGAGATACGCTCGTAATGAGCAGCTCCATTACACGCGAGCTTTTTTCTGCCGTAATTTCAGACGCAATCATTTGGCCCGTAATCATAATGGCCATGAACAACAGAATGACGATGAAGTACACGAGTCCCATGTTAACGGCTTGCTCTTCCGGTGTTTTGCCTTCGCCGAGGCTGCCTGCACCTTCCGTTGCCGAAATTTGTACCGATGCAATCTCAATCGGCGCATTCAGCAAAGCCATCTGCTCGGAGCTTAAACCTGCATCCTTTAGAACGGTTCCTTGGCGAATGACTTGTAAACCGCTTTGAATGGAGCTTGTGAGCTCGAACGCGAGCATTTTCTCTGATTTATACGTTATTTCCGGAAAACCGCTATCTGTTATTTCGCCGAATGCCAAGTAGCCTTTAATGTCTTTATCTGTAATCGCTTGCTTCAGCTGCTTCTCATTCTCGGCTTCGGAGCCTTTGTCTTCATATGGAACGAGCTTTACGCCTGGCTTCTCCTGCGCTTCGAAGTAAGCTTTGAGCTGGTCGCCCGTCGCCGAGCCTTCCGATTGCGCTGATTGAACATAACCGATGCTCGTTACTTTATCGCCACTGCTGAATTGAGAGAAAATATAAGGCAGGTTAATACCGATAGTAATAATGAGAGCAATGATAAGCGTTGTAATCACAAATGCTTTGCCTCTGAACTTATTTTTCAACGTAAAGCCAACAACGGTCCAAAAACTATTCATGGTTATCACCACCTACTGTTTTTATAAAAATTTCGTTTAATGTCGGTTCTTTGACCTCAAACCTCGTAATCGTTGACTGCTTGAGCGCATGATGAAGGATGTCCATACCTGCCGCTTCATTTGCGATACCTACCTCGTAGCCATTCTCATGACGGGTCACCTGCGTGACACCGTTTATGCTCTCAAGACCGGACACTTCCTTATCGGTGTTGAGAATAACGCGCTCTTTGGGGAATTGTTTTTTGATGTCTTTCAAATTGCCTTTCAGTACGACATTCGAGCGATGCAGTATCGTAATATTCCGGCATAGCTCCTCGACATGCTCCATCCGATGCGTCGAGAACAGGATGCTGCTGCCTGAATCCCGCAGCTCTTTGACCGTTGATTTCAACAGCTCCACGTTGACCGGATCGAGACCGCTGAAGGCTTCATCCAAAATAACAATTTGGGGAGAGTGGATCACGCTTGCAATGAATCCAATCTTCTGCTGATTTCCTTTAGATAGCTCTTCCACCCGTTTGTTATAATACTCAGGTACATCAAAGCGATCTAACCATTTCTTCAAGCTTTGATCCGCATCATTCTTGGACATGCCCCGCAGCTGACCCAAGTAGATCAGCTGGTCGCTAATGCGCACCTTTGGATACAAGCCTCTCTCCTCCGGCAAATAACCAAGATTGCGAAGCTGCTCCTTGCTGTAGGCTTTCCCGTTGTACAGGATGTTTCCTTCGTCCGGGTAGATGAGGCCTAGCACCATCCGCATCGTTGTCGTTTTGCCGGCTCCGTTCGCGCCAAGCAAGCCATAAATCTCTCCTTCGCTTACCTCGAAGCTGATGCCGTTGACCGCTGTTTTATCCCCGTATTGTTTAACGACTTTTTCTACTCTTAATGGTTGCATTGTATTCTTCCTCCTCTATTAGTTCTTTCTTGTATACATTCTGTCCTGCTGCAACAACGCACTCATGATCTCATCAAGCTCCAGCGCCTGCCTGCTGACAATCTGGTACCCCTCTGCGGCGCACCATTCCTCAGCTTCGGCCGCTTTGTTCGTCGTAATCCGAAAGGTTGTCGCACCAGCATGCTCAACTCCGCATTGACCGGGCAGCTCGGCTGCTTTCTTCGAAGATAGCTCCGCTCCACTAACGAACAAGGTAAACCAGCTGCTGAACAGCTCATCCTTCTCATACATCCCAAGCACCCTGCCCTGCGCCATAAAAACAATGTAATCGGCAAGCCGTTTTACCTCTTCAATGATATGAGAAGTCATCAGAATCGTACGATCTCCTCTATCCATGTAACGGTGGAGCAGCTCGATCATCGTTTTCCAGGCAAGCGGATCGAGTCCAGACGAAGGCTCATCCAGAAGGAGCAGCTCTGGTCCATGCGCCAGCGCCAGCGCAAATTCAAATTTGCGCCGCATCCCTTTTGACATTTTGCCAAGCATGAGATGATCCTCTACCTCAAGGGCGTGCAGCAGCTCGCGGTAACGATTAATATCCCAGTCATCGTACCAGAACCGGTGGAACTCGGCTTTCGCAGCTCCGGTCATATTGTTCTCATGGGAGGAGGATTGATCATGCAAATACCCGATCCGTTTCTTCAGCTCCGTGTCTATTCCTTGATTAACTTTGCAGCCAAGCAGCTCGATTGTCCCTTTATCCGGTTTATCCAGATCAAGCATCAGGCGGAACGTCGAGCTTTTGCCACAGCCGTTCGGCCCCACAATTGCCGTAATATATCCTTTTGGAATACTCATATGAAGTGGACCTAGCTTGAAGTTCGAACGGCTCTGCTCCACACCGTCTAGTTGAATAGCCAACGTCTCATTCATCAATATGTCCCTCCGTTACTCGTAATGTTTCGTTATTGCTTCCTGGAATATCATCCTCAGCTCTTCCTCCGTACACTGCACGCGCTTTGCGGCAACGACCGCCTGCTCCAATGCCTCAACAACTGCAGCAAGCCTGTGCCGGTCTCGCTCTTGATCGCCTACCTGTGCTACGTATGTCCCTGTTCCTTGCCTCGTTCGAAGCAATCCCTCTGCTTCCAAATCGTTATATACGCGCTTCACCGTAATGACGCTGCATTTGACTGTTTGCGCAAGCTCTCGTATGGACGGAAGCAGCACACCCTCCGCCAACTGTCCGCTTACAATTAAAGCTCTCAGTTGAACTTCAATTTGATGGTAAAGCGGCTCAGCACTTTGATCATTAATCTGTATTGGCAGCCGCATAACCTTCACCTTCTTCCATTCCCGATTAATTATGCACGATAGCTGCGGTTCTCCAATCGACTCTCAATCCGATTGACCCCAATCAAGATGGCTACCACACTGACAGCAATGGCTATGATCGGCATCCACCAGCTGCCGTCATCTATAGCGTGTAGTGAAGCAGCAACCATAGTCCCGCCATTAAATGTTGTAAAGCATATGGTGACAGCTAGCAATATTGCAATATAGATGAGATTGGAGAAGAAATATACTTTACCTGAATGACCGATCTCCCAGTATACATAAATAAGGGATACGGTAAGCGAGTAACCGAACCAAAACACAGCGTATTGGATAAAGGTGATGACCGAAATATCCGCTCCCATGCTTCGCACGAATACGAACTGCAAGATAAAATATACAAGCTGGGCACAGAACAAAACGACACTCAACTGTATAATTCGGCCAAGCGCGATTTGCCTCGATGAGATCGGCAATATCCGCCATAATGCCATCTTTCTTGTATACGAGTTTTCTTTCCAGTAACGCATCATCGTTTGATTAATAACAAAACCAAGGATAGGCAAGAATGTAAGATATAAAAAGTCCGTCGCCCAATTCATCATTTCGTTGCTATCCCCACTCAGGACGCTATGCATCATCGGAACCGTAAATAACAATAAATATCCGATAAACAATAACGTGAACAGGCTCTTCCAGCCGTCTCTCACAAGCTCATGCTTCGCTAGAAACCAAGCGCCTTTCCATAATCCCACTGCACTCGCTCCTTTCAATGCTCACTCTCTATACTGTATATATCCTTATACACAGTATATTCACTGTATACACAGTTGTCAACCCTTACCAACAAGAAGAAACGGCTACGCCATCCTCAGCAAGAGGAGGGTATCCGTTTCTCGTAGAAATAGAAGATACTTTATCGCGTGAAACATATAAAGTCTTAATTACAAAAAAAGCTATGCACTCGAAAGATAACTCTTTCGCATGCATAGCTTCTATGGTATATCCCATTATGGCTTATCCAAAAATCGCATCAATAACCGGCTTCGTATGGCCACCTGGGTACATGAGGTACAGCAGCACATAAACCATTGTGCCTGTAATTGCCGTAACAAACCAAATCATCGAGGTTACCTTGCCCCATTTGCGATGCTTCGCAAACTTCTTCTTGTAACCAAGCGTTAGCGTCGTAATGCCGAATACGGCAGCTACCGTAGCAAGCACGATATGGAATAATAAGAAAACCAGATAATAAGGCTTCAAGCCGTCCGGCCCGCCCCATGATGTATTGCCTACGAATATCGTCCGCGACACGTACACGATGAAGAAGATCGTCGCAGATACCGCTGCATAGAACATCACCTTTTGATGCTCTTCCAGCCTGCGTTTAATGGCAAGACTCCATCCTACCCCTACTAGAACGGCACTCAGCACGATGAAGAAAGTACTAATTGTCGGCATAATATTATAACTGTTCAACGTTACCCCACCTATGATTAACAAAATGATTAGTACGTTCTAAGCCGTACCGGTATTCGTATTCGGCAAATCATCCTCTGTATGCTCACGTTTGAACCATTGCTTGAAAATATAGACGAGAATTACCCCGTACATAATTTCCTGTACGAACTTCATCACAATACCGCCAAGCTGCTGGTCCTCAACGACATCCATCAAATTGAAAAATTGCGGTCCGCTAAAGCTGTCCAGCAGCCTTGTCGGATCACCCGATACGCAATAGCCCATCGCGGTTACCCAAACGTTGGGATCGCTATAAATCGCATACATTGACGTTTTGGCGAAAATAATAAGCGCGCATGCAGGTGTAAGCAGCATGCCATTCGCGAATACATACGCCATTCGCTTCAAGTCTGTCAGTCTAGCCCACTCTGGAACTGGAACTGTAATCTGCCACCACATCATAAAGGACGTGATTAGCAGAATCAAATAATAAAGACGATGCACGGCGAAGTGCGTCATCACATAGTCATGGACAACGGGAATATGATAAACAGAGAACAATACATTAAACAACACAAGACACATAACCGGGTGCATCATAAAGCTGAATTTCCGCCAGAATGGCGCGGAAAACATTTTGATCCACAAAAAGCTTGGTATACCTAGCAGAACGAGCGGTGGAACGACTAAATAGGAAACAGACATATTGATCATATGAAACGTAAACATGAGATGGCCTAATAGATTAAAAGGACCACCGTGGACCAAATATAACATAACGGCAGCCGATACAAACATCGTCTTTTGCTTTGCTGTCGCAGCAGGTGCTTGCGGAGCATGCTTCTCGCGCCATGGACCGATCAAATAGAAATATAGAATGACAATAGCAGCCATTCCGAATAAAAACATCGGGGTCCACAATTCCTCGAAGCGGAAATATTGTAAGCCAAGCATCGTGGAAGCTCCTTTCAATTACGCTAGCCTTTTTAGAAAAGAGGAGGGACCCAAGCCTCGGGACCCTCCTCTCCTCCATCAAAACAATGTATTACCACCAAGCCCAATATTCAGCCATGATTACACATGTGAATACGATGAAGACGCCTGTCAGAATGCCGATAATGGCGAATGTATGACCGCGATCCTTCATATGCATCCAGAATGCCATCTGAACGAATACTTGAAGAACGGCTAAACCGATCAAAATAATGTAAATAAAGTCTTTGTTGATCTCGCCGCTGATTACGGTCGCGAATGCGATAAACGTAAGCAGGACTGAGAAAATAAAGGCGATGATATGCTTCTTAGGTCCTTCGACCTTATGACGCTTGGGGCTTTCCTCTGTGGCTGTGTGATTGCTTGCCATGGAATTAAACCACCTTTCCCATCAAGTAAACGACGGTGAAAATGAACACCCATACAACGTCGATAAAGTGCCAGTACATACCGGCTACATATACCTTAGGTGCGGTAACGACAGTCAAGCCTTTTCTAGCGAGCTGAATAATAATCAACGTAATCCAGCAAATACCGAACGCAACGTGCGCGCCGTGGAATCCTACAAGCGTGTAGAAGGAAGAACTGAACGCGCTTGTCGTAAAGCCATGGCCTTCATGCACGTAATGCACGAACTCATAAATCTCAAGTCCAAGGAAGGCTGCGCCTAGCACTACGGTGATAATGAGCCAGTTAATGAGCGCCTTCACTCTATTCGTATGCAAAGCATGAACAGCGAATACGCTCGTTAAGCTGGATGTCAGCAACAAGGCTGTCGCAAGCGCAACTAGCGGAAGCTGAAACAGCTCATGTGCTGGCGGGCCGTCAAGCACTTGGTGGCGGAGTGCTAGAAACGCTGAGAACAGCGTTCCGAACAATACCGTTTCCCCACCAAGGAAAAGCCAGAAACCTAATACTTTATTGCGTCCCTCGAGGGTCGCCTTTTCGGGCTCATGAGGCAATTGCCCCTCTACATGCGAATGCGCGCTCATGCTTTCCCCCCCATATCTCTAAGGATTTCTTCTTCTTCAATGTGGAAGCCGTGATCATCGATTACCGAACGTAGGAACATGCAGCCAAACATGATCAGCAAACCGACAATTCCTACTGCGTAGCCTGTTTTGAATGAACCGAACAGGTTGCCCCAGTCATGCGAGTACATGAAACCAAGTCCAGCAATAAACAATCCCAGACCCATGAAGAAAGGAAGGATCGAAGGCGATGGCATATGAATCGGACCAATAGGTTCCGCAGGCGTCATGCCTTTATGTCCATCTGTTTTTTCTTTCCAGTAAGCATCGTAACCGCGTACTAGCGGAGTTTGTGCAAAGTTATACTCTGGCGGCGGGGACGGAATCGTCCACTCAAGCGTACGGCCATCTTCCCATGGATCCGCTGGTGCGTTTTGCGGCTTGAAGGCCGTAATGACCACGTTAAGCAGGAAGAAGATTGTACCGAAGCCCATCAAGAATGCGCCGACTGTACTGATCATATTCATTTCATTAAAGCCAAGGCCGTCCAAGTATGTCCAAATACGACGCGGCATACCAAGCAATCCAAGGAAATGCTGAATGAAGAATGTTAAATGGAAGCCAATAAAGAATGTCCAGAACGTCAGCTTGCCAAGTCCTTCATTAAGCACGCGTCCGAACATTTTTGGCCACCAGTAGTGAAGGCCAGAGAAAATACCGAGAATCAAGCCGCCTACAATAACGTAGTGGAAATGCGCTACGACAAAGTAGGAATCATGATACTGGAAGTCCGCAGGTGCTGCTGCAAGCATAACGCCTGTAACGCCACCCATTACGAAGGTTGGGATGAAACCGACTGCGAACAAATTCGCAGTAGTGAATTTAATCGAGCCTCCCCACATCGTGAACAGCCAGTTGAAAATTTTGATACCTGTCGGTACCGCGATTAGCATCGTTGCAATGGAGAACAGCGCATTCGCAACCGGTCCAAGACCTACTGTGAACATGTGATGCGCCCAAACCATGAAGCCCAAGAAGCCGATCAGGATTGTAGCGAATACCATCGAGCTGTAACCGAACAAACGCTTGCGTGAGAACGTGCTTATTACCTCGGAAATAACGCCGAAGGCCGGCAGGATGAGGATATAAACCTCAGGATGCCCGAATATCCAGAAAATATGCTCCCAGAGCACTGCGTTACCGCCGCCCGAAGGATCAAAGAAGTTGGCGTCGAACAATCTGTCGAACATCAATGCCGCAAGGCCAACTGCAAGAGCAGGGAATGCGAACAGGATAAGCGCAGACGTAATGAATGCTGTCCAAGTAAACATCGGCATCCGCATGAATGTCATGCCAGGAGCACGCATGTTAATAATCGTTACTAGGAAGTTAATACCCCCGATTAGCGTACCGATACCGGCAATCTGCAAGCCGAGTACATAATAATCGACGCCATGGTCGCCGCTGTAGGTGGTGCCAGCAAGCGGAGCATAGGATGTCCAGCCTGCATCAGGAGCGCCGCCAGTGAACCAGCTTACGTTAAGCAGCACGCCGCCGAACAAAAATGTCCAAAAGCCAAGTGAGTTAACGAAAGGGAATGCAACGTCGCGCGCACCAATCTGAAGCGGTACGACCGCATTCATTAAGGCGAACAAGAGCGGCATGGCCGCAAGGAAAATCATTGTCGTACCGTGCATCGTCAGCAGCTCGTTGTATGTATCCGCACTAACGAAGTTATTAAGCGGCTTCCATAATTGAACCCGGATCAAGATCGCTTCCAAACCGCCGACAAGGAAGAAAAAACCGCCAGCGATCATATACAATATTCCGATTTTTTTATGGTCAACCGTTGTCAGCCAGTCCATCAGACCGCTGTAACGCTTGACCGTATGCGTATGCGCATGAGCCAAAGTAGGTACCTCCTTCAATCACCGATAAATTATTGTTCGTAGTTAAGCTTCAGTTCTGATAAATATTTAGCAATACCTTCAAGTTCTTGCTCAGTTAGATCAATTTTACCCATTTGGTTACCCGGTTTAACCTCATCCGGATTTTCGATCCAACGGTGCAGGTTGTCATATACTGAACCTTCATTGGAGTATTGCGGATCATCGGTGTTGACAAGGATACCTCCGACAGTCTCACGGCTACCGATACCTGTTAGGTTAGGATATGCCGGTCCGCCAAGATCGCCAACTGCGTGGCATGACAGACATTTGCTTTCAAATGCTTTTGCGACTTCAGGGTCGCTCGGCAAAGCTACAGGCTCTTGAAGAGCTGCAACCCAGCGATCAAAGGAGGACTCGTCCACCGATTTGACTTTAAAGTCCATCAATCCGTGGGAAGGTCCGCAAAGCTCGGCGCATTTCCCTAAGTAAACGCCTTCTTTTGGTGCCGAGAAGTACATCGCATTTACGTTAGCGCCTGGGTTTGTATCGATTTTACCAGCCAGCGACGGAATCCAGAACGAGTGAAGCACGTCTGCGGATTTCGCTTGAACCGAAATCGTTTTCCCTTTTGGAATGATAAGTTCCTGCGCTGTTTTGATACCGTAATCAGGATATTCGAATTCCCACCAGTACTGGTGCGAAGTTACAATAACCTGAACCGCTTCCGGATCTTTACTGTAATCTTTGGCAAGGTTAAATACGGATTGTACAGTCGGTACACCCAAAATGATAAGCATGATGATCGGGATAACTGTCCAGATGATCTCAAGCTTATGATTCCCTTCCACTTGCTTAGGAATCGTGTTGTCTCCCCGACGTCTGCGAAACCGAATAATAACATACAAGGAAATCCCGAATACGGCAACAATCACGATTAACATGATTCCAATTGCCAGCTTCATTAGTCCGAATTGCTCTTCCGCTACAGGTCCCTGAGGATTCAGCGTCGACAAATCGCTCCGCCCGCAAGCCGCTAGCACCAATACCATCATGGCCATAAGCGGCGCAAGCCGTTTTACAAATCGCCACCGTTTCATCATTAATCAACCCCACTTTTGACGTTTTCGCAGCTGCCTGATTTTCACGTGGCATGCGGCTGGCTGCGTGTTTCACAGATGTTATTACAACTCCTGCAACTTAAATCACTTTATTAAATATAAAGTTGAAGCCCCTATTTGTCAATGTTCCACAGAGAGTTCACAAATTGTTCTCAAAGCTGTCAAAAACGCATCAATTCAACGTTTTTCCACCTGCTTTTTCGTTGTGTTCCACCCATCTGCACGGCATTCTCTCTATCCTACATTGTGCACCAAACCCATGGTCAATTATGTATGCTCCCGCAAACGTATATTTACGCTCTCTCGGCAGAAGCTAATGCTATTACCGTATGAATGGGGGTCCACTTGAAATGGTGAAAAGAATAGCCTCATTATTACTGTCCGCCGTACTCTTAACGGCTGCGACAGGCTGCAACTACGAAGAGCTTGCCCAGCATAGCGACACCGATTACGGAAGCCGCCAAGCAGGAGATCCAAAGATGCTGAGCGGGAGAGCTTACGGTCCAGTGTCTGGAAACAAGCATCAGCATGATAATTCCTTTTTCGAATACAGCTCCGTCATCTCGCGAAAAGTTACTGATCTTAACGGGATCGCCTCCGCAATCGTTATGCTTACCGATAAAAACGCATACGTTGGCCTCATGCTGGATTGGACAGCAGTCGGCACGCGCAATTCCGGCGGCAGAAGCGAGCAGGACAACACCGGCACTAACGAAGGGGTTTATAACCATGATACCGGCAGTCCTTCCGGCAACAGCCGCGCGCTTGTTTCCCCGTACAATTCCTATTTCTCAGTAAATGACATTAACAACCTGTCGGCTGAGCTTAAGCAAACTGTTGCGCTCCGGGTACGCGAGCTTGCGCCCGCCGTGCAGGAGGTTCATATTTCCGCAAATATGGAGTTCATGAATTATTTCAATGAGTTTGCCAAAGAAGCATGGGGCGGAAGGTCGCTCATGCCTTGGATAGATCAATTCAATACGGTCGTGAAATACCATTTTGCTGGCGGAAAAGAGATGCCGGCTCCGATTACGCAGCCCGGCACCTATAGCCCATCTGAGTCTCAAATGGATCAATAAAAAAATCTCTTCTATTATATATAGCAAAAAAGGCTCTTCTGGCGAAGAGCCTTTTTTGCTATATAGGAAAGTATATGATTTCGTCATTCTATCTCTATATTACTCGGTATGAAACGCCCCGCGCCGCCAAAGGACGGCGACAGCCGTTTCACCTTGCTATCCATTGATGGCGTAACCGCTTGGCAAATTAACGAGCTGGCGCGAAGTCTTTTACCTCTGCCAAAATATGTTCGACCTGCGCAAGCAGCTCATCGGTCAATACAAGATCAACCGCCTTTATATTTTCCTCAATTTGCGCTGGGCGGCTGGAGCCTATGATCGCCGAGCTTATGTTAGGCTGGCGAAGCACCCATGCAAGCGCAAGCTGAGATAAAGTAGCATCTACCGTACCAGCTAGCTGCTCCAGCTTCTGAGTAACCTGTAGCACATCCTCGCGCAAGTAGCTGTTAATGACGCCATTCGTCTTCTCATTGGCGGCTCGGCTGCCGGCTGGTGCAGCTTGTCCTGGTTTATATTTGCCGGTCAATACGCCTTGAGCCAGCGGTGAGAACACCACTTGCCCCATGCCTGCTTGCTCGCTAGCCTGTACAACGCCCTGCTCGATATATCGCTCGAACATGTTGTATATAGGCTGATTAGAGATCAAAGGACGAAGATTAAGCTCTTTGCTTATTCGCGTTGCGTCCGTAATTTGCTCTGCCGACCATTCGCTGATGCCTGCATAAAGAACTTTACCCTGAGCTGTCAAATCATCAAGTGCACGCAGCGTTTCTTCAACCGGTGTGTCCGAATCAAAGCGATGGCATTGATAGAGATCGATATAATCGGTACCCAATCTCTTCAAGCTGGCCTCGCATTGCTCCATGATATGTTTTCTAGACAAGCCACGATCATTCGGTCCGGAGCCCATCGGGAAAAACAGCTTGGTCGCGAGCACGTAGCTGCTGCGCGTATAGGCTCTCAATGCTCCGCCCATCACCTTCTCAGCTTCACCATTATTGTAAGCGTTAGCAGTATCGAAAAAATTAATGCCAAGCTCGTATGCTCTATGAATACATGCTTGTGCAGTTTCCGCTTCCGTTGCGGTTCCATAAGTCAACCAGCTGCCAAGACCGAGCTCACTCACTTTAAGACCGCTTTTGCCTAGCTTTCTGTATTTCATCTTCCACACTCCTATTCTACACTTCCAGTCACTCACAAGTAGTAGTCTATAGCAGATTGTGCTTTAATGTAAGTAGTGAATGTTTTTTCATTTTATTATCTTAAGTATATATACTATACTTGTTTTTAGTAATGAGCGAAAAGGGGTATGAGGTATGAGTGTACACAATTACATCCCAAAAGAGCCGGTAAACATTGAATGCAATATTGAGAGAACGTTGGATGTGATCGGAGGCAAATGGGCTTTTCTTGTTCTGAGGGAGTTATTTTGCGGAACCAAACGATTCGGTGAGATCCAAAGACTAATTCCAGCCGTAAGCCCTCGCGCCTTGACAAGCACGCTTCGTCATTTAGAGGACAAAGGCGTGCTTGAACGCAAGGTTTTCCCTACGGTACCTGTCACGGTTGAATATACGTTAACGCCTAAAGGCGAGGATCTCCATCACATTCTGAAAGAAATGAAGCTCTGGTCGGCAAGATGGACATAGACTAACGTTTTAAAGCTTGATCTGAAAGCGTTTTAACGCTCGTTTGAAACCGATCACGTGCAGTTTGGTATATTCGTCGATCACTTTCATTCCGGGACAATCGTTCGAGGCGGAGCAGCTCCGCCTCGAATTGCTCCACCAGCATTGCAACGCGCTCCCGCGGCTTAGATTGCTGGTTGGCCGGATGCCTGCTCTCTTCTCCAGTCTGGAGAAACAGATCGCCGTTGCTGTCAATTTGTGCCAAAAAAACATCTTTTTCCTCAAGATTTCTTTTCTTGAGCTCATGAAGCAGCCATTGCCGGTCATGTCCCAGCTGTTCCAGAATTTCATCCTGAATATCTCCGTCCATCATAACCGTCTGCGCTTCCTGCTCATGAGCTACCTTCCAGCCAAGAAGATCTGCCGTGATCGGCTGATATTCCTTCTTAAGCAGCACATTAACCTCACCGCTCGACTCCATGACGGCAAACTCTACATCCGCAACGCGATATACATCCTTCTTTCGCAGCTGCTCGAGCATTTCATCTATGGTCAGCCGCTCTTTATGCAAATTCTTTTTGAGCATTTGACCATCCTTAATGAGTACCGTTCCTTTGCCATCAACAAAATCGCGAACCCGTTTGCTCTTCATGGTCACGAATTCCATAGCAACCGAGATACTAACCCACACCGCTAGCGATACCATGCCTAGATACCATAAATTATCGAGGTCAAGCGACACGTATGCGGCTATATTGCCAATAGATATGCCCGTTATGTACTCGAATAACGAGAGCTGCGATATTTGGCGCTTGCCGAGTGCTTTAGTCAGCGCAAATAAGATGACGACGGCAGCCAATGTGCGAATAACAATCTCCAACCAGCTTGGCATGTCTATTCCCCCTTCCAATCCTAGAGTGTCCAGAATCACTAAAGTCATTCGTTATTCAATCAACGGTTGCATTTCATGAATACTTATAGTACAATGTAAGGAATGTATAATATTTAACCCCAGCAAATCCCCAGTAAGATTCAATGTTTTCCTCAGATTTTGATTTCTTTGCTGTTAATCCCAAACCTGTTTCGTGATGTATTTCTGATTCACACTGGCGCGGTCACTGGAGCCGCGAGGACGGAAGAGAGGTAGGGCTTTCGTTGTTTTAGAATGCGAGTTTTTTAGACAACTTGGTACACATGCTGTTTGCTGTTAACAAGGGGATTCTATACGGCCTTTCATGCTAGCAAAGGTCCGGTTAAATATACGATACAACTAAGGGCTGTCCGGCTTGCGCATTTATGCGTCAGCTGGACAGCCCTATCCAATTTCCAAGCCTTTATTCGTTCGGACAGCCGCTTGCCGCGAAATGGCCCGATCGGTTTATTTTGGTATCCAAGTACCGCTCGTTATGCTCGGATCGGTCTCCCCAAAGCGGAATCCGATCTGTTACATCAAGTCCTGCAGCCTGCAGAGCATCCAGCTTTTTCGGGTTATTCGTTATGAGCGCAACAGGCTTGGCACGCAATGCCTTCAGCACGCGAATCGCATCTCCATAGTTCCTCGCATCATCCGCAAAGCCAAGCTCTACATTCGCTTCTACCGTATCGTAACCTTGCTCTTGCAGCAAATATGCCATCGCCTTGCTGAACAATCCGATTCCTCTTCCTTCATGATTGGCCAAATAAAACAAAGCCCCTGCGCCTTTCTCCGCAATCATGCGCATCGACTCATGCAGCTGATAGCCGCAATCGCAGCGCTTGCTTCCGAATATATCACCCGTATGGCAGATGCTGTGCATGCGGATCCAAGCTTCATCCTCTTGTTCGAAATCACCGTACACAAGCACGCTTGATTGCTGCATCTCCGCAAGATTGCTGGCAGAGAGCTTCTGTACGATTTGCTCCAGATCATCAAGCTTTTCTTTGCAGTTCAGCCAGCAATACCAATCGAATAACGCCTCCCCTTCTCCAAGCTTGACCGGCAGCTGGATCGGGCCCACCAAATAAATGATTCCTTTTTCGCTCTCAATGACTTTTATTTTATGATCCACGATGGAGACCGCTTCTGTTTGCATGTCGATGTGCCCCTGACCTATTTATAATAGTTGTTTGGACTATTATGTTCGGCTGGCATGAAGGCTATCCTTAGCTGTGCAAGCTCTTCGCCAATTGTTCTTGCCACACAGGCACCGTTCCAGCGAGGAGCTGGCGATACATTTCAAGAGGAAGCTTCGGCACACGGTCAAATGACAGTAAGCCGTTTTTCTCCTGTTCCACATCCGTCAATTGGGTATAGCAGTAACCCTGAAGGCCACCCGCCCGTATAACCGGACGAATGACCGCTGCTAAACGGTTCAAGAAATCCTGATCGTTGCTTGCAGAAGAATAGCCCCACCCTTCCGCGTTGCCCTGAATGTAGGAAATTCCGCCAAACTCCGACAGTTGTACCGGCTCACCGTCATACGTATATCCTGGAATAATAATTTTCCGGCCCTGTGGATCGCTTTTAACCGATAATTCCGGCGTGGCGTATCGGCTTGCCAGTATCTCTTCCCGGCTCTCGTAATCATGTACCGTATAAATATCGGATTTCACATGCTCCCAACCATCATTGGATATGACCGGCCTGGTTGCGTCAATGGACTTGGTCAAATAGTAAAGTGTAGAAGCGTGATGCTGCTGTCTCTTGTCAATCAGAATATTAGGCGTTCCCCAGCTCTCATTAAGCGGTACCCATACGACAATGCACGGATGATTGTAATCACGGTGGATTGCCTCCTGCCACTCGTTCATCATACGGGTGACATACCGCTCGGAGTATTGATAGGCGTTCGCCATCTCACCCCATACGAGCAGTCCCAGCTTATCGCACCAGTATAAATAGCGCGGGTCCTCGACCTTCTGATGTTTTCTCGCGCCGTTGAATCCCATTTGCTTCGTCAATTCCACATCAGTACGCAGCATTCCATCGCTCGGAGCCGTAAGCACGCCCCCTGGGAAATAGCCTTGATCCAAAATAAGCTTCATATAATATGGCCGATTATTCAAACATACAACGCCGTCTTCAATTGATATTTTGCGCATCCCGAAATAACTCTTCACGACGTCAAGCTCTTGTTGCAAGTCTAGCAGCTTGAACTCAACATCATAGAGATTTGGCTTCTCGGGGGACCACCAGCGGCCAAGTCCATGATCGTTGAAATCATGGAGTTTAATCGAAACCTCATCTTCTTGCGCCATGACACGAATAACGTCCTCCGCAATCAGCTCGCCCTCGAATGATATTTTGATGCTTAGACGCAAATTACTGCTTGTTTCCATTCCCTTGAAAAAGCTTCGGATATGAATTTTGTTTTCATCAATATCGGGCGTCATTCTTACGCTTGCGATATGCGCGGCATTTACAGCCTCCATCCATACCGTTTGCCATATTCCCGTCGTACGCGTATAGAATACCTGCTCGGACTTCTCTTTCCAATATTGCTTGCCTCTAGGCAAAGTGACGTCCTTACTGTAATCCTCAGCTCGCACGACGATGCTGTTCAAGCCGCTTGACTGCAAGGCAGTCGTAATATCTGCGTGAAAAGGGGTATGTCCGCCTTCATGGCTCGCGACCAAATGCCCGTTCACCCAAACCTTCGCTTCGTAGTCAACCGCGCCAAAGTGCAGAATAATACGTTTTTCAGCGTACTGAGCAGGCAGCTCAACTTCCTTCCGGTACCAGACGATGTCGTGAAATGCCTGCTCATTAATGCCGCTTAGCTCGCTTTGATAGCAGAACGGCACTTGAATGTCGCGGTCAAATGGCTTGCCTTCAAACCATTTCTGATCCTGGCCTTCGTTCAAATCGTCATATGCAAAGGTCCATTGCCCATTCAAATTCAGCCAGGATTCTCGTTCAAACTGCGGTCTTGGATACTCATTGCGTGCGGGTTCCATCATGCTAACACTCCAGTCCTATTGCTTCTGCATTTATGTTATTTTTCTAATGGCTTAATGATCATATCTCTAAAAGACAGCCCAGACCGCTCGGCATGAATGCCTGCTTTCCCGTGCAAGAACGGATTCGGATCCGTGTAGCTGATCAAGGCTTTGGGCTCGCTGTTCAGAAACACTTCGATGGTGCTGCCTGCTGCGGTCACCTTAAGCGAGTATTCACGGCCTGCAACAAGCTGAACGGCTGCGCTAGTCAACAGATTAGTATCGTAATTCATTCGATTAAGCGTCAACTGCGAGGAGGCAATACCGATATAGTAGCCCATCGCGGCGTCTCTTACCTGATTAGGGTGATACGATTCGTTCGTCTCGCGAATAAATATGCCTCCTGTGTCCTCATCCGAATGCAGCTTTACTTTGACCTCGATCGCGTAATCATCCCAGTCGTCGCTTCCGCCAAACAAACGGTCGTCCTCTGTGCCGCTGCCTGTAAATACAGCCCCATCCTGATCGAACAAACCAATGCCGGCCATGTTCGGCAGCTGTTCGAAGGCTTGCTGAGCCTCGGGCTGCTCCGTTAGGAACAGATCGAAGGCCTGTAGCTCAGCTGTGCCGCTTATTATTTCAACCTTCAGCTCATGGAAGCCGGCATCTATTCCAATCGTTCCAACCCTCAGCTTAGCTGTTTCCTCCGAGAATGCGGCGTCGTCGGCATTTATTTTTGTCTTGACCGGCTTACCGCCGTCAACCGACCATTCCAGCACAATATCCTGCTTGGGCTTCCTCAGCGTCAGGCCAATTCCGTACTCTGCATTCTTACTCGTATTCAGCTTATACTTCAGCCAATCTCCGCGCTGCTCTAGAGCGACGGAATAACTGCCGTCTGCCTGCTTAAGAATTGGAACGCCGTCCTCCGCGCGGTAATCTCCTTTATCCGCCGATTTCTCGCCAATATGGAAACCGCGATCTTCATGCTTCAGGTAGTGCACAGCTTCAATTATGCCGGGTACCGGTTTGTAAGCCTCGAAATCACTGCTGCCGTCCGCATCGTTCGCGAAAGCCGTATATTCATAAACGCCCTTCACATTCGCTGCCGCATAGCCGATCTTCCCTCCTGCTGCCGCAGCGAGCGGCACCTCCAGTTTCTTCATGCCGTCGAAAAATACAAGCACCTGGTCCATGCGCTGCTCGACCCGAATCGTATGCAGCTTCGTATAATCAAATTCCTTAGGCAGCGTCGTTTCTCCAACTTGCTTCTCAATTCCGTCTTTTACTATAATATATTGCAGCTTATGCATGGCCGGCAGCAGCTTGATTGCGGAATAATTGGAATCGTTCATGTAAGAAAATAACGCTTCCAGCTTCCCACTATCTGCAGCGACCGTCTCTTCCAGCCGGACGTTGTATTCTGATGTAAATACGGGCTCCGTGCTTAATTTGCTGATCAGTGATTCACGGCCAGCCAACTCCTTCTTCTCCCATTGCTCGGCATCGATCCCTTCAGACAACCAGCCATATAGCGAGGGCATAGCCGGAGCAGGCTGCTGATAGCCATGAGTGGGTCCCAATACGACTAGCTTATCCCCGTTGTAAGCAAGCCGGTCGATGTTCAATTCACGAACTGGGGGTCCTTCTGCTGAGTGTCCGATCAAATTGTGATAGGTTATATAATAGGAGTCCATATCAGGACCAAGCACGGTTGCGCTATGGCCTAGACCTTTGAATTCATCCTTCGTGCTAATGATAATCGGATTATTCGCAGGCAGGCTGTAATCCCCGAAGGGGCCATCCTTCGATACTCCATAATTGACCCGGTAACCATTACTAAAAACATGATTGCCGGTATACGTCATATAGTATAAACCGTTACGTTTCCATATCATGGAGCCCTCTGTCCAGTGTCCAAGGAAAGCATTCGTCGTTACGCCAATGTCAATCGTGTAAGGATCAGGCATCTCATGCGCAACAATACCCTGCGTGCCCGCATTCGTGAAATACCATTTGCCGTCGTCGTCAATAAACACTGATCCGTCGATCGATTCGCCCAAGTTATCGGTTTTCACAATAAAGGGACCGGTCGGGCTTTCGCTCTGCAGCACGTAATGGCCCTTTCCTGCCGGTGATGTATATAAATAGAAGCTTCCGTTCCAGTAGAATACCTCCGGCGCATAAGCACCTGTCGTAATAGGATCCTCCGTCACAAGCCCTTCATAGCTCCAATCCACAAGATTCTCGGAGCTCCACGCTTTAATGCCCGGGCGAAAATCCTTGGTGCTGCAATACAAATAATAGATTCCGTTGTGCCGCATAATGAAAGGATCGCCAATTCCGTAATCCTCCCACTCCTGCTCAAGCTTCATTGAATTTGAATACACTTTTGCATCCTCCTGCAACAAAACAACCTCCTTTTCTTCTGGACTGGATGTACAGCCCATCAAACAAACTGCCGCAACTAGACAGACAGCCATCGCCGCTCTCCACGCCTTGCCTCGCATCCATCCAATCATATGCTCAACCCTTTAATCCGCTGATCGCCATCGATTCAATGAAATAGCGTTGGCAGAAGAAAAAGACGAGAATAACCGGGATCATCGAAATAATCGACGCTGCCAGAATAACAGGATAATTGGACGAGCCCATGTACTGGGATTGCATGGAGGCGATCAGTACCTGAATCGTCTGCTTCTGCGGCGAGCTGAGATAAATAAGCGGTCCCATGAAATCATTCCATATGCCCATGAAGCTTAGCGCCGCTTGAGCTGCAATCGCCGGCTTCGCAACAGGCAAGGCAATGGTCCAGAAGGTTCGGAAGAAACTGCTGCCGTCCAGCTTGGCCGCCTCAACCAGCTCGTTCGGAAGACCTCCCGCCAGAAACTGTCTTAGAAAAAAGATCACAACGATATTGCCGAATAGTCCCGGTACAATAAGTGGCAGCAGCGTATCGGTCCAGTTGATGGATGAGAAACCGATGAACTGCGGAATCATGACGACCGAGAAAGGAATCATCATCGTCCCGAGCAGCGAGAGGAAAATGGTATCCTTGTAAGGAAATTCGATTTTGGCAAATGCGTAAGCCGCCATCGTAGAAACAAACAGTCCGATTACGAGTACGAACACAACGATAATCATGCTATTCATGAAGCCGCTTAGCAAAGGCGAATCATTCCAAGCGGTTACGTAGTTTTTAAAGGTAGCCGGGTCCGGCACCCATTTGGGCGGGATCTCGAATACGTTGCGTTGATCCTTCAAAGAGGTGGATATCGTCCACACGAACGGCGCCAGCATAACAACCGAGCCGATGCAGAGAATCAAAGCTACCCAAAAGTTTGTCATTCGTTTTTGCAGCATGTCAAATCAAACTCCCCTCGCAAACTTTGACAGAAAACGGTTAATCATTGTACACCCATTTCTTCGACAGCCGGAATTGTATGAGCGTAACGATGAAGATAATGAGACCAAGCACCCACGCAATCGCGCTCGCATAGCCCATATTGAAATATTTGAATGCATTCTCGAAAATGTAGAACACTACCGTCGCGGCGCTGTATTCCGGACCGCCGTCGCCTGCCAATACATAAATTTGGCTAAATGACTGGAACGCACCGATAACGCCCATTACGACAACGAAGAAATGGATATTCGTCAGCAGCGGAATCGTAATCAGCCAAAGCTTCTGGAAGGCATTCGCACCGTCAACCTCAGCCGCTTCGTAATAGGTGGAGGAAATGGATTGAAGACCAGCCAAATATAGAACCATCGTGCCGCCTACTCCGCCCCAAACCCCCATTAAAATCATCGAAGGCTTGATCCAGCCTGCATCGCCGAGCCAGTTCGGCCCTTCAATGCCGAACCAATTCCACATCGTTTGATTCAGCAAGCCGAAATCCTGATTCAGAATCCATTGCCACAGCAGCGAAACGGCGATAATCGGCGAGATAACCGGCAAATAATAAATCGTGCGAAGGAATGAAATGCCTTTAAGCGGCCGGTTCATCATAATCGCAAGCAGAAGCGCTACAACCATGCCGATTGGGATGCCAAGCATCATGAACACGGTGTTATATAACGATTTGTATACCTTCTCGTCATGGAATACCTCTACGTAATTATCGAACCCAACAAATTCAGGCGGAGTTACGAGATCCCACGACGTAAAGCTTAACCATACCGAATAGATCAGCGGCGCGACTCCAAAAATAAGGAAGCCAAGCACCGGCGCTGCCACAAATAGATAGGCCCATGCGTATTCCTTGCGGATATAACTCGGTTTTCTTTTATTCATGCGTACACATCCTCGCACTGGCTATTTTACTGATTCCCTTTGTCGTACAGCTCCTGAAGCTTCGGCTGCAGCTCCTTCGCCCAGTCCGCTGCCGTCATTTTCCCTTCCCAAACCTTGCCTGCCTCCTGCCACATCGTATCGATCCATTTCGTGTCCTTCGACCCGAACTAAATCGGCTCAT
>NZ_JBFRGD010000024.1:0-125686 GCF_052115165.1 Paenibacillus sp. 2TAB23
CCCGAAGGACAAGATCCGCTCGACTTGCATGTATTAGGCACGCCGCCAGCGTTCGTCCTGAGCCAGGATCAAACTCTCCATATTAGAAGTTTTCGCTTCGACGCGATGTCGAATCGAAAAGCTTCAGGTGTTTGAAATGCTCATTACATCTGTTATCGCTTTTTCGCTTATCCCGAAGGATTTGCGAGGCAGTTGTTACTCGTTGTTCAGTTTTCAAAGAGCAATCTTTTCTTTCGTTTGCTACGTTTGTTTTGCTTGTCGTCCGCGCGTTTCTCTCGGCCGGAATTAGAATATATCATGTATTACATAATCATTGCAAGTCTTTTTTTAAAATTAAATATAATAACTTCAAAAACACTATTTAAATCATATAGATCATAGAAACTCCACCAAGAAGCTTCTATGACCTATCTGGATCTGGATCTGGATCTGGATCTGGATCTGGATCTGGACCTGGATCTGGATCTGGACCTGGATCTGGATCTGGATCTGGATCTCGATGTCTATGACCTATGTCGATGCCGTTAATTATCTATCCAATTAAATATCGAAAAGCCTACCGCCTGCCGCCTCGTAAAGGCGCGAATACATTTTCAAAGCATAGGTATCTGTCATCCTTGCAATGTAATCGCAAACCAATCTAGCATTCTGCCTCTCGGAGGCTGGGCTCCAGCTTGTCTTTTCATCCTCGGGCAGCAGGTTCTTGTCATTCAGCATGGCAACGAACAGCTTCTCAATAATTTTACCGCCGCGCCATTCGAAGGTCTGTACCTTCTGCGAGAAAATGACATGATCCACGACGAGTGTTTTCAAGTCTTCCAGAAGCTGAGCCGCTTCATCGCCGATTACCGCTTTATAACGCAATCTATTAGAAGCAAAATGCGGCTGCACGTCTTTAACCGTAATTTCGTGAATAAACCCCGAAACCAAATCAGCAAAAAATCGCTTCGTCTGTTTATGCCGGTCGGTACTTGCATCCAGAAAAATGCGCAGCGCCTCCGCTATCCGGACCGATGAGATCATTTTATGCCGCTCGACTACTTGGCATAGATCCTCTCTTTTGATCAAATTCAGCTTAAAAGCATCCTCCAAATCATAGGTCGCATAAGCGATATCGTCGGCCAGTTCAATGATTGAGCACTCAAACGTTTTGTTTATTGTTTTGCTGTGCTTCCCAGCGGTCGGTTCCGATATGCTAGTGAAGTAAGCCTGCTCATCCTTCGCAAACGCCTCTATAATCCAATCAAACACCGGCTCGTCCTCTTCAAAAATACTGCTTTTAGGCGGTTTAACCGTCACTTCGGGATTGTTGACCCGCTTCGGGATTGTTGACCCGCTTCATGCTCGCTGGATATTTGAGAATGGACAGCAACGATGCCCTAGTCAGGTCAAGTCCCGCCTCACGATCCCCTTCCCTGCTGGTCAATAATCGAAAGGTATGTGCATTTCCTTCAAAATTCAAATGAAAGGCGCTCATGCATTTATTCAAAGCACGCTCACCCTGATGTCCAAACGGCGGATGCCCCAAATCATGCGCTAAAGCGGCCGTTTCAATAAGAGAAATATCTATTTTGTTCTCTGAATTTAGAAAGAAGTCGTCTTTTTCATTTAACGTTGTGGCAATTCCTCTGGCAATTTGAGATACTTCAAGGGAATGGGTAAGCCGTGTCCGATGGAAATCGCCTTCGCTGATTCCGATTACCTGCGTCTTGGATTGCAGGCGGCGAAACGCAGCCGAATGGATAACCCTGCCGAAATCCCGCTCGAAGCCATCACGGATCGAAATCCGCTGCTTCGCATTCTCCGTATTGAAATGCCGCTCCGTATCTTTTTCATTATAGAACGGATTGGATGGATGATTGATCAGAATCATAGGCTCGCTCCCCGGTGAGTTCTTTTAGAGCCATTCTAGCAATATATGGTCATTAATGTAAGGGATTGTTGAACAGATCACAAAGGAGCGCTTACGCCTTGGGTAAAATATTCGCATTCTACGGACCGTCCGCTTCAGGAAAATCCGAAATTCAAAGGGAGCTGACCGTCCTTGGCTACCCCAAAATCATTACCGCTACAACGAGGCCTCCAAGACCGCATGAGAAAAATGGGGTCCATTATCAGTTCATGACGGCTGAGCAATTCGAGCATGCACTCGCTGAGCAGTCTTTTATTGAGTGGACTAGCTACAACGGGTACCAATATGGCACATTAAAATCAAGCATTGAAGACGTGCTTCGACAAGATGACAAAGCGCACATCGTGCTTGATTTAGCCGGCGTACTCGCACTTAAGCAGTTGTATACGGATACCGTGGCCGTTTATATCGGAGCGAATATTAGCACCATAACACGGAGGCTTAAGCTAAGAGGAGGCGCAGCGGAAGAAACCGATAATCGGATTCAAAAAGCAGAGCAGCACGAACTGAGCATCGAATATACGCAGCATGCCGATGTCATCGTCTGGAACCATGACGATGTTGACTTCAACGATACGATGCTGCGCATAAGGAATATTATCGCGGGCAATCAAAACGATTGAAGGCAAAGCAAGAGCTCCTCTTGCCCACTTGGGACGAGGGAGCTCTTTTTTTGATGACTGCTGTCTATTAGATAAGCTCCGATTTCTGTAAAAGCCTCTGAATAATCGCGGCAACCTCTGCCCTGGTCAGATTCGCTTTGGGAGCCAGCTGCGTAGTCGTTCTTCCTTGTAAGAGTCCGCCTTGCAGGCAATCCTCAATTCCGCTAAGCGCCCACTCCGCAATAGCCTCTCTATCTGCAAACTGATCTACAAGTATTTCCGTACCAGCAGTAGGCAGCTTAGCCTTAAGCCCGGTAAGCCTCATCGCACTAGCGAGAATGGTCATGGCCTGCTCCCGGGTTATGCTCGCATGAGGCCGGTATGTTCCATCCTCGAAACCGTCAATGAGATGATAGGCACTAGCCGTTTCAACCGCATCCGCATACCATGCCGATGGCTCCACATCCGAGAAAGTATCGGCAGCCTTAACCGACCTAAGTCCAAGTGCGCGGACAACCATCGCAGCGAACTCGCTTCTTGTCACGTTTAGCTCTGGCGCATACTGATCTGCACTAACTCCGTTCAAGATCAATCGGGCACCTAAATCATGTACCGCTTCCTCTGACCAATGACCGCCTATATCTGTAAAACGTACGGAATGACTCACGAGCGAATAAACGCTGTTCGTTAAGCTATTTATTTCCGCAGCATATTTCCCGTCCTTCTGTACGATTTTGGTAGGCACATGGCGCACCGTTCCGTCTGAATCGATGACGATAGCTGTCGTCACCGAGCTAGGATCAACACCATTAGGAATAACGATAGTTCTTTCTACGAATCCATTGAATTGGTTGATTACCGTTGTTTGATCTCCATGGACTGCCGTGAGCTTAAAATCATAGGCTGAGCCTATCAGAGCATACCCGCCTTCCGTTGCAGACGCCTCCAACAGCTTCTGAACATCTGCGGCCGGATGGCTGATTTCAATACGAAGCTTTATGGCTTCAAGCGCAGTCGATTGGCCGAACGACTCCGCTAATGCTTCTAAATTAAGCAGAACCGCTGGCAGCACGTATACGGCTCCGGCTGTTTTGAGCTCAATGACGGCGTCCTTCTGCTGGAGCCTTTCCATCAGCTCAGCCGTCAACTCTGCGATCATAACGTCCGTTTGAGCAGTCGCTTGGATCGAAACGACCGCATTTGTCGGCAGGGTTGCAAGCTTATTCGTAAGCTTCACGGCATCAAGCTTAACGGTAGTGACCGTTTGACCATCTGTATTAGTCGTTTCAACGCTTCCAAGCTGCTCTTCTTTGCCATTCAGCAATACAGAAGAGCCGGATGGCGTAGGTGTTGGAGTCGGCCCCTCCGGCTCCGGTGGATTGGTCGGCTCAACTGGTCCCGTGCTCGACTGAGGCACGGCGCTTACTTCATTAGAAGCAGCGCTCTCGCCTGCGTCGTTAAATGCTTTTACAACAAAATAGTATGCAGTACCATTGCTCAATTCTGTCGCTTGATAATTGTAGACCGAGCCTGTTACGGTTGCAGCTCTCTGCGCATAAACACCTGATTGCGTGCTCACATAAATATTGTACCCATCAGCTCCGTCAACGCCTTTCCAGCTCAAGTCCACTTTGCTAGCACCAGCAGTTGCTCCAATAATAGAAGGAGCATCCAACGGATCTGGGTCTGTTGGGTCTGTTGGGTCTGTTGGGTCTGTTGGGTCTGTTCCTTCTAAAATAGGCATCATGTATTCCGCTAAGCGAGTTGCGATTTTCACATGCCCGGCACTCGATGGATGCAGGCTGTCAATGAAATCGGCTGACGGATAGCTGGCTACCCATCCCGTCGTATCTACATAATGAAGCTTCGAATCGCCTGCTTCGATCCGGTTGTTGACCGCCGCAAGCGTCGGCGCAGCTTTAAAGCCGCCTAGCGTCCTCAGCGCAAAAATATTAGTATTCGGATATTTGCTGCGTAAGTCTGCTAGAAACGTTGCGTACGTATTTTGGAATGCTGCATCATCCACATTGAACTTCGCATCATTCGTACCTAGATTAATGACAATGGCAGTAGGTTCATACGTACTGAAATTCCAGGCAGGAGAATCAGGGTAATCACCGGTCTGAAGCTTGAAATATTGCTCGCTCATTCCCAGTGCGTTCGGCGCGTAGCATGCAACGCCTGTCTGCAAGCAAATGCCCGTGTATGCAATCTGCGTATGATCGGCATTCAACTGCTCGCCCGCCAGCCACGCATATGAAGCGACGGAAACATTCGAAGTCATATGGCCAACCGTAATGGAGTCGCCAATAAACTCAATGAGCTGCTCCCGCTTAGGCGGCTGCGCCGTCTCTGCGCCTATGTCGAGCAGCAAGCCTTCAAAGGCGAGAACATCTAGCACATCCCGAGATGCAACAGTCAGCGTATGCGTCCCTTCATCGAGCGGAGTCGGTGTCAGTAGAACTCTTCCGTTCGCATTGGTGTATGACTGATAGTCACCATCGTCAATCTTGACGAAAAGGTTCGCAGCGCTGCCTAATTTCAGCCGCACGTTCGTCCCCGTGAAGGACGTTCGCAGCGAAGCTCCCGGCCAATAGCTTTTGTACACGGATTCCGAGCTTTTGTCCCAGCGGCCAATGTACGCAATGTTGGCGTCATCCGGCGCAATAGCCGTCATGGGTGCTTCCGGCTCCGTAACGGTAAAGGTTGCTTTCGCGCTTACGTCGCCATTTTGCGATTTGGCCGTAATGACAGCTGTTCCCGTACTAAGCGCCGTAACCAGACCGCTGCTGCTGACCGTAGCCGTGTTAGCGTTGCTCGTAGACCAGATGATTCTTTTGTTTGTCGTCTCAGCTGGCAGCAGCGTCGCCGTTAACTGCTCGGTCTGACCGGTAGCGATCGTAGAAGCCGACTTGTTCAGCGTCAAGCTGTCCGGGAAAACTTCAGGCCCGTAAACCTCAAGCTCCCATATCGAATAGCCATAAACGGTTGCTCGCACCGTACCGTACATCCGTACGTATCGCGCGTCCACTTCGTTAAACTTGACCGTCTCAACGCCGCCTTTGCCCGTTGTCGTGCTGAATACCGATTGCCAATTGGATTCATCTGTTATGTCGTTGGCAACTTGAATGTGATAGCTTTTTCCATAGGCACCTTCCCAGAACAGCTTCACTTCGTTAATCGCCTTGGTTTCACCAAGATCAACGTAAATCCAGCCCGGATCAATGCCACGCTTTGACCCAAAACGCGTAGCCAAATTGCCATCGTTCACGTATGGCGACGTATCCTCCGCCCCATCGTTCGACGATCCGATTGCCGGCTGGCGCAGCGCTAGGTTCGTGCGTGTCCGCGGCTCCGGGTTCTGCAAGGGCTTAATGGTCACACCGCTGTAAAACTCCTTGCTGAGAAAATTCAGCTCATGCAAATTGGTTGCAGGCTGTGCTTTGCCCGGCATGTACACATTTTCGAACGAAATGTCGGAAATTTCCGCGCCCTCCACGCCTTTTAGCTTCGAAAAGCTTTCGCCAGCGTCGCGAACCGTAATATTTTTTACCGTAACGCCCGTAATCGGCCCGACTCCGGCATTGCCGCCGTTGATGGTGAACATCGTCATCCATGCGCTGTTGTCTTCATTCTTGCCGCTGATGTCCTCGACGTCGATATTCTCAAAAGTTACGTCGCTCACGCTGCCTGCGCCATACTTATGATGGATAGCGAAGCCTACGGCAGCCTTGTAGACGACACCGTCCTTAAAGATAATGTTGGATTGATCCTGCATGACGCCTTGCCCGATTTTGTAGCCGTAGCATAGGGTCCATGAGATCGCATCCTCAAAAAGCACGTTCTGGACAGGCTCCGGGCTGCCAGGCCATGGCACTTTGCCCGAGGAGATATCGGTGTCCTCCCGCCAAGCCTTGGTGGAATACGGATCATCGAGCGCGATGCCGATCGAATTGCGGACGACGACATTTTGCGATTCGCATATATCAATGCCGTCATTCTCGCCCATTCCGAGACTGTTGAACATTTTGAGATTCGTAAATATCAGATCATTGGAACGAACAGGCACAACCGCCCAGCCTGATGATTCTCTAATAATAACCCCGTCCATTTGGAAGTCGCTTGTCGCGATCGGCACGACGAGATTGTTAATCATGCCTTTGCCGTTCGTGCTTTTGTCATCATGCAGCGCCTGCCCATTGCCGTCGATCGTCCCTCGCCCGTAAATCTTAATGTTCGTCGAATCGAATGCGGTCGAAATCCACCACGTAGCCGGACGGCCCATCGAGTCCTTGAACCAATGCTCGGTGTAATCGGCTGTTTTGCCTGTACCGACAAAGGTTGCTCCCGGCTGCATGTAGAGCGCCGTATTGCTGCGCAGCACAAGATTTCCGATATAATACGTGCCTATCGGTACGTAAACGATGCCTTGCGCGCCATTTCCCTGTGCCGTACCATAGCTGCTCGCGTCATCAATCGCTTGCTGCAGCGCCGCCGTTCTCTCCGTCACGCCCGTTTTTTCGCCCGTAGCCGTGATGCCGTATGGCGCTGCAGTCACGTTAAAAATACCGATACCAGAAGCGTTCGGCACATCCGTTTCCGCTGGATCGGCAGCAATAACGATCTTGGTCGTACGGTTATTCATCATGACGATCAGATATTCATCCTTCTGCGTCGTGAATGTAATCGTCCTGCCGACGACCGAATCAGCCTTGATGCCGAGCTTTTTCGGGCTGATGGCATACTCATGGACCTTATCCGTGTTCAGTATCGTGAGCTCGTACGTAATTGCCCCCTCGGACGCTGAGAAATTCGCATAATCATAGTCGTTATACGCTTTGATTACCGGAATATCCACCCCGTTCGCCTTTAACGTGTAGTTCGACGAAGCCACGTATTTAGCCGATTGCTGATAGGCATGAATCGCTGCAGGGCCGACTGCCGCAGCGGCCGGTTCCCCTGCTGCTGCCTGCGCATGCGGAGCCGGAATAACCACGGTCGATGCGAGGACTGCGAATACTAATGCCAAACTGAACCATTTTTGAAAAGCTAGCCTCATTATAAATCCCCCTTTGCTCACTTGTGAAAGCCCTTTCACAAATAAGTATAGAGGGAAATGGACAACGGCCTAATGCGGCAAATCCCACATTATGGACAGCTTTCTTAAGTAATTGGCTGCTTGAAAGGGAGATTAGGCAGATATGTCTTGATGTATGCGACTTTGCTGCCTGTTGCACTCAGCATCATCGCACGAATCGTCGATTATGGAACAGGACTTCCCCTCCGCCCCAGAAAAGTAGAATAGAACGTCAGCTTATGACAAGCAGGTCCAGAAGCAGCGCTTTCTGTACATGCATTCTGTTCTTAGATGATCGAGCGTTCCGCTTCAACCAGCTCGGCTTCAATCTCAAAGCCCGGATGGATCGGCATATCATGCATGATATAAGGCGAATGGCCCGCAAGATTCCGTTTGTTCAGCTGGAAAGGAAGCATTGTCACCAGCCTTTTATTCTTCTCTTCCTCATAATGCTCCTCATGAAAAAACTCCATATCAATCCATGTGTCCGTATATACGAAATCGGATTGCGCGGCTGCTTCGGACAAGCTGCTCACATTGACGACATACCCGCTTTGATAAGCCTCCCGCATAAGCTCTTCATCCCATGACGGAGTGTTGATGATTGGCGTGACCAGCAGAAGCTTAATGCCCATAGTCATACAGCCGGCGACAAGGGAATTGGCTACATTGTTATGAATGCCGACATACGTTAACGTAATCCCCTTGAACGTTCCCGCTACCTCGTAAATGGTCATCAAGTCCGCGAGCGCCTGACAGGGATGATATTTCTCGCAGCAGCCGTTAATAACGGGAACGCTAGCGTATTTTGCCAGTTCAAGCACGTCGGTGTGCTTCTTGAGCCTTGCCATAATGACATCGCAATTTCTGGATGCATACCGAGCTTCATATTGGATGGGAGAGAGACTGAAGTTGCTGGCGTCCCAGTCCATCACAACTGAATACCCGCCCATTTGGTTCATACCGGATTGAAAGGACAAGTTCGTTCTAGTCGATGTTTTTTGAAAAAGCATTAGCAGCCCTTTCCGCTCGGCGGCATGGTAAAACTGCTCGGGACTGCGTTTAACCTCGATCCCCCGTTCAATGATGGCTTGAATCTTCTCCGCGTCCCATTCTTTTAAAGACAATAAGTGTTTCATCGCTTCGGCTCCTTGTAGTGAATATTTATTCATAGTAATGAATTAACATTCAATTTAAGGCGTGCGCTATGTTTTGTCAACCGGAACGAGAAGAATCCCTGCAGTTGTTACAGGGATTCTTCGGAAACGAAAGCAGATATAAGTTTGGCAAGCCTTTCAAGATCGGATGGGTTCATGTCAAAAGCGCCCGAAACACTTCCGCTTATCCCATGTTCCTTGAAGCAGGCTTCTTTTCCTTGCGCTGCTGCTGAATCTCGTCCAGGTATAGGGTGAACCTAGAGTCGCCGCTGTAGGATATAAACAGCCAATCCAGTGCGCGGGTCATTGCCATATAAAACCTTGCCGTCTCGCGTTCCTCGGCTTCTTCCAAGGCGTAGGGCATATTCTCCGTATTCACAAGAAATACTGCGCGGTAATCGCGTCCTCTCGCATCGTCCACAGACGATATGGCAATGGCGTTGGCGTCATTCGAGTCGCCTAATGCCTGAATCGTATCGGCATTCTCCTCCGATAACCATTGAAACGGAAGGCCCTGCCGCCGCAGCTCTTTGCGAATCAGATCAATATAGGAGGAATAGTAGTTATTTTTGACGCGATACAAAATAACCATTTCCCCGTAGGGAACCTTCCTCTCGCTATGCAGGTAATGAATCCGCTTGACGACGGCCTCCAGCTCCTCTTGCAGATTGCGGCAGCGCAGAATCGCAGGCTCCGAACCTTTGCGCCTCGTGCTATGGGGAGGAATCAACGCAACGCCGTCAATCGAGCCTTCCTGCATCTTATTATCCAGCAGCGAATGTTGTTGATAGAAACGCCAAGCGAATTGAACAATCTGGGCTGTATTGCGGTAGTTGACGGATAGAATGCGCGAACGCTCCTTGCTTTCCGTACTCGCAGCAGCCATGCTAGGATTAAGCAGTTGGTTCAGCAGCCTTAGCCACTCGCGGTCGAATTGCTGACCCTTGTCGATCAGAATCGCATCATACGTCGGAAGAATCGCCTCGTTGCTCTCCAGCTTCTCAATCAGGCCTGCAATACCCGATTCCCTTACATTCAGCACCTTGCTCAGCCACTCATGAAAATAATAAACCTCGACATTATGCTTCCGTTTCTTATCATCCTTCTGTTCCTCGAGCATCACCCAATCGAATAAATCCTCAGGCTCCTCCATGAGCTCATCAACCATTTTTTGAAGGCTTCCCGATATCGTATGACTGTGGCTCAAAATAAGAATTTTCCATTCTGGATGATGCTTGGCAATAATCTTGGCCCGGTTAACAAGCATAAGCGATTTACTGCCAATGCCTATCGCAGCATTCCCGTCATCCGAAAGCAGCTTCGCGGCAAGCTCCTGTTGCACATCCATCGCCTCAATCTGGTGGAGCGACAGCAGAAGCTGGTCCTGCTCATCAGGGAGCTGACGGAACTCGGAGCTCAGACGTACCTCAGGGTATAAATGGCTGCGGATGGCCTGCATATCAGCAAGCTGCAGCATATACCTTTTGCGGCTCCACTCCGTAAACATGCCATGTATTTTCTCAATGAGCAGATCAGCTGAGAAGCCTTCCCGATCCGCATCTATTTCATTACGGCAGAGCACAAACGTCGGGGACATGACATCGCAGAGGCTAAGCCTCTCGAAATCCTCCTGCTCCATTCGCGTAAATACGGTTCCATGGCCGCAAGCAAACTTCAGAATGCCTGCTTGTCCTTCCCGCTGCAAGGCCAACTGCGGATCATTCTTAAGCTGCCTCGCGATCCGCCGCGCTCTGTTCCTAGCTTGCTTATAGGGATTCTCCACCGCTTCCATCCGTCCCGCAGAAGAGTGAATCTGCCATTCGTCGACATCGATCTGAACGATAGAAGACTTCGTATAATCCTTCACATCGAGCACCACTAGCCCAAGATCCGGACCTATAATGACAAAATCAGGCCGATCCCCCTCGATTTCCGGTTCGAAATAAACCACGTAATCTTCTGCCAAATACGTCTTCAGCGTGCGAAACACCAATCGCTCTCCCGCTGTCGCGCTCTTTCGAATCACCTCAGGGATCATGTATGCCATCTTTTGTCACCTCTCATTCTATTATTCTCGTTCATTTAATTATAAAGAATATTGAGGCCAATGGGTAGCCAATCCTCTCTAAAAGCAGCGTTTCAGACCGTTCTACGCAAGTCATACATCCTCATCGCACCGCGGTCATTGCAAAATAGACCGGAAGCACGCCTAGCCGCATCGAGTCCGCAAAGGTATGCAGCTGAATATGGCGGAACCCCTGCGCTTCCAGCATTTTGCCCAACATCTTCGTCGTAAAATAATTCGCCTGCGAGCGGCTGAACGCTGGCTCGGCGACTCGTGAACGGTATAGCCTGCTTTTGACGAATGAGAACGTTTTGAGCTTGAGAATGCCTTTCCTCGTAAAAAGATAGTCCCAGTTATAACCGGAGCCATGAACGAGCAAAAACACCTTCCCGCCTGGGGAAAGCACCCGGTAAAGCTCCTCCAACGTCTGCTCCGCATCCAAATACTGCAGCGCTGCTCGGCATATGGCCATATCAACAGCTGCATCGCCCAGCGGAATGTGATGCGCATCCGCGGTTTTCGCTATAACCTGATGGTCAGGAATATTCGTGCAGCGAAGCAGCGCCTCCAGCAACGCCGTCTGCTCCGCATCAGCGTCAATCCCATAGATGAGCTCCGGCCCCTGCTGGAGCATGGAAAATATGGTGGCGCCTGCTCCACAGCATAAATCCAGTATTCTGCGGTGTTGATCTGCTTCCTGCTGAAGTAGGCGATCAAAGGAGTCCGGCTTGTATCGCTGCCTATAGTGCTCGTAGCAGGCATATCCGAACGAAGGATCAATGAGCTTCCCATCGCTGGATATCACGCCTTTTGCCAGCAAGCTTCGCCTGACTTCTGGGTTTGGGAGCTCACCGCTTCCCCAGCGTATTCCGTTCTCTATGCTGAAGAAATAAGCCGTTCCCGCCAATAAAACGCTTTCTAAAATGATTTGCGCTTTAAGATCCAACTTTCCGCTCCCCTCCAACCCGTGGGTAATAGCTGCGAATCGACATGCATTTGAAATCGGACAAAAGCTGTTTTAATTTCATATGCGTATGGGCGAGGCCATAATATCGCCTGAAGCTGTTAAGCTTGGAGGTATCGTAGATATGCGGCTGTTCGTGATCCAGATCGTACGGATGTATGTAAAAAACGAAGGCGTCGCGTTTCTTTATTATTTTTCTAGCGCCTAAACGGAATGCCGCGTACGGATATATGCGAAAATAACCGCCGCCGCCCCAAGGAATATGGATACCGTTCATATCGTACACCGGCAACGGTATTTCCCATAGTGCTTCCCGGATTTGGTAGGCATGGGTGCTCGAAGCCGGCAAATCAAACTTGGCGTAAAGCTTGTTGAAGGTATTCGGGATGAGGCTTGAATCATACGTGAAGCCTTCTTCGATAAGGATTTCCAATCCCCCATCCGTCATGGAAAAGCAAGGGGCGCGGTACCCGTTCACCTTGGCGCCTATGGTATGCTCGAGAATGTCCTTTGACCTGCGTATGTCTTGCCTGAACTGCTCGGGTGACTGCTTGTAGACCAAGCGATGGGAATATCCGTGCGATGCAATTTCATGACCTCTACGGTGTATTTCTTTGATGAGCTCGGGCTTCCGTTCAGCAATCCAGCCGAGTGTGAAAAAAGTACCTGTCGCCGCATGCTCGTCCAATAAATCCAGGATTTGATGAACCGGCTTCTCCAGCCTTAAGGCATAGCCCTCCCACTCCGAGAGCGACAAATCCGGGCTGCAAAACCAGTCCTCCACATCGACAGTAAAAGCCATTCTCATGACTACCCCACCCTTCTCCCCTATTATTCCTCATACGTCTTGTTATGGCAACATTTGTATGAGTTTGAATGATTTTGGAGGATAAGGCAGAGGCTGCGTGCTTTTCTTCCAGCAAAAAAAGAACAGAGCGCCAAGTAGAAACTACTTGTTGCTCTGCTCTTTTGTCTTGTTATGAAATAGCTATTCGTTCATGCTGTTAAGCAAATTCACGATCATTTGAGCGCTCTCGGCTCTTGAACCGTTTGCTTTAGGGGCAAACAGCTCAGCCGTGCGTCCGTTCATCAGTCCAAGCTCCGCAGCCGATTCAATTGCGGTGCTGGCCCAATCGGGAGTTGACCCCGTGTCCGTGAATCTTCCCTTGCTTGCAAGGACAGCAGCCTGATCGTTCATCGCATAGCGATAAGCCCTGACGAGCATAGCCGCCATTTCTTGACGGGTAACGGTCGCATTAGGCGAGAACATCTTCCCACTTACGCCATTTACGATCCCTGCTCGCTCGGCAAGCGCGACCTCGTTTGCATACCATTTCTGAGGAGCTACATCCGCAAACTGCGAAGTTCCTTGCCCTGTTATACCAAGCGCCCTCACAAGCATAGCTGCAAACTCAGCGCGTGTGACTGCTTGGCCCGGGTTAAACCGTTCAGCAGATACGCCTTGAACGAGCTGCTTGGCCGCAAGCTCTTTCACCGCTTTCGCTGCCCAGTGCGTTTGCGGCATGTCGAGGAAGGACTTATCATATTCCAGCACCGCATATTTGTTGAAATGGTTGACCGTCGCCGTCAATCTTCCGTTCGCCAACTTGCCTCCTACATATTGAAGCTTGCCATCATCAGCCAAATAGTAAATGCCGATCAAGCTTGTATCCGCTGACGGATCCACGGCAAAAGAGATCGTGAGCGGCTGCTCGAACTTGCTTAACGTGACTGATTGGCCGGACTCTGTCTTCATCGTCAAGCTGAATTCGAGCAGTCCGCCCGCGAGCTGCAGCCCGGCTCCAGCTTGATTGCTCGCCTGCTCTAGCAAGCTTTCTGCTTCATTGCCGGTTACAGCTTTGGCTGTTAAAGAAATGGTGCTCTTGTTCACTTGATCAGCTGGAAGCAGCTGCGTTAATTGTGCCAGAAGCTGCGCGGGAATGCTGATCGCTAGATTCATAGCCTCTACCTTGAACGGAGCTCCAGCGAGCAGCTCAGCCGTGTTACCCGGTAATACCAGCTCTTTAAGCTGGGCATTCGTCACAATCACAACCTCGCCGCTCGCATTTTTATCCGCCAGCTGCTTATCCGTCACTTTCACCACACCGGACACATCAGGAGTTGGCGTCGCTGTTGGTGCTGCCGTTGGTGTTGCCGTTGGCGTCACTGTTGGCGTTGGACTAGGCGTTGGATCTGGCGTTGGATCTGGCGTTGGAACTGGCGTCGGAGTCGGTGTCGGTGTCGCCTTTGGCAGCACTTTAATCGCAAGCTCTGTCTTTTTGCCGCCATAGCTTGCCGTAATCGCCGCTTCTCCTGTTTGCAAAGCCACAACGATGCCGCCATCCGTAATCTCGAGGATGGATGGGCTGCTGCTCGCAAGCTCTGCTTCCCCGCTGACGTCTTTGGTGCTGTCGTCACTATAGATCGCAGTCAGTTTTACTTTAGCCGATTGACCTACAGTCATTTCGAGCGGCAGCTCGCTCAGCTCCAGCTTGCTCAACGTGATCTCCGGCTCGTTCGTTGTAACCGTCAGCTCATATTTGGCGCTAAATCCTTTATAAGCCGCGGATATTTCCGTCGTGCCTTCTTTCTTAGCATGTACGAGGCCCGCTTCGCTAATATCGGCGACCTCCTCATTCGAGCTGGCAAAAACAAGACCCTCAGAAATGACCTCTTTTTTGCCTGAGCCATATACTGCCTCTACTACTGTCGTATCCTCAGCACCTATTTGAAGCGCCGTTTCCCCTTTAATCGTAATGCCTTGCAGCACATCGGTAACCGTAATGATGCTCTCTGCGAATATATCCGGGTACCCGATAACTGCTACCCTTACCGTTGCTTGTCCCGGCTTCACTGCTGTAATAAGGCCCGACTCATTAACGCTAACCGCACCCTCAGGCGCCGAATGAGCAACTGACCATACCAGCTCTTTCGCAGTAGCTTGGTCCGGCAGCACTTCCGCTTTCAGCGCGATCGTCTGGCCTGCTTCAAGCTCCACAGTTGATCGGTCCAGCGTAACCGACTCCGGTTCAAACTTAGCGATAGCAAAGCGGTCAATCTCACGGCCATCCACCGTTCGGCCTATCACGACTATCTCATTTTTAGTGATTTCAACTGCCGTGAAGATTTGCGCATTCTCATCAAAAATCTTCTCCTGCCAGTAGCGCGGAGTGAGCGCATAAAACTTAGGACCCGATGAGCCGCCGATTACGTACCGCGTGCCCTGTCCCTCAGCAACCTGTTTGCCATCCTTCATCGGATAGGAGCGCATATAAATATGGTCATGTCCGTTCATGACGAGATCCACGCCATGCTTGTCGAAGACCGGAACCCACGTCGATTGAACCTTTTCATTCGCATAAATACTGCCATACGGACCTTGGTGGAAGAAGACGACCTTCCATTTTTTGTCCGTCTTTTCCAAATCATTATCCAGCCATTGTGCCTGTTCATCAAAAATCTGGTTGGACATTTCCGTATTCATCACGACAAAATGCGTATCCTTCACGTCGAAGGAGTAGTTCGAGCCTTTTACGCTTGCCGCACCGTTTTGCGGATTATGGAACTGGGCCAAATAGTCGCCTGCACCGTTCGTGCCCATCACCTCGTGATTTCCGATAATAGGTACAAGCGTCGTATGAAGAAGCTTCTCCTGAGCCGCTTCGAACCACCAATCCCATTGCTCTTGCTCGTACCCTTTGTCGACAATATCTCCCGCATGGACGAGCATTTCCGCATCCGGCATGTAGGCCATAGCTTTGTCCAGCGTATTGCCCCAAAGCGCGAAGCCCGCCTTCGAGTCAGCCTGCGAATCGCCGATAAACAAAAACTTCATCGTATCGCCAACAGCCGCGCTTGTTCGGAACGCGCCTTGCTGGCTCACATTGGTCTTGCCGTCGCCGACACGGAATACATACGCCGTATCCGGCTCAAGCTGTGCAGCTTCCGCTTTGTGGACACGCATCGTTCCGTCATTATTGGTGTTATAGATGGAGCTTACGCCTGTAATTCGTGTTACATTATCGTCCTCGAAGCTTGTGAATGCCGACTGCTTCACCAGCTCAAGAACCGTATCCATCGTGAGCGGATCCGTCTGCCAAGTGAATTGGCGTGACGTGCTCGGATCGCTGCCCATCGTCACATTCATATTGCGCGGCGCTGCCGTTCCGGCATATGGCGCCACCTTGAATGTCATGACCGGGCTATATGCGCTGCCTTTTACCGCTTGCACCGTATATGTGCCTGCTGCCCCGGTCACTGCCGACGTAGTCAGCTTACCATCACTTCCAGATGCCGCATCTGTAACCTCTATTTGATTGAATAACAGCCTCGCATCCGCAACTGCCGCATCGTCCTGCATGGCTGTCACTTTGAAAGCTGCCTCGTAACCCATGCCGATTGCAAAATGATCCCAGTTCAGCTTCAGCTGCGTCTTCACATTCGCTTGCGCAGCAGCTCCTATGAAGCTAATCGGCGTACCTGCTCCCTCCGTGGAGATGACAGACCCTGACGTATTCGCAATAATGAGCGGCTTCGACACTTCAACCGCCACCTGCTCCAGCGTCAACGGGCCAATATAATCGTTACGAACCGTATATTCGATCTGTCCGATCAGATCCGTGTCAGCAAGATTAGCCTCATTTAAATGTAATATATTTAATCGAACGCTGCCTTGCGCCGCATCAATAACCGCCTCCAGCTGGCTCTCCTGCACCTTGCTGCCGCGGATAAGCTTCATATCCTTTACGGCTGTCGGGTCAAATTGAAAGGCAAGATGCCCTTCCTTCAGCTTGCTAGCTTTCTCTGCGCGAATATTCAACGTATACGTGTTGCCGACATTTTGCTCCATTGGCGTGTCGTATACATAATAGGGCGAGCCTAGGTTGACCATGAAATACCATTCTTTGATCGTCTGATTGCCGTCCATATCGCGAATCGCTATCTTCACCTTATGGCGTCCCTCTGCAAGGGGAATCGTCGGCTTGTACGTGATGAGGCCAGCAGGCGGGTGGAAGCCATGCTCCACAGGCTGATCATCTACATATACGCGTGTTTTCGCCGGATCTATTAACGTCGTGCCGGGATGCTTAATCGGATCATAGCCGGCATCCTCGCCATGGACCGAAATCGTTGGCGTTGCGGTTTTAATAACCGCATTCTCAGCCGGATAAATATCTTTGAATACCGGAGGTGTCGTATCCTCCTCAAGGGGACCGTAGATCGCCCGAATATCGTCGACATACAGCGCGCCATCCGTCTTCTTCACATTGCTGGTCTCCATGTAGCGGACCGGCATGTCCATTGTAAGCGGCGTCGTTTTCCCTTTGGGTACGTTCACCTCAAGGTACCTCCAGCCGATCCAATCTACGCCGCTGATATTATCCGTGAAATCAACCGGAATAGCCGCATTGTTGCCATCCCTGAGCTGGGCGCGAAGCCAGTGCTTCTTGCCGTCCCCGTATACCCACATGCTTATTTTCTCCGGATAACCGGGAATTTGAATCCGGTTCGGCGTGCTCGTTGCCGCCAAGTATGCGCCAGACGTACCCGTTTTGCCGATAAAATCATACTCCAGCTTCAGCGCCTTATTCCCGCTTCGAATATAATCCTGATCGGTCACTTCCACGATTTTCACGGAATTCGCGGCAGCGCTGGATGCGATGTATTTGTCTAAGCCGGATTCAAAATCCTCCAGCATGACAGGCGGCAGACCAACATTCACTTCGAAGGAGGTTTCCACGTCGCCGTATTTCGCGAAGATCTTGCCATGCTGTCCGTTCTCCTGTGTCGCCTCAAAAATTCCGTTCTCATCCACGGTCCCAATGCTGCCTTCAACTCGCCATTCAAAGCTATGGTTGTCGGCTTGTACCGTTTGTCCATTGCGCAATGCCTTCAACGACAAGGTTGCTTTGGCTCCTGAGGTATAGGTTTTGATGACATCAGGAAATTGGAGTCCAGTTAGTTGATCGACGACCTCAATTTCTCCCTGTCCCTGTACAGAGCCAGCTACTGCCGTAACGATGCCCGTCGCAGCTGCCGTGCCAGCCGTAAAAACACCTTCTGCATTAATCGTTCCTAGCGAAGGATCAACTTGCCAGTTGAGCACATCCGAATAAGCTGCCGGATGTCCGTTAGCATCGATGCCCGCTGCTTTGAACGTATAAGTTGCGCCTTGCAGAATGCGCTGCGCGTTCGGCTGAATCGCCAGCTTCGATGCGGACTGAAGCTCAGGCGCGGTGTTAATGAGCAGCAATCCGTTACCCGTCTTCCGCTCCCCGCCGTCAGAGCCTTGATTCAGCATTTGCACCTTGTTCATTCCCGGCAGCTTTGCGACGAACGTAGACGAGCCGCCACCGTCAAGGTTCATACCGTTAACGACACCCATGTCCTTCAGCATCATGGCCAGCTCATCCGTTTCGACGCCTTCGCTAAAGCCCGGTGACCTTCCGTCGATCTCGAATAGGACGATGCTTCCATCGGCTTTTGTCCCAATTGCCGTACGTGGATGAACGCCCTCCGGCCCAACATTCAATTGCGGGATGCCGTCCTTCACGAGAGGGCCTTGGCCCCCGATCGCTACCGTCACTTGGCTCCAATCACCGTCTAGGGCAAAGCTCGCGGTTATCTCGTCACCCGTCTGGAGCCCCGCAATAACCGCGCGAGACGTGCCGGATGCAGACAGCACGACCTGGCTTTGGGCGAGCTTAGTATCCCCTTGATCCTTGCGAACCTCGGCCACCTTCAGCTTCATCGTCTGCCCGCTTTTCACATCACCCTCCACGATATCCAGCACGACCTCATCGCCTAGATTCGTCGACTTTGTTGAGGTATTATAATCGTCTGTGTAGAGGACAAGCTGGTTGGTATCCCTGTAACGGTTAATACTCGTAAGATTGGTCGTCACGCCGCCGATCGTAACCGTCTTCGTCAGCTTCGGAGCGCCATAGATCGAGGAGCCGTCGGCTTTCAATCCGAAAGCGTAGGCGGTGATAGCGCTATTCAGAATACGGCCATCATCCATAAACAAACCATTCGGCACACCTGTCGCGAAGCCGCTGATCTCATAGAAATCGCCGTTAATTCCAGCAATGACACGGCTTCCCGGTGCATCCGCGTGAGCGGCCATTTCGGTCACGCCCTTCATGCCGTATACTTTCCCATCCTTCGTGCCCGCACGAAGCGCAAGATTCGGATTCTTCGGGTCGAAAGCGACCGCGTGTATTTTTTGGAGGCCTCTCTCATTCTCCATATCCATCCAGGTATACATCGCACCCGGTGCCAGCTCTGCTTGGCGAATGTCGATGACCTTGCCGTATTCCGTAGCTGGAAGATCTGTAATAGCCGCATGAGCGATAATTGCCGGCTGTAGTAACGAGAGTAATAGAGCAAAGATAATGAATGCATTTGTTTTCCTTACATACTTACTCACTATTTCATTCCTCCTCATGAAGTACCGCTGCCCGTTCCTTGGACAACGTCATAGAAGTAATGATAAGTAGTGAGTATGTTTGGGATGTTAGTGGGGGGTTAAGAGATTGTGAAGGGAATTACTGCAGAAGAACACGCACTATGTAAACCTGCCAATTATAACTGGGTCACCATCGCTTCTGCGGCGTAAATTCATCATTTCTTTACTCAAATGCGCATCAGAGATAATAATCATGCACTACTGTGAGGATATCATCCCGGAAGAGGAGTGATCCCATGCGAATTGCCGTGTTTTCAGACACTTATGTCCCGCAGATTAATGGCGTTGCCCTTACTTTGAAGCGATGGATCGATTATTTGTTCGATCATGGCGTTGAATGCATGCTGTTTGTGCCTACCGCTCCGGAACCATCTTATGAAGAAGAGGTGTGCAGGCTCGCCAGTCTTCCTCTCCTGCTCTATCCGGAACATCGGTTTGCCATTCCCAATTTGCTGCGGATTCGCCATCAGCTTTCTCGGTTCAAGCCTGATCTTGTCCATATCGCCACCCCCTTCAATGTCGGACTCGCCGGTCTAACTGCCGCCCAGAAGCTGCACATTCCAGTAGTCGCCTCTTACCATACCCATTTCGATCATTATCTCGACTCCTATCGCTTTCCGTTCGCCCGTGCCTGTTATTGGCCGTATATCAAATGGTTCCACCGCTCCTGCAGCGCCATATTCGCTCCTTCTCTCGAGACGATTAACCGACTGGAAGACAAGGGTCTGTGCAATCTCGCTTTGTGGACCAGAGGGGTGGACTGCGATTTGTTCACGCCCGAGAAAAGTTCGGACCGCATTCGCGAGCAATTCGGGATTAAGGAGCGGTACCTGCTTCTCTTTGTTGGCCGTCTGGCGCCGGAGAAGGATTTGGATATGCTGCTTCAACTGATGCATCAACTGCCTGAAGAAATTCGCGGGCAAGTCCACTGGCTCATCGTCGGCGACGGCCCCATGATGGAGCAGGCCAGACAGGAAGCTCCTCCGAATGCTACGTTCGCTGGCTATCAGAGTGGTGAAGCATTAGCAGAGTTTTACGCTTCTTCGGATCTGTTCGTGTTCCCTTCATCGACCGAAACATTCGGTAACGTCGTATTGGAGGCTGCAGCGTCCGGGCTACCTTCTATTGTTGCCGACAGCGGAGGCGTGACCGAGATTGTTCAGCACGGGAAGACCGGTATGCATGCGAAGCCGAGAAATACGGATAGCTTTCTAGCTGCATTGACCGATTGGATTGAGCATCCGGGGGACTGGCAGGATTTCGGGGTAAACGCCCGAGCTTTTGCGCTCACGCGCACATGGGACCTCGCAATGGAGTCGATTTACACACGCTGCGTGCAGATTGCAGAAACGGAGCATAACCAGCTGGCCGCTGCGAGACAAACGATGGCATGCATCCGTGAAGAAAGCGAAACGGCTTGAAGATAGAACGGGGAATGCTCACATCTGAGCTTCATGAGGAGGTACAGGGATATGGATACCGGAACACATCTTCTTACTGGCGCCACCTTGGGCGGGCTGGCGATTTCACTTGCCGATCCCGCTTTTATGAGCCATTCGACCGTCATTTACGGATTATGCGCGGCGACAATCATCGGGTCGAACGCCCCTGATTTCGATGCCGTCATTCGTATTCGCGGGTACAAATCGTACTTGCAGCATCATCGGGGCTTCAGTCATTCTCTGCTCATGCTCGCGGGGTGGCCTGCTGTCCTTGCCCCCTTGATTGCCCTCTCCTTTCATGCCTGGGCCTATCTGGTCCCGATATTTCTATGGACGATGGCCGGGGTCGTATTTCACGTCTTCCTTGACTTGTTCAATGCATACGGCGTGCAATGCTTCAGGCCGGTTTCACGAAAATGGTTCCATGCCAACACCATCCCAATCTTCGATCCGATCCTGTTCGTTCTTCATGCTGCGGGGCTGCTGCTATGGCTGTTCGGTGTCTTCGGGGCAACGGCTATTTTCCCGCTCGTCTATGCGTTAACCTTTTTCTTTATCGGATACCGTATTGTGATCGGCCGCATCATGCTGCGACACGTTCGCAGGCGATACGGAACTGCCGGTTATTCCTTTTTGATTCCGCGCGGACTCCCCCATAAGTGGAAGTATGTCCGTGAAACCGGGCAGGCTTATATCACGGGCTCGATTCGCGGATTGACGTTCGAGGAAGAAGTCATCTTCGAGAAAGGGGAACAGAACGATGTGGTTCAAGCGGCGATGGGCAACGATGGCGTGCGTACGTTTCTCCATTTCACGCATCATGTTCATATCTCCTGTCAGAAGCTTCAGAACGGGTACCTTGTCGAGCTGCGCGACATCCGTTTTCGACATGGGCATAATCTCCCCTTCGGGATGGATGTCACGTTAGATGAACGACTGCAGGTAACCGGGGACACGATCGGGTGGAGGAAAAAGATGTGGGAGCCTCCTTTTGCTTGATGATTGGCAATTTGAAAGAGGGCACTCGAAAGCGTAAAGCAGAAGGGAATAGGAGAATCTTAATGGATTCTTTGACTCCAATCTGTTTGATTCGTAAAGCGCCACTTCATTAACTTCGTCGAGGCATTGTAATCCTGCGTACAGAGAACCAAATGGTATATTTTCCGGTAACAGTTAAGCTCGTCAGATTGGGTGTCACTGCAATCATTACTGTCTTCGACAGCTTTGGAGTACCGTAAATCGGAGATCCATTGAATAGTAGGCTATAAGCATACGAGGAAACGGAATGCTTTTTTCTAAACCTAATATTTTTCCCGGTAGAAGTTTACTTTGCTTTTTTTTTGCAGAGTTTCCCTCTAGAGAAATAATTCTCTTTCTTGTAAAAAGCTTAAATAATGATCAAGAGCCACACTATACATATTGTGGCCGATATTGTTTTTGCTAAAAAAGAAATCATTATTCTTAATTCGTTCGATGTCCTTTTTTAATTCTTGCATAGAATTATTTACATAAAATTTTTTTTCTAAGAGCCCTATTTTGATCATATCATCTGAGATAGTTTTTATAGCCCGGGCATATTTATAAGCTGAACTCGCACTTAATGTGTTCCCAGATTTTTTGTCCTTGGAAACTAACCAATCTTCAAATTCATTTAACAGACTCATAAACTCACCTATCCTTGATACACTGCATCTGTTTGCTCTAATGTCCAACTATTTGTTCACATGATAATTGAGCTGATTTTAAATTAACTGTTCTACTTTCTTGCTACTGAACGTTGTACGATCGTTACTACAAAAAAAGAGGTGACTATTAAAGTCCCTCCTTGATTACAGTTAATTGTTTAATTAAAGAAAGCCGTTAATGGATCGACACCGTGCAATGGAACAACTAATCCTCTATCCAAAAAGCGGTTGAACTCTTCACAAGCTGTTTCTGGCACCAGTGAGCAGCTGTGGCAAGCAGCTAAATTACAGGAGTCTGGGCCTTGCAAGCCAATTTCTGTACAAACCGGGTCAGTAGAGCACCATCCAGCATTAATAAATGCTTTGAGGATAACCGCTTCAAGATAACCAGGCCTACCCATTCGAACCAATCCGCCCATAGTTCCATCCGAATCTCCCGCTGCGGTATAAATAAGAACACCGCACATCGGATTTGCTTCATTATCTGAAACATATAATCTTTCCCTTAACGATGAAGAACTGTACCCACACTCGAAAACGAGCTGGTTTATAAGTAAATGTGCAAAAGTATGGGCCATGACGAACCGAGGACTTATTTTTTTCTCTCTAGTACGACGATTCGCTACTAAATGCCGATATCTCTCACTCAGGGGCTGAACCCTTCCTTTTACCTGTTCTCTTTGCTCCCACTCTCTGACAGCCTCTTCACTGAAATTAAAGAAAATCCCTTCACCGTACACCACATACGCTGGAAGCCAATCATCATTAAAGTCAGTAGGCTGATTACGCCAGATCATTGATTTCATATCTTCTATATCGTTTTGCTGATCGTTAAATACACGGTTAAATCCTGTTAATACCCGTGTTTCTTTTAATTTTTCTATTAAATGAATATTCGAGAAATACCTGGATACATCGAAAATATTACGTTCGAATAATTCAAGATCAACAGGCTTAATTTTCAATTCTTCCTGATTTATTTCCCCGTTTAGTACTTCATACTCCTCTTGTCGGAGAATAGCCTCCATATCATTAGGCAGTTCATCCTCCGCTTCTTGACCGGTATCCCGCGAGTCCCTTGCAAGCAACGCCCGCCGTATATCCGAATCAGAGTACCCATTTAATTCTAACAGGAATTGTTCTTTTAACTCCATGACCGTTTCATCTAAACTCAAGTTTGCACGCTTGGCTAGATTTATGATGCTCAAAACTTGAGATTTTTCGAAAAAGGACAACAGAGCGGAAATCTGTTTATTACTGTTGCCGGGAATAAAAATGGCACTGCGTACTTGAGCAAAGTAAACATTAGATGCACTTCTCAATGAGGCTCTAAGATGACAGCTGCATTCTTCCCCTTCATCATTACCGAGCCACGGTCGTTTGCCTTGACAAAAGAATTCTGAACCATCACCACTCAATGATCTGCTTAGTTCCGTACCTTCCTCATCTGCAGAGGTTACGCCATGAAGCATTCTCGGTTCAATCCCACACTCACATTTTACTTGCATAGATGTAAGTGCCCCTCCGCCTGTGCTCACCAAATACAATGTCTGTGTGCACGATGGATTCTTTTGTCGGTGAACCCACTCCCGCCAGGGGAAATCTTGTAAATGTCCCTTTTCACAAATTGCAATGAATGGCGCTTGAACCAGGTAGTTCTTATAACCTTTTTGTTCACAGCCTTGACAAAGTTCATTGCTTCTCCGATGATACTCCAGTTCCTGCATTTGGCCACAAAACGGGCAATAATGCCATTTAGGAAAGCGTAGAAAGGGGACGGACAAAAACATATTCATGTTATTATCATCGCTGCTTCTTGTCCTAAAGTCCGGCGGAAGCCGGAAATGACTTACTTCCAACATCCGTTCCAAACGCCACTCTTGGATTTTATATTGGGACAAATCGGTAAAGTCCATTTTCCCATGGCGATCTTTAAACCAATGATCGAGTCCGCTGCATACAGCCGATGTACCATTTTTAGATATAGACATCGCTCCTGTACCAAAGGGGGAGATTAACTGAGCTCTACGGATCGGGTATCTCATGATTCCAGTTCCTCCATCTCTTGAAGCACGTAATGTGTGCTGATTTCCCCTAAACATTGCGAGTCCACGTTTCTCATAGAATTCGGTGTAGCCCAGGACATTCTTCTTGTTGTTGGGTCCACGTAAGACCCAGCGGTATAAAGCAACGGATAGTCATCAGCACTTCTCTTTTTTGACCATTCGGATGGGCGTAACGTTTTCCATTGTGAGATGCGGCGCTCAAAAACCTTCTGAATATTGTCCAATTCTTCTTTATCTATTATTTTAACCCGGTTGCATATTATCTCCCGCAGTTGTACCAATAGATCTTCAGGTACAGGCGATGGGGAATCAACCTCATCCATATGGCCGAACTGGCGCACGTAACCTACCATAACCGCGTGGAGCATCCGATCGACTACGGCGGGAGAAAAGGAAGTAACGCTTGTTGGCTCAACTTGTGCATATAGTTTTTCATGGTAACTGCGGAATTTCTCAAAGTGAGAGCGGTCCCTTGGCTTCGATGCACTATACAAAGTGACAACGAGTCCCGGTCTTTCATACCAGCGCCGTCCTATACGACCTGTTACCTGAATATATTGTGCGGTCGTTTTAGGCTGGCCTACAACGGCCATAAGAGATAAACGGTCGATGTCTACACCTACCTCAATAATATTTGAGGCTAGGCAAACGTCAGTCACTTTGCCGGAGCCAATTTCTGTTTTTAATTCACTGATTGCTGAAGCTACTTCGTCACTTGATAAGCGGGAGGTAAGTTCTTTAATCTTATTTAGATGACGCAGCTCTTTATAGTCCAGATCTTCTCTGTTTTTTATCACTTTTAGATGGTTAGGTATGTCAGATTGAAGCAATGTTACTGTAGTACCAAGTTCTCTCAAACTATTAAAAAAGATTAACAGCGTCCACCACGGATCTCTTTCTTGTTCATTCATTGCAACTGGAGCTTGAAGAAGGGATGTTAATGAACGCACCTGTAGTGTTTGCATAGACCCCAGGCCAGGAGCGTTCAAACCGACATATTTCCTTCCCGACATCAATTTCCCGTTTTTGTCGCGGGCATATGTTGCGAAAAACGAATCATCTACATCTAAACCAGGTGCCGGGAATAATGCCACCTCAGTACGGGCATATATGTCCAAAATCTGCTTTTGGTACCTGCGGATCGTAGCGGTTGAACAAACAATTTTGGGTTTTATCCCTTTACCAGTCCGGTAATCTGTACATAGCTCTTCTATAAGAACTTCGAAAATCCCAGACATGGAACCCAATGGACCGGATATAAGATGCAGTTCATCCTGAATAATCAAGCCTGGAGGCGAACTAATTCTTGATCCGTCTTTCCCGAATCCAAAAATAGCACGAGGCTGTGAATTCCATGCAAGCTGGGCAAACTTGTCAATAGTTCCAATAATAAAGGTAGGCCGTTTCTCATAAATGTCTTCATCTACAACATATACGGGCAGTTTTTCACTAAAAGGGCATTCGTTATCAGTACAATGGATCATAATCTTACCGTCAGAGACTCTATAACCATGTACAGTGAAATTGGGCTGTGATTGATTTTTATTTTTTGTGCTCCGTTTGTTTCCTTTAGCAACGATAGGCTTAACATGATTCGATGGAAGCTTTCCCATTTTCGCTCCGCACCAAGAACAAGAAGTAATCAAAAAAGGGTTTACATTGCTCTTGCCGCTTCTCAATTCTGTCAGTTGACTTTTTGCTTTGGTATGACTATTTGGAGTCGTGTCACCGCCTAGCCAAATACCAATTGAAAACTCATCACTTCCTAATTCTTCTACATGCTGACGTCGTATATATTCCATTGAACAAATTAGTCTGGAGGCTCTTTGGAATTGGTCAGCCGTCAACAAACGCAGTGTGTAACGCATAAGTACATGTACTCCTGCATCTGCTTTGTTCTTTAGCCTTCGCATAAATATGGAAAACGCGGATAACCCCAGATAAGCTTCTGTTTTACCACCGCCTGTAGGGAAGAAAATCAATTCAACAGTTTCACGTTCAGGGGAATCGGATTCTGCTGCTGATTCCATAGCCATCAAGATAAAGGCAATTTGAAAAGCACGCCATTTTCCCTTGTTGTACGGCAATGCAGTCAAATCCGGTGCCAGGTAAGGAGATGAAAAACGAATTTTCTCATCTATGACCTCTGCCGTGCGTAAGGATCCGCCAATCAGCTGTTGTAATAGCATAGCTTGATTGGCTAATCGGAAGGCGCGTGATACATCCGGATTTTTCAGGTATTCCAGCCCTTGCCTCATTCGCTTTACACATTTATTACATTCTTGAAGATTCCTTTCAGCCGCTGAATATAACGTAGAATCTAACTTATTAGCATCCTTCGCATCCTTCGCATCCTTCCAACGCATTTCAATCCATTTCTCATAAAGGTGGACAATTTCCTCCAATTGCTCAAAGCCGTCTTGGTTTGGATTTAATCCTGCCAGATCTTTCATGGATACTACAATATCAGTACCGTCATCTCTTTTTATATCCGGTGTCATACTTTTCGTTTCATAAGACGGCAAAAAGCTGGTTTGTACAGAACTGACTTTGTCGTTTATAACCTCACTCCAGTCTGCCGCACAACCATGACCAACTGCAAAAGTTTTAGTCTTGCGGTACAACAAAGCAATGGAACGTTCTTCATCATCCAATGCATTAAGATCTGCCATCTCAGGATAAGGCAAAATTGATTGATTTTGATCAGGTGTTACAACTTGAACTTTAAAAGTAGCCTGAAAAAGACAAGTGCTTTCAAAAGGAATATGCCTGGCAACTTCGGTACGGTTTATCAGGCTTATAGTAACTAACCGCTCAGTATCTTTATACGGGCGGGATAATATATCCGTTTGAATATCCAGCCCATCATTATCAATTGCATATGTAATTTCCCCGTGTTCCAGAATGTCTTTTGGACCTAAAAGCTTTTCCGTATCGACTTTAACAACAAAATGTACTGGAACACGGACCCACCATCTACGTGTTTTCCCCTCTTCTTCTCCATTTACCCTAACGGATAATGGCCTATACTTCCCCCCGTCAACACTAATAACCAATTGACTGCCACATGGTAAATCTGCCTTGAAGCTAATGGCCATACTACTCTGGTGGTAAGCATTTGCAGAAACCATATCTAGTTCCGTGTCTTCTTCGTCAATAGCATCATGGTTATCTATTATCTCTAAATCTTTTGTTGCTTCTTCGAAGACTAAGTTCTCTTCAAGACTTTGATCATTATTATTTTCTTCTTTTTCCTCTAAGACTTCTTCTTTCCTAGTCCGAAGAGGGTACAATACTGCGGAACCATAACGCCGCGACGGAGGTTGTTGTAAAATCTCTTCTCCAGTTTTTTGGTCCTTGTATGGCTTATACAACTCTTCGGCTTTACCGAATAAGACGGTTTTATCAGTGTTTAGTGTTATGCTTTTATTAGCAACGGATGGACCAATGAATTCTTCTTTTAAACTGTCATAGAGCGCATCCCGGTTTTTTAAGTTTGCACTTAACGTTTGGTTCATTTTACTGTCCCCCTGAATTAAATAAATCAATTAATCCCCTTAGCTGATGGGGTTGGACCTGATAAACATTTTTACTTATGTATTCAATTTTATATGCTGTAAAAGTTGCATTTTCAGCATCGGGTAAACTGAAAGTCATTTTTTGTTCCAATTCCAATTTACTAAGATTAGATTTTTTAATTTCTTGTATTAACAAGTTTCGAATAACTGTGCCAGCTCTCTGATGTGCACGGAATAAGCCATCCGCTTCCTTCCAGAGTTTCTCTGCATGCTCTTCAAGTTTTATAAGCTTCATAATTGCTAAAAAATCGTTATACTCCCGTGGCTTAATATTATCATCTGAAGCCCAATTTCGGAGGTTAGTCTCGTTTGCACGAACTCCTCCATGACTCCGAAGGTATCGGCAAATTTTATCAGAATGGTATTTACCAGTATATTTACGCAACCTTTTTTTCCATGCAGAATGGCGCTCACGTATTTTTACTGCCTTGATCCCGAGAAACTCATCGGCTTTTACTTGTATATAATCCCGGCCAGTGCCGGTACGTATAAGCAAATAACAGTCTGTGTCCAATTCATTAATAGAACATTTTGATACCTGTTCGTCCGATTGTAATGATACCGTCCAAATATTCTTTAGCGAATGATCCTCAAACAACATGCCTTTTGCATCTGTCAGCCCAACTAACTTTGCATTGACACATTCCGGTGTTATAAGTACTGATTTTTCAGACAAGTTTTTTTCAACATTTTTGTAGTCTATAATCTGGTCACTTATCTCAATTATTTCTGGAGAGGCAGGACCAGTTGATTTGTTTACATTAATTTTACAGCCTTGATGCAATGTTGAAATCTTAAATTCCGACTTTGTAAAATACTCCATTCTAGGAGTGCGATACAATTGCCAGTCATAATATATATTTTCAATGGTTTGAGAGCGTGGACAGTGAAAAATATAGTCCGGATACCAATATGTTGGACCCAAAATGATAAGCCTGTCAAAAAATAATTCTTTTTTTAGTCTTGAAGGCGTGACCACGGAAAAAGAATTAATTGATATAAAAGTACGTTTTAACGCCTCTTCTACTGCATTCAAGTTGCTTGAAGTCTTTAAGACCAAACCTGTGGCAATTTTATCTTTAAAGGTTGTTCGTAAGTACTCCAGTACAGGTTTTTCAGTAGAGGTTCGTAATACTTCATAATTCTTCATTACCGTATCAATATCGTCCTTTAAACCAGGATACATCAATTGGCATTGGCGTGACAGCCTGCTTAAATCCTTCTCATTAATTTGATCAGAATGAGCGGAGAAAGGCAGTGGGCTTGCTGAAAGTACGTACCTGAATTTTCGGAAATGTGTTAATAAATCACTAAGTAAATTATCGCCTTCATCCAGATTGAAGACTTTATATTCAAGTGTTTTTAAAGATAAAGAATATTTTGCTAGAGGTTCCGATGATATTTCATGAAAACGCAAATTATAATTATTGGTTAACTCAAATATTTTGTTGACACTGGCCAGAGTATTCATAGTACCTCCTCCCAATATAACAACTCAATCCCTCCAGGCATTGTTCCAAGATCCAATTCTGAAGAAGTTATCCGGTTACTTTGAATATACCGACTGTTGACCTCTTCAACTGCAATCTCAAATTGTGGTTCTGAGCGGTCAAGAATTATCACGGAATTTTTGTACAAAAAATCTTCTATCCAATTCAAATAACCATTTGATCCAGAGTATATTACTATGGAACTAGGATTCAAGCTAAGCTCAGTCTCACTGTTTCTCGCTTGTGAGGAAACAAATTCGGATTGGTATGGATCTACTGTATGTTGAAATTGCCTTATGCGCAATAAGTCATTAAGTGTACCCCTAATAAATTGATTACCTTCAAGAACGGCAAATTGAGCCTTTTTCATTTCACTTTCAAGCTGTTCTTTGCCCCCAACAAAACATAATTTTGTTTCTGATTGCTTTAGTAAAGCGTTAGAATGGACTCCAAAAATAGTATCTGCCAGCGGGGATTCTATAGTAACAGTCCTCCCCCGCTGATTATTTGGTAATCGAGAACTTTGATTGAGGTTTATCTGCACATCTAATGCATTCTTTTTTGAAATATACTCAGTTAAACCACCGGCTTGAGTTGATTGTGTCTTTATGAGCAGTCTCTGTTCCCCTTGATAATCCGCAACTCCTAAAAACTCAGCTTTTAATACCCGTTTATTTTTCCTGTACAAGACAGGAGTGTACTGTTCAAGAGAAGCTATCGTTTGAAAATGGGCTTCTAACAAACCATCAGGAGAACTATTAATGAAAATTGATGATACTATTCCGACACCAATAAAAGGAGCAATATAGGCCTTTGTTGGCAACGACAGAGCAGCAGTCCACCTTTTATTTTCGTTGCTTCTCTTAGCAAGTTCTTCTCCAAGATTAATGAAAAAATTGGACCAAGCTGGCATCGGAAACCAGCCGCCAGAATCTTTATAATACAAATTTATTCCCATTTCCCCTTACCTTTCACTTGTTTCATATATAAAAAAAAGGAGCATAGCCCCCAGGATAAATTACAAAAGAAAATTAATTTTCTTAAGGGCATAATAGTAATACAATGTAGTCTGTTGTGCCCGTGATTTTTTTAGATCTTAAAGACTATATTCAATAGAATTCGATCTTTTCCTCCCAATCTTCACTAAAAATACTCCGTACAATACTAAACCATTCTAAAACTGGATCAACCTTTAAATGTTGTCTCAAATAAGTCTGTCAAATCTTCTAAGTTTCTCAACAAATTTGCTATTTCTTTAATTCACTATGTGTTAACAAGCTCTTACACTCTTTTAACAGCACTACTAAGGAAAGCGGGATCATATCGAGTTCATGATTGTGAAGAAAATTTTCTGTAATTAGATTTCGTCGTTTTTGAATCATAATAAATATGTTTTCTTTAGTTAGTCCATCAAATGGAAGTTTTGAGGAAACATAGTGAAACACATCATCACTTAGTTTTGATCGAATTAAAGTTAAATTTAAGGCATCATAGGCTTTTATTACATCACCACTGGGGGTTACTGAATCATACACATTATAGAAAATTCGGGTCTCCTGAACTAGATCATGTAGTTCTTTAACTGTTCCTATAAACTGAGATTTTGAGAAATGCTCTTGCCTATAAGCTTTTAAGTAATAAGGGAAAAAGTCGTCTATTATTTTACACAACTCTTCTACTTGTTCAGATCTAAGACTAAAACGGTTACTTGGAAATTGTATGACATAATTTCGGCTCATTTCGCTATAACCAACTATGAAACCCCGCTTAAAATCTTTTGGATCCGTACACAAAACAGTGAACAATGTATGTATTATATCTTTACTATTTAACATAAATAGACAACCTGAGACTCCCGTATCCGCAATCGAGACAAGACAAGATCCTAAATCATATTTATTTGGCAAGAGTCCACTAAGACTTATATACTTAATGCTATGCTTATAATTGGTTTCGTCAGAAAAAGATGCTTCTTCAAAGTACTCCGTTAAACTAGATGCCGAGGAGTCAGACTCTGTCTCAGCAATATCTTCTCATGTTTTCTTTGCGATATAAAATCTAGTACATTACCCAGCATCATTGCGTAGTCTGGCTGCTAAGTTCATTACCCATTGTTCATGTTGCAAAGAGGAGCAACTGTAAGATAAGAATACTTTTGGCACGTCATTACTTTTCTTCATACGACCACACTTTATTTATAATACAAACTATAATGGAAGTAGAAATTTTAAGTCTCCTTGTAAAAAAACTTCAAATTGCCTGCTATCTATGTTAATGATTTGTCCTATGCCAGTAATATTACCCCTTGTTATTACATATGTTCCGGAGTTTATTGTTTCCTTTACACTGCTTTTAGAAACAAAGATAAATCTTACTTTATCCATATATTGCTCGTATACCCCCGGAGAAACTGGACTTACTGGCACTCCTGAGATCTTTTCATAAGCACCTGCAGATACTTTAATATCATCAGTGATTACTACAACTTCACAAGCAGTATTATCTAGATTGTTCAACTTATCTTTTATCTCAATTGCAGTAACCTCATCCATCTTTAAAAGCGTCCCATAATCGTGCGTCGGTTCTTTAATCAAAGCAAGATGTTTTTTGCCGTCCATAAAAAACCACTCTATGTATGGCAAGTTAGCCATTACGGTTTCCGGCTGATTCCTGCTTGACCCGGAACCTCCAAGAACACTATCGACGTGTACAGCCGGTGAAGAACATAGCTTAACCCATATTTTTTCCAACTCACTAAATGGCCTAGTTTTCTCTTTACCTGAGGATGTAATCAACTCGACTCTTTTTGCCGCTCTGTCTATCCCAGTCAGAGTAATGTTCGCACCTGGCTTAATACTTTCTATTTCTAAGCCTACCATCTTCTCGATATCATTAATCACTTCATTGAATGTCATTTTCGTCCTCCTGGTAATTCCGGCGGAAATTTAAGTACACTTGTATCCTCACCTGCTCCTTCGACTGCAGCCACATCTTCAAGCCATTGCCTCATGAAAGATTCAGTTCTCGGATCTTCTTCTCCGGCTTTCCTGAAAGTCACCTTATGCGGCAAACTGATCCTCATCGGATTACCCGGAGCGGGTCCATCTTCAGAGAGGCCATCTTTCAAATCGATACCTGCAGCGAATCTTCGTATATCAGACACAAAATCAAGAACAATGACCTTTTCCTTATCTTTAGACAATCTTAATCCTCTACCTAACTGCTGGATAAATATTCTTCGGCTATGGGTTACCCTCTGAAACACAATAATGTTAACATCCGGTACATCAACACCTTCATTTAAGATATCAACCGCACATAATACATCGATAGCTCCGTCTTGAAAATCACAAAGTATGCGGTTACGTTCTGCCGGGTCCATTGTGCGCCCTGTAGAAGTTTGGGAATATATCGCCGACGCATTGCAAAAACCAAGAGAATTAATGCGGTCCCTCATTGTGATTGCGTGATCGATCGTACCGCAAAAAACTATGGCCCTCGGTTTGTGCTGTTCTTGCCACACCTTCTTAAGTTCAATTACAACAGCATCGTCCCATTCAGTTATAAATAATGTCCTATTTATCTGCCGCGGCGAAAATTTTTTCCCTTTTAAATCGCCCAACGCTTCCCAATTTATATTATCCGTATACATTCTATAATCGACATTTGATAAAAATCCATTTCGTAAACCGGTAACAATGTCTACGCGTACTAGAGGTTCACCAAAATAATCAGTGAGGTCAATATCATCAGGTCGCCAAGGTGTTGCTGTTAACCCTAGAAGAAAAGGGCCGTTTTCTGAACCTGCCCTTGTAGTGTGTAACACAGCATTATACATTTGCCCACCTACATGATGACATTCATCAATAATAATTAAATCAAAATGCGGGAGTTCTTTTTCCTGTTGAACGTAATCGGAAATAGTATTCAGACATACGAACACAGCATTACTCTTTTCCAAACGTTCTCGGCTTGGTTGCTCATAACCATTCCATACTGCAGTTTCCTGGTGTTTAGATAAAAAGGGCCAAAAAGCTTTCTCTATCTGATAAACAAGTTCATTCGTATGAGCTATTACAAGAATCCGCAATGGGGATATAGCATTAATACGTTTAACCATCTCGCATGCCACGAAAGTTTTGCCCATTCCGGTAGCCATTACCACAAGAGCTCTTTTTTTCTCTTCGTTATACGCTTGTATCGTCGAACGGATAGCCTGCTCCTGATATTCCCGCGGGTTTCTGTCCAATAAGCACATCTCCGGAAGTTTTTCAGCCCTAGAAATTAGAGCCTTTGTATCCCATAACTGAAGCGGGACTCCTCTGCTCATAAGAGCTCTTTGATGTTCTTTCAGCTTTTCATCAAAGCCGTTCAATGCCACAATTACCGGCACTTGTGCTCTATATATCCTCATAGCCTCCAATGTTTGATCTGCAACATCCAAGCCTACTTTGTTTTTCCAGTGTTTCATTTGGAATAGCCACCGCTTACCAGCCCGGTGTGCAAGAACGTCTGCCCCGCGGTCACCGGATTGGCCAACAAGTCTTATACCTTCAAAACCTTCATGAGCTAATAAGCGTGAAACTATTCTTTCAAATGCTTGCCAAGTGCCGAATCTTAGATTCTCTTCACTGATAAAAACTCTCACTTAATCACCTTTTGCTGCAGGAAATCCAAAGACAACCGTGTTTTTTGAGTAATACCTGTCTCGGTGGAACGGTAGTTTATATAATTCGCAATATCATTTAAACAGTTTAGGTAAATGTTCCGAATTCTTACTTGTGCCTGTAGTAAAATAGTTCCTGTTAGTTCTACTGAATTGGAATATGAAATATCCCATACTCCGCCATCAAAGAATATAAATGGGTATTTTTTAAAAATATCAGTTATTCCATCCTCATCAACGTATAATAGAAATGCCCCGTTATCTTTCATTTTACCAAGCTGACTGATATCAACGCTTTGATTAAGCATGTTATCAACCATAGCTTTCTTTTGCTCTTCAGTCATTTCATTAAATATATCTACGGCCATTTCTTTAATAAGTGTCGGCAATTTTTCTTTTAGCTGGGCAAAGAACATAATAATATCTTCCCTGATTTTCTCGGGACTGTCCTCGAGCTTATCCGACCACCTGCTATTCAAAATCAGCCACTCAATATTGGAAAGCGTGTGTTGCCCCTGATATTGTTTTCCAGAAAGTCTTCTATTCATATCATAGATATAAAGTGCAACTTCCGCAGCTATCATTTGCTCCGGCCGGATCCGGAATGACTTGAATACTTTGTGGGTCTTATCTAAATAGATATCTATTTCTTCACCTTTAAATGTAATTAGGGGAACTCCATCTTTTAATTGATTTGCTTTTATTGAAAGATGAGTAATATATACATTTACATTCACAGGTGAACTATATGTGCCATCAGCCAACAGAATAGAACATCCTGGTATGGACAGGTCATCGGACTTGTTCGCGTTTTTTGAAAGGAAATCTTGAGAAACTGTATTTTCTGTTCCTTTTTCCTCATTACACGATGTGCAATTCTTTTCAGTAGCCCTGTTCTTAGTACCACAAACCTGACATCCCCAGGGTTCTTCTATTGTAGGTAGCTGTGACAAGCCGCATTCTGGACAGGATTTAGCGGATTTTGGTATTTCATGTTTGCAGTCCGGATTAATACATAGCTTGCCTATTAGAACGAAACTGCATACTGAACATGTATCATGTTCTTGTAAGTTTTGTGCAGTACAAGATGGACATTCAACAAGCTCTTCAAGAGGTGGGGAATCAGCTTGCTCTACTAGCTTCCACCACTCAGAGTCATCGTAATATCCAGGAAGTCTTTTAAGAAACTTTTCGTAATAATCTTTTTCAACATCTCTTGCAATTCGTTTTTGTTCGTTGGCTTCTTTATCCCAAAATCCCATATAAAGATCAGTTTTTCCAGGTTTCCTCACTCTACGAAAGCCTTGAAATAGTTTATAAATATAACTATCATTCATGTCAGCACCCGGTTGGTTTGGTTGCAAGGAACTATCCCCACGCAAGTAACTAATTGCTCTTTGCCATTCCGGGCTACTTCTTTGAAAATCCTGTTTAAGGAAGTCTACCGGGACATGATTTAAATGTACTTCACCTATAATTCTCCCAAATTGCCCATCGATAGGATAATCTTTAATCGTTTTTTTAAATTCATCCACGAACTCAAAAAACGCCGATTTTTCAGCAATTCTAATTGCTCGTCCATTACGAATTAAATCTATTCCATATTCAGTACTATCATCAAATCTTTGAATCCCAACCCAACCTCTTACTTTTTCTTCAACACTTCGGATACTTGATGACTTACAAGCTGGACATTCATTTCTATCACTGGGAACAAGGGCAGTGCAGTTTCCACACCTTCTTTGAACACCAATGACGTGATCAAAATCATATCTTGCCTGTATTTTCCCATTCCCTTTACGTTCAACATAACGTCCGGCATCCCATGCACAATGTTCAAATGGTTCACAGGGCTCTCCATTAACCAATATTCTAATTTCTCTTTTAGATAATACTGATGCATATCGTCTACCTAATTCAGCTCTTACTTTTGGGAGTCCATATTGTACCAGTCGTTTTACAAACTGGCTATTAGCATTACCTTCAGGCCACCATTCACTAATCTCTATTACTGTGCCATGTTGTAATACTTGAGGTTTATCAATAATAAATATCGGTAATTGATAATCTTTACTTTGATTTATATAGTCCAGATCTATGATGACGTCAACAGCCTTGTTATCGAGTTTGCGTGCTGTCATTAATCTTGTCACTCGTCCAAATTTTCCAGTTGATATATTAAAACCCATTCCAAACAACCCTAAGCTATCATAAGGATTATTTCCCGAAAATCCTGCTTTAATAGATTTCTCAGCTATTTCAGCTGTCATACCCGGACCGTTATCTCTAATCCTTATGAGTCCGGATTTGCTATTAAGCTCAGACATTCTTGGTAATTCTATGGATATTAATGAGTTATCAAGCTTAACTCCAGTAAGTTTTGCCGCTTGAAATGAATCTATTGAATTATCTATGAGCTCGCATAACGAATCTAAAGGTAACATTGGTGTATGCGTCAATGCTATGAGTACCTTAGGATCTGGTGTAAAATCAAAAAAAAGTTCAGTATGTGTCATTTGGCCCCTCCTTAATTTCAAGCATATTTCGAATTGCTGTGGCTACTACGAACGCTAATTTTATTGGTACTCCATTACCAATTGTTTTAAATTTATGTGTAATCGGCATCTCTACAGGAAGTATATAAGTGTCAGGTACACTCTGAATTCTTAATGCCTCTCTAACAGATATTCGTCGAGGTTCAACTGGATGAAGATGAACTTCATTATTTCCATATGCAGCCGTTGGGCTGTACCTCCATCGATGCAATCTTTTAAAACTTTTTCTAGAAACATCACCTTCGGAAATGACTGTATATTTATCACTTTTAGGCTTTAATCCATCTAGTCCATTTGGTAATGATTTAAGTTTTTCCAGATCGCATATATATGTACCAACCATAAGTTCTTCTGGAATATCCATTGGTTGTTGAGGGCTCATACCGTAAGGTGATATTGAAGGCCAATTGAAGCGTTTTTTTGCATCTTTATACCTCTGATCTACAGGCCATTTAAACCATTCGTACTCTCTTGGGATATTTCTAATACCAAGTTGTTTCTTAAACCATTTCTTTTTTATACCTACCATAAATACCCTTTCTCTATCTTGAGGAACACCAAACTCTAAAGCATTAAGAATATTAAATTCTACTAAATAATCCGTAGATAACTGAAGTTTTAGGTGGTTAAAGAACTCCCTGTGTTTTCCATTTCTTAATAATCCAGGAACATTTTCAAATAGAAAAAAGGTTGGTTGTAGTTCTAATATCCTACTCACATAAACTTGTGATAATCTTCCTCTATCAGCTTTTTCACCTAAATGTCCACGGTTTTTTCCGCCAACAGAAAAATCAGGGCATGGCGGGCCACCTACTATACCAAATAATTCTGGAAGCTTTCCCTCTGGGAAAGCTTCTTTAGCAATTTGGTTTGGACCTAAATCAATTATTGAAGTCATATTAGATATTTTATGTTCTTCACCGGTCATGCTTGAAACTCCTGAGGCGTATCCTTTTGCAAAATTAATGTTATATTCATTACTCCATATTGTTTTAAATCCTGCTTGCATAAATCCTATATCCAAAAATCCCGCTCCCGTGAAAAAAGATAGAATCGGAATAGAATTGCTATTCTGTACTGATGCCATATAAATTTACTCCTTTCACGGAATAATTAAATAGATAATTCAATATATATAACTCCTTTATTATACAAGTATAGCCGTAGATTTCACCACATTATACCAGTCTGATTTCAACAAAAAAAAGAGCCGCTAATATTAATTAACGGTCTCTGTTGTATTTATATCTTGAAGAAAATCCATGATTGTATTTGCAATACCTTTTGCAGCTAAATACGGAACTCCATTACCTACTGTTTTAAATGCATTAGATAGTGTAATTGTCTCAGGTAATTCAAATTCTTTAGGCAGAGATTGAATAGCCAATGCCTCAGATATTGTCAACCTTCTTGCTTTATATGGGTGAAGATGAACTTCATTATTCCCATAAGCGGCAGTAGGAGAGTATCTCCACCTATGGAGACGTTTATATGATTTTTTAGAGTCATCTCCTTCAGGTATAACTTTAAATCTCGGAAGTGCCGCTTTTGGAGTAAAAGCTTTGTTGTTAGGATGACTATCAACAATATTTTTCTTAAACCAATACTCCACCGTTAATTCCTCTGGAATTCCATTTGGAATTTTCAACTCGCTATTTTCTTCGAAATCAGCTTGTTCAGGCCAAGAATATGATTTTATTTCATCCATTGAATATTTAGTGTTCTTATCCCAAGGGAAGCAATTTTTCAACTGTTCTGTATCAATAGATAGGTTTCGAGATTCTAAATAGCTTTGATTAATACCAAATAATATTATTCTCTCCCTATGTTGAGCAACACCATATTCTAGTGCGTTAATTACTCGATCAGTCATAATATATCCAGACTGTTTAAGTTTATCGAGTATACTGTCATAAAATATTCGATGTTTTTTTGTCCTCCACAATCCTTTAACATTTTCCAATACAAAAAAGTCTGGCTGTTGTTGACATATTAAATCCACATAAGTAGCTGTAAGTCTCCCATTCTCGCCTTCACTACCTTTATTTTTACCACCTACTGAAAAATCAGGACAAGGTGGCCCGCCAATAAAACCAATAGTGTTATCACTTTTTCGTGATTCTTTTATAAAGTTTGAGAGTTTAGTCTTTTCCGGTTCAACCGTGTAAGTTATTACATCAGTATTATGGCAGCCGTACACTGGTTCATCAATTTCTAATTTCTCTCTTGAATACTCGTATGCCTTACAAAAAGGCTCATGAAACTCATTTACAAAAGCTATTTCAAAATTAGAATGTTCAAATCCTAGATCTAAAAAACCTGCACCAGAAAAAAAAGAAAATATATGCGGTTTGTTTTCCACGTTTGATATGCCTCACTTCATTTAGTTTACTGTCTAATTATACTGTTTAACTTTGTTTTTTCATATACCAATACGAACGTATATTCTTTTCCATTTTCGAGAACCCTAGATACGCCCGTCGGAATTTCAAGCTATTCCTTCACTTAATAAGTGTAAAACATTATTAAAAGTAATGCAAAAATAAATTAACTACTAATTATAAGAATCTTTTATACCCGTCATATTTGGACTATATTGGAAATGCGAGGTGGGCATATGGATAACTCATTAGATGATGAGATTAAGGAAATAGGAATCAGCATAAAAAAATTTAGATCAATTCGAAAATTAACGCAAAGTGCCTTATCCGAGAAAGTTGGCTTATCTCTTGAACAAATTCAAAAAATTGAACAAGGAAGAGGCAGTACAAAAATAAAGACATTATTCTTCATTTCCAAGGCACTTGAAATTAAACCCGAACAATTATTTAGCAGCAATAACGAAAACATGAATCTAATTCTTGATAGATATCAACACCTATCTAAAAGTGGACAAGAAACATTGATTAATATAGCAGGAGAAATATTCAAATTAGAGAGCACTTTTAAAGGGGGTATTAAAAAAGATGAATAGTACTATCGCAAGTAATTCAGTGGAATTATTTACGGATGGAAATCAGACAAAAACGAGGATTAAACCTATTGTTACATTATCAGAAGTTTACTCTAATTCTGTTCCAAATGGTAATATAGGAGAATGCTTGGATGATCTAGAAGAACATGTTCGTTTATCGGTCAGTAAAAACGGTTGGGCACCGCCTGCTAGTTCAGCATTTTCTAACGCCCGTGGAAGTTGGTTTGAATTGATTGTCGCTGCAACTGCATGGAACTATAGAATTGATAGAGGAGTACCAGAGTATCACATTGTAAAAATGCCCAATATAAAAACCTATGATTTTCGAAGTGTTTATCTTTCTGAAACACAAGAAATGCTTGATACTTTAGAAATGGTGCTTGAACAACATAATTGTGTTAGTCAAGTTTCTTCAAACCCCGATTTATTAATAATAAATCATAAAAACATTAAATCGCTGGTTGATTCTAATTATAAAATAAGTGATCTATCAATCGAAAATATTCACAATATAAACCTATTATACAATAACCTTCAAGGAAAATGCCCCTGGGATTCAGTCCTAGCAGGAATTGGATTAACTACTTCGTTACGGCCTGACCGACGTAATCAATTTATACATGAGGGTAATATATTCAAGTCTTTATATGCTCATCTAAAAATGCGATATTGGAATAACACCATGAATTTCCAGTATCATTTAGCATCAAATGTAAAACATAATCAAGCAGATGAGATTGCTTTTAGAGCTGCTACAACCCATTCTATTGTTAATGTAAACTTGATCCCTGAACGTGCAGTAGACGGTTTACATTCATTGATTAAAACCGATGATATCTATGCTATGTTTGACAATATTATTAAATAATTATTAAATAATTTACTGAATAATAGTAAAATATTTAGTGGAAGATTTAGATACAACAACCATACTTTTTTTGATCGTTCTATGACAGCAGCTATTGTATTAAAAGCATCCTAAACACTATGTTTAACTTCATGTTCCTAAACACTGCATAAGTTTTAACCTGCATCAGTGTTTAGCCGGCTTGCCTAACATGCCCTTCTGTTCTTTCTGAATCGTAAAATCGTAATCCTTTAGCCCAGAGCGCTTTTGTAACCTCACTTTCTAAAATTGAAACTGATCGAAGTGCCTTCATGCTTTCACTAAGATGTTCCTTGCTTATAAAATTAATAACTATCAATATATTAGGAGCAGCTCCAGCCGCTCCTCCCCAGCATACACATTCCAAAATCGCTGCAGCAGCAAATAACAACTAACATTTGACGTTTTTTTCTGGTACATGATTTTGAAAATCGTCCAACAGGCAACTCAAAGCAGTAATTAGCAGTCCAATCGTTACCAAAGTAGCTTTGCAAAGCTCAGCGCTGCCAATGACGCGAACAGAAACGATTCGGCGTGCAGAGCCGGGAACAAGCGGATTTCTTGTCCAACTGATCTTCACAAAGTCAGGCTGACGAAGAGCTTTTAATTCAGCCATACCGATCACCTGGATTCTATTAAACATCTAATTATCAGATACGTGGTCGGCTCACATGGTGCCAAGCAAAAGGCGAGGTGATATACAATGAAACAAAATAGGGGCTATTCAATAAGTCCTTAAAATAAAAAGTTGGGCGGAAAAACGTAATGTTATCCGACCAACTTTTTTTCTTGCTGCATTTGTAGGAAAGTAGCGAGCCGGATGCATGCTGCTTATAGTAGATTGTAAAAAACCTACTTTGGCGATCATAATAGCTATACCAAAAATGCCCCGGACGCTACGTCTATGGAGATGAAGAAAGACCACATGAAAATAGTTAAATGAAGCTTGGCTACAATGTTCAATTGACTCCGGAAAACCAGTTCAATTAATTTTACAACCTTCATCAGCGTCCAACGGTTACGCACTGCTTTATTCCACATCTGGAGTAACTTGCTGAGTTTTCTTTGCCGACACAGGCTATACAAACAGGGGCTTCCAGCAGTCAGCTTTCTGACTTTCCGGACAGCCCCTTCTCCCAACCGTACAACTTACAAAAAAACACTACCCCGCAACCATTCAATCCTACATAACTAATCTATCACCCATCCACCTTGAGTTACTTGATAGGTAAACCGATCATTATCAAACTCCAGTCCGAATCCTGCTTTTGCAGGAACATAGAACATTCCGTCTCGCACGGAATACGCGCTAGCGTCCATTCCTTCGATCGTGATGTCATCCCATTCCACGAACTGAAAACCTTTGATGCTGGCAGACAGATGTCCCGTTGCGTATATGCCATAAGCATTGCCATAACAGTGCGGCGCAGTCAACAAGGCATGCTCATCCAGCTTTGCGCCAAGCTCCAGCCAGTGGGTAAAGCCGGGATGGATAATATCGTATTGCAACACGTCGACTCTCCCCTGTATAGCCCAGTCAACCAATCGGGGGGAGGCATACCCTTCTCCGTCCGCGATTAGCACGTTCTGATTACGTTGCTTCAGCCACGACTTCAAATCTTTATACAATTCGTCATCTTCGTGGAAGGCTTCTTCGATCCAATACAGATCAATATCCGATAAAGCGGTCAGAACTTCTTTTGTCAGGTTAAGATTATACGCATTGTTGGCATCGATCATCAGCTTTCCTTCCGGGCCAGCCACTTCCCTTACGCCCTCCACGATCGCGATGTCCCGTCTAGTCCCTTCCATCAGCGGCATATGCATCCCGCCGCGTCCTACTTTTATTTTAAAATGACGATGTCCCTTCGCGTAGCCTTGTTTCGCTTCTTCCTGAATGAGCGCGACCGCATCCTTGTCATTGGTTAGATGCAAATCGTCAAAATAAAGAGAAGTATCATAGCATGGAACGGCCAGCCCGTTTTGCGTTTGGCTGCTCGCCCCATTATACATTTCATACACCGGCTGGTTCCATCTACGCCCCAACCAATCGAGTAACGGAAATTCGAGACAGATGCGATAAGGCTCAAGTATTTTCCCCTTATCGTCGAATAAGTCGCGAATAGGCTTCCCGACAAGCGTTCTCGCCTGCTCTGCCGTGATGCGCGATGCGCCATATGCCGTTTGGCCGTCAATGGTGATCCGGACCAGGCTCACTTCGCAGGCCGTGCCATGAATGCCTAGTCTGGCGTTTGCCCCGGCACTGCGCGCCCGCTCCCCGTGAAGCTTAGCGAATTCGATCCTCTCAATTACCCAGTTCTTATCTATTCCTGCAAGATTCATTCCTATCCCGCTCCTTCATGATTAGATGTGACTATTATGGTTATTTCACATTCATACTCCGGTATTCCCCCGGCGTTTTGCCTTCGAGTTTCTTAAATACGCGGTTAAAGGAAACCGAATGGGTGTACCCGACCAAGTTAGCAATATGTTGAATGGGTTCCGCGGTTGCCTTCAAATATTGTTTGGCTTTCTCCATGCGAAAATAAATTAAATAACTGACGAAGCTTTCCCCGAATTCTTCCTTGAAGAGGCGGCTTAAATAATTTCCGCTCATGCCGAATTTATCGCTAATCGAGGTCAAAGATAGGTTCGAATCATGATAATTCATTTCGATATAACTTCTAATGTCACGAACCGTCTCATGGTTGCTATGATTTTCCCGCATGCCTTGAATATCATTAAATAAGGTCAAGAGGATGTTCTTTAAATTTTCCTGGGTATCCGTAACAGACTCAATGATGTAAATCTCTTCGCGTATATGGGACAAGCTGTTTTCTTTCAAAGATTCGATGGACTCCATATCTAAGTAGGATAGTTCTCTATCCAGCTCAAAGAGCAGGTAATTCAGTAAATTCACCATATCTTCCGCGGTTAAAATAGCCCCTTTCACTTCGCTGAACAGCCGCTCGAAGGTGTTCTCCCACTTCGCGTCGCCTACTCTGAACGAGTCGGCGAGAGCATGGACAAGATGCTGGTATTCGTAATAAACCTTCCCTGATTTCCCCTCGACATCTTCGCGCGAGATGATTTTGCGGTCTTCAAGCAGCCACTTATATCGCAAAATCTCCTCGGCATCCCGATAGGATCTTTTCAAATCGCGAATATAAAACACTTCGCGACCTATGCCGACGGTAATGCTGAACGTCATAAACCGTTCCATCCAATCGAGCATTTCCCGCCAAAATCCGTTCACTGTCTCGGACATGTTGCACGAATCGGATTCGCCGAGGCTAAATAGGAGGATCAGCCTTGTTTGCGACATCCATTCGCAATAGATGCCGAATGGATAATACTCTGCAATCTCCTGAATCACTTTGGTCACGGCGTACCTTAGCAAATACTGATCCGACGCCGAGTATCGACTGTCGAACTGGTGGAAACGGTCGATCTCGGCGATCGAGAATTGAAACTGCTTGGACTGGATCAACAAGTGTCCGTCCTTCAATTCCGAAAGTAATTGTTCGACCTCACCTGTGACGTCATCGCTCATGATCTTTTGAAACACATGCTTGCGCTTGATGACATCATCCTTTGCCGACTGCTCCCGGAACTTGCCTAGCTCCTCCGCCATATTTCCGAACGTGGATTCGATAAACCCGAATTCGTCCATATGCCGAACTTCGGCAAATTCGTCTTTCTTGCTGGGAGCATTCATTCGAATGCGAGTGATAATCGATTCGATCGGCTTGTAATTTCTGCGCGTCGCATATACCACCCAAATCACGCCAACTACGGTGACCAACGATCCCAGAATGATCCATAAGTATGAAAAGGCAGAAGCGTAGCTGATCATATTCCCTTGCTTGATACCGCTTTCAAATGTCCATCCCGTATAAGGCGATGTGACACTTGCCAGCTGCACATGATTGTTCTTAGCCTTCTCCTTAGATCTTTCGCTCGTATCGAGCAGCATGTCCCCTTGCCTATGGATCGCGATAAAACCTAACTTCAAGGCCGTCTTTTCTTCAATCGACCCGGCAATGGCCTGGGACCGAATATTGACGACGACCACCCCCTGGCTGCCGTGCTCCAGCGGAGCCTTGCGTACAAGGCTAACCACCTTTTGCGACGGATCATGCGGCGCGAACGGGTCCTGTCTGCCGGTCCAATTGAGATGGTTCCTTGCGCTCTGAGCTTCTTTGATGAACGCCTCGTCCGTAAATCCATCCAAATTGGCCAAGCCGTCCTGCGCTAGCAGCAGGCGATCGGACCATCGCACGACATAGATAGACGAAATCCACGGATTGGAATCCATCCATCCCCTCAACTTCTCGCCCATTTCGTAATTCAGGAAATACGAATTCGCCGTCCCCTTCTCGTTAAAGAAAGCGGAGAACACTTCATCCGTCTGAATCCCTTGCATGATAACGCTGTCAATTGTCTGCAACGACTGGTCCACGGATTGCATCACGGTCTGTGCGAACATCGCATTGGCGCGTCCCGCCTCTTCCTGCGATAGCTTCACGATGAACAGAAAACAAGAGATAATCAAACCCGAAACAACAAAGAGCACGATCGGGAGATAAGAGAACAACAACCGATAAAACCACTTATTGCGCTTCATTCTTTATCCCCCTGCCCATCGTTTGGATGTTGAACGATCTTACTTCGTATATAAATCTTTGGTTAAATAAGCCGTGTCTTTATTTGCATTATACCAATCCTTCCACCAATCGTCGATTTGTTCGCCTCCGACCTGCTTCCATGCATGTTGCGCATCGGCAATCGCTTGATCCGCGGTGTAGGAATCGCCGCTGACGATCGCTTTCTTCAAAATATTATCGATCTGCCCGTTTACGGTAGAGGAGATGGTCTGCAGCTCTTTGGGCAGCACAGGCCTAAACTCAAGGAATGTAAATCCCGGGTAAGGACGGTCCGGACTCAAGTAATTTTCCGTTGCTTGCCCGTATAGCTCCAGCCATGTCTTTTCTATCGGATTATCAAGGTTCAGGGAATTGATATAAGCAGGCACGCTCCCGAAGAAGGCCGGCGAATACAATAAATTAACGTCATTTGTCCAAGAGAACTTTGGATTATCAAGCTGTTTAAGTGCCGGAAAACCGGCCTCGGTCAGCGTATGATCGGTTCCATCATCTCCATAAGCCAACTTGGTCATGCTCGCTTTATCCGATAGGAAATCGATATACTTCATAACGGCTGCCGGATCTTTGGCATTGGCATTGACGATACCCACCACTTGGATCGGCGGAATCAAGCCGCCGCTGAACTGGCCGTATGTGCTCGCAGGCAGCGCAATGCACAGCACTTCTGCATTCGGATTATTGTTCTTTAATGTGGCAAGGACCTGCATTTCGTCGATTCCATCGATCGAGCCCCCGTAAATGCCCAGCTTGCCCGTTACCCATTCTTCCTTTGCTTTGGTCCCATCCTTATCGTTCAGGAAGTCTTTATTTACAATATCCGCATCAAACAGCTGCTTCTTGAAAGCCAGTGCATCCTTTTTTCGATCCCAGCCGTTTACTAGCTCGTCGTTTTCCACCACAGGAGTGATATTCCCGAACATAACGTCAATCAAGGCACCTGTAATAAAACTCATCGCTATGCCCCGCGTATCGTTCTTCCCGTTGCCGTCAGGATCCTGGGTTGCAAACGCCTTGGCCACTTCATAGAGCTCCTCCGTCGTTTGGGGAACCGACAGATTCAGCGCTTTCAACCAGTCCGCCCGAATAAACAATGAATCATTGGGCTGCAATCCGTTCATTCGACCGATTTGATAAATATGTCCGTCCGGGTTAGTCGTAAGTTTTTTCAGTCCCGGGTAGTCCTCCAGCAGCTTCTTATAGGTGGTACTCGTTTCGTTGATGAGATCCTCGAGCGGCATAGCTTGACGCTGGTTAATCAGTTGGCCTTTGAAATCGCTGCTATAAGACCATACGATGTCCGGGGCTCCCCCTGCCGCGAATAAGGTATTATATTTCTCCGTATCCGAAAAGCGCAGGATCGGAACGAACTTAACCTCTGCAGGTCCCTCCTCGTTGATCCACTTTGTCGCCCAATTATCCGCAATGGTGCCCTGATCGGCCGGGACATTGCCTCGATCGTATACGGCTGCAGTCATTTTACCCTTTGCCGCGGTTTTATTTCCGTCCGTGCCCGAATCGTTTTCCTTGGATGGAGTTGTAGAGCATCCTAATACCGTTACACTGCACAATAGGATGTAAACGAACGCCATCATCGAACCTCGTCGAAGTTTCCGATTGATCATGTATGCGCCTCCCCTTTCATTTCACCATGCTCCAAATGTAAGATGCTGCTGCCATTCATAGCCTCAGCTAACCTTTTAATGATCCAATCATTACCCCTTTAACAAAATGCTTTTGGACGAAAGGGTAGACGATCAATACTGGAATGACCATAACCAGTACACCTGCAGCCTTCACGCCCTCGGGTGTAATCGCTTTCTGCAAATCCGAATCGATGGCCAACTGCGGGTTCGAGGCGGAAAATATCATTTGCTGTACCAACACGGCCAAATTATATTTGCTCGTATCATTGATGTAAATCAATACGTTGAAGAAATTGTTCCAATACGCGACGCCATAAAATAAGGAGATCGCCACAAGCATTGGCAGCGACACGGGAAGCACGATTCTCATAATCAATCGGAGCTCGCCGCAGCCATCGATGCGGGCCGCATCCTCCAGCTCTCTTGGTATGTTTTGGAAAAACGTTTTTACAACCCACATGTTATACGTGCTTATCATCCCCGGTAACCACAGGGCCCAGTAGGAATTGACCAAACCAAGCGATTTGACCAACAAATAGTTAGGAATTAATCCGCCGCTAAAAATCATCGTAAAAATGATGGCCAACGATAAAAATCGGCGGCCATAAAAATATTCTCTGGACAAGGGGTATGCCACAGCGATGGATGCTGTCATACTGCATAACACGCCGACTATCGTGATGACGATACTGTTGCCGAATGCATCGACGATCCGGGTCCCGAGAAATAAAGCTTTATAAGAATCCCAATTCCATTGTACCGGCCATAACGAGACCCGTCCCGCCATAATCATGCCCGGGTCGCTGAACGAGGTTGCAAAAAGATGAACTAAAGGCAAGAAACAAAGCAGTCCCGCCATCAACAATACGAAGTAATTAACTGCATAAAACACTTTTTCGCCAGAGGATGCGCGCATCAATCCATCCCTCCTTTACCACAGTTCTTTCCCCATTCGGCGGGCGATTTGGTTCGCCGTCAGGATCAACATCAACCCTACCAGCGATTCGAACAACCCCATGGCTGTCGTAAGGCTGAATTGCGCCCCCTGCAGCCCAAGCTGGTACACCCAGGTGCTGATGACTTCCGAGACGCTGGCCACGACGGGATTGCCCAGAATATAGATTTGATCAAACGATACCTCCATAATACTTCCCATGGATAGAATCAGCATCATCACCACGACCGTACTGACTCCAGGCAATGTAATATGCCAGATTTGCCGCCATTTGCTTGCACCATCGATGGCAGCCGCTTCGTACAAGACCGGGTCGATCGCAGCCAGAGCGGCCAAATAAATGATGGCGCTGAAGCCCGCTTCCTTCCAAATCCCCGATCCGAGATAGATCGTAACCCATGAGGTCACATCGTACATAAATGCATGGTTGTAGCCGAACCACCGTTCCAGCAGCAGGTTCAAACTCCCCGCTTCTTGCGAGAATAACGTCAGCACGATACCCCCTACAATAACCCACGAGAAGAAATGAGGCAAAAACACCATCGTCTGAATCGAACGTTTAAACCACGTTTTACGCACTTCATTGAGCAGCAAAGCTAGAAGAATCGGAAACGGGAAACCAACAACGAGTCGGAGCAAGCTTAGCCATAACGTGTTAATAATAATATCCGTTGTGAGAGCATTGCTGAAGATCAAGTTAAAATTGTCCAAGCCGACCCATGGACTGCGTACAATTCCGTCATGGAGGTTGTAATCTTTGAATGCGATTACGAGCCCCGCCATCGGTGTGTATTTGAAAAGAAGATAAAAGAGTGCTCCCGGAATAAACATCCATAGGAGCGGCACATTTTGTTTGAACCGTCTACTTGCGCTTGTTCCCATACGTCACCTCCATGTTGCTCGCATAGCCTGTTTTCATTTCATTGTACCTCCTCCGTCCGACATGGAATTCGAATGCTTTTTCATCATCAAGGTTTTGGAATTCCCAGACAAGATACAAAATAAGCTGAACTAAACCAAATAAGGAAAACGCAAACTAAACCTTTTCAATAGAACACACATTTTCAGCAATCTCACCTAAAAACCTGCTCAAATAAAAAAAGACGAGCAAAAATCAGGACATATACCTGAAATGAGCTCGCCGATGCTTGGCCTTTCGTTTTCTAGCTGCCATACTTCATATGACAATTCGTCATAAAAAAAAGGAGCGGCTCCCGCCACTCCTCCTTCCCGCCTTACACATTCCGAAAACGCTGCAGCAGCAAATATCCGCTCACATTTGACGTTTTTTTCTGGTACACGATTTTGAAATCGTCCAACAGGCAGTTCAACGCAGTAATAAGCAGTCCATTCGTTACCAAAGTAGCTTTGCAAGGCTCAGCGCTGCCAATGACGCGTACAGAAACGATTCGGCGTGCAGAGCCGGGAACAAGCGGATTTCTTGTCCAACTGATCAACACCAAGTCAGGCTGACGAACAGCTTTTAGTCCACCCATACCGATCACCTCGATTCTATTAAACTTCTATATATCAGATGCGTGATCCGCTCACATGGTGCCAACCAAATGGCGGAGTGATATACGATGATACGCAAAAAGGGACCCACCTTAATAGGATGAGTCCTAACGCCATACGCTTTTGCTGAGCTGCTACAAGGATGAGTCCCAACGCCACACGCTTTTGCTAAACTGCTACAAGGATGAGTTCAACGCCACACGCTTTTGCTGAGCTGCTACACAACTCTACTGCTCCCACACTCTCATCGCTCTGACCGATAAATCTCCTTCACTAAACGATAAGCCAGCTTCGGCTTGCGATACTCGTTTAGCAATCCCTTATTATTGAAGCTTCGCGCGCGATCGCGGAAGTAAGGTCGGTCGCTCCGCACATCAACGCGAATATCGGCGAAGTGCCAGATCAGCGTACCCGCAATGCGAGGGTCGTCACGGAATATGTTGAGCGCACGCGTCACCGTATCAGCCTGATAGTCTTCGCTGAACAAGCGCGGCTCCCAGCCTGAATCACCGAATATCCCCGCTGCGCCGAACTCGCTCATGATGACAGGCTTGCCGCCCGCGCCCTGCTTCTCGGCATTGCTGTAGTAGTTTTTCAGCATGCTGCTGAATCCATCGACGCTGCCTTCATACCAGCCGTAATATTTGTTAATCCCGATTACGTCGAAATGGGATAATACAATATCCTCCTCCGGATGCATGGTCGCATAAGTGACGAGCCTGCTGCTGTCCATGCTGCGGATTTTGCCCACAAAAGCTTTGGTCAGCTCGAGCGCTTCCTCCGTCCGCGTATCAATCTCGTTGTGCGCTCCCCAGAAAATGATCGACGGATGGTGATAATCACGTGTAATCATTTCATCAAGCATGTTGACGCCACGCTCTCTGAAGATCGGGCTTGCCAGCGTTTCGACGCTCATAAAACAGCCCCACATCGGAATCTCGCTCCACAGCAGCATGCCGTGCTCATCCAGCAAGTCGATCCAGAACTGGCTCTGCGGGTAGTGAGATCCACGCACGATATTGCAGCCCATATCGGTCAAAATATCAAGATCCTTCAGCATCAGCTTAGGCGGGAAAGCGAAGCCCCACTCAGGGTGCTCTTCATGCCGATTCACGCCTTGGAGATATAGCTTTCGACCATTCAGCAAAATGTCGCTGCCCTGTACTTCCACGCTGCGGAATCCAGTCCGGTCGATGAGATCATCATTCCCCGCTTGAACCGTGAACGTATACAGCGCCGGCTCTCCGATGTCCCATCTACGGATTTGCGCAGGGCTCCCCTGAAGCGTCAAGCTCACAACTTGATCGGCAGCGACTTGCACAGAGAAGGCAGAGAGCGAAAGCCCCTCCGTCACTGCACTCACTTCAACTTGGCTGTCTTCCTTGCTAAGCGACCTTAGCTCTACCTGCAACTGAATATCGGCGGTATCACCACTTAACTGATAGTCAATTTTCATCGATTCAATGTACACATCAGGCAGCTCCTGCAGCTCGACCGATCGCATAATTCCCCCGTAGGAGTGCCAATCCGCAATGTCTGTCGGCAGCGTTTGCCAATCCACCGTATTATCCACGCGAATAACGAGCTCATGCTTGCCTTGAGGCAGCTTGGGGAGAACGACGGAGAATGCTGTAAATCCGCCAAAATGATTCCCCACATGCTGGCCGTCCACATAAACATCCGCATGGTGAAGAATACCCTCAAAGGCCAACCGAATATTGGCTTCCTGCACATTGTCAAAATAAGTACGGTACCAAGCCGCACCAATATAATCATAAGTTCCTAATTCATTGTTCCAACAGGAGGGTACAACAAGCTTGCGGGAACCTGCAGGAAACTGGGATGCCCATCCTTCATTTTTGCCGATATCGCTTGCATCCGTTATGAAATCCCACAATCCATCCAATAGCCTTGTAGGCCGCAGCATATGCTGCTGAAATGTCCGTATCACGTTTAACGAGCCCCTTTCCTATTCGCTTCGTAAAGCGTATCATAAAAGAAGAGCCGCATCACATGGCTAAACCTCATCACTCTTTGTCAAAATCGCTACAAGGCTGGTGATCCATTTCCTTGTCTAACCACCGAATGTACCATCATCGGCTTTCATATGAGAAGCTGCCTGTTCCAGGCTGGAAGGATATACGGAATACAACCGATGTTCATTCTCTCTACTGGGTCCAGAGCGGCGAAGGAGACTTTTTTTATGGGGCGGAGGAAGTGCCGCTGCGTGTGCAGGCTGGGGATTTATTGTATATGAAACGTGGGTTTACGCTCTCCATGTCATCCTCTATGGACAAGCCATTATGTATTCGGATGCTGCTATTCGATGTGCTCGATATACCTTATGAACAGGATCACTGGCTGAAGCCCGTCCCTGTCGACTCTCTGGATGTGCCTTTTTATAAAACATACTCGCCAGAACAAGCGTATTGGGTCGAGTCGCAGTTTGCACGCATGTGGTCTATCCAAGGAACCGATTCGCATGAGCGGCAAGCCGAGTTCCAATATGTGCTGACTCGCTTGATTACATTCATGAAAGACAACGATACGTCGCAGAGTCCCTCTATGAAAGCCTTCCAACAGGCGAAGCTGTGGATGGAAACAGGCTATCATCAGCCCATCCGGCTGGAGGAGCTTGCGCAAGACCTTGGTATTTCCGTTTCGCAATTGCGCAAAATGTTCATGAAGCATATCGGCATTTCGCCCAAGGCTTATTTAAATCAAGTTCGGAATGAGCAAGCGAAGACGCTGCTATTGCTTACGGATGAGCCGATGAAGGCCATTGCGGATGCATGCGGATTTGCGGATGAGTTTCATTTTGGCAAAATGTTTCGCGTATGGAACGGGATCGCCCCTGCTCGTTTCCGTGCATGGAACAAGTCCGAGCGCTAGGTTGGATGCCTGAGAAGCTTGAAGCAGCCGAAGAACTCTATGATTGGCTCAGCTACGATACGGGCACGGCTTTAAGCGCCGGAACCTTACTCCGCCCAAATTCGCTCCAGCTTAACCTCATCGCCTGCGAATGAAAGCTGAAACACATCCGGATTGCTCATTGCCTGCCATTCTTTAAATCCGATTCGGCTATCAAAATGGTTCAGAATTAGCGAAATCAGATTGCCGTGCGACACGATCACCACATTACTGTATCCGCTCCCGCTTGCTTCCAATACGACCGGAACGGCACGCCGCATCGCTTCGTTACTCGTTTCGCCGCCTTCAAAGCGTAATTCCAAATCATCATACGTGTTGCTTAGCTTCTCCAGCCAATCCAAGCTATTCTCGGTAGTAAGGACACGCTCGGTTAATCGGTCATCTAGCACGATCTCCATCCCTAAGCGGTCAGCTAACGGCTTTATAGATCGGTATGCTCTCTCGTATGGACTTGATATCACATGATCAATGTCTCTTGTCAAGAAAAACGCAGCCAGCTGCTCAGCCTCCCGAGCACCGCTTTCGGTTAACGGAGCCGACGCCTCTTGCCCTGTAGCCTTGCAATGACGGACGATGTATATATTTTTCATAAATGCATTCCCCCGCAGCAGCCGATTATCTACAGACTTACATTAATGACTTCCCTCTAGATTCCCAAGCGCATCCAGCATCGTCTCACCTGCATAAAGCTTAGGTAATTTAAGGAATACATATCGGTTAAGAAAACGATTGATATCCTGTGGCATAGGATCATTAAAGTGGTACATATTGCGATCCAACTCATCCCACGCAACCATAACCATTTCATTAACCTGGCTAATAATGCTTCTATTGCTTGTCGGCGTATAGCTAATCCCTCTTGCCCCGCTAAGATACGTATCAATGAGTCCTTGATCTGCCCCGTCTCGAAGCAAATTGTCTTGTAAATGCTCGACAAGGATAGTATCCAATCGTTTGAAATCTGCCTTCACTAACCCATACACCATAAAGTTGTATCTCGTTTCATTATTCATAATGAGTACACATTTCTTGCGCTTGTATAAAAATAGATGGGCATGCCACCCGTATATCGACTTATCAAAGCTTGGTTGCAGCTCGGTCAAAGGTGCTTGAAGCTCCGCGGCCAGCTTTTTTGTGCATTGTACAATCATGATAAACATCACCTCTCAGAGAACTTAATGTCACGATTCCATTCTTTCTTTCAAATTCTTATAAAATTGGTTTCGATCCATCTCTTCCGGCAGCCCGGATACTTGTCCATCCCCAATTTCAATAATAACCCAATTGCCTTCTACGGTCTTAGCAATATCCATCGTAAAAAATGTACTGGAAATTCTTTTGCTTATTGCAATAAAAGGCTCTAGATTAGGCTTTACGTTATGATAACTTGCCTCATCCCAATATTCCGCGCTTGCCAGCAACTCATGATTAAGGAAAAACAAGCGATATTCATTAGACAAAGGCATCCCGCTTAGCGGATGCTTAGACAATTGCTCAAGCTCGATATACTCTCGAAATACAACCCCTCCATTTATATCCGAACCTTGACGTTCCACGAAGTTGTTTAACACATATTCCACCTGCAGCTTATCCGACGCGTCTGGAATATAACAGGCTTCCTCCCACTCATGCTTCCGTGATTTCACATAATCCTTAATAATAATCGGCTTTTGACCAAATTTTTTGAGCATTTCATGAACAGGAGCATAATCGGTAGAAAGAGCTTCTACATCCATCCAATAACTTATAGGCGTTGCATCTTTTATCATCTCATACGAACGAGGAAAATAATGACCATTGCTGTATTCGAATGGTGAGTTGATGAGCAGTAGATTTTTTTTCTTCAGTTCATTGTACAAGGCCTCATAGCTTTCCGGCTTCATCATCCATCCTCTATAAATGATGATCTCAGGCTCTTCAGCAGGCTGGATACGTTTGACCGATTTCATAGCGTGGCCTTCAAGCAGCAGTTCTAAGGATAGAAGCTCAACCTTCATACCGAGCTGAGCGGCTTCCTCATATTCAGCTTCATAGCCTGAATCCACGATTCGGTAATCGAAAACATCGGAGCCAAATAATATTCTCATAAACGAGCACCTCGCAATACGACTTTCACATCATCGTATCATATTCTTCAAACTCACTAAATAAAAGGATTGAAGAACGAAACAAGCGTGGAGTAAGCACGAAGGGAAGGTTTGGAACTGGAGGAGCGTCAGCGTTCGCCTTTGTCTCCGGATTTCAACCATAGGCAGCGGTACAATCAAAGAAATCTGGAGACAACAGCGGCCGGAAGTCCAAACGTTCCCGTAGCTGCAAACGACATACGCCAAGTTATGATTACCATCATTTTATCCCTCACCCTGGATAATCCGTAATCACGCCATCCACCCCAAGCTTCTTCATCTTCACCATATCCTCGTCATTCTGAATGGTCCAAGCGATTACCTTGCGCCCACGCGCATGAATGCGCTCGACGGTCTGCTTGTCCAGCAGCTCCTTCGGATAATGGATATAGGCGGAGAAAGAAGTGAGCGCATCGAGCGTCGCGTCCGAGAGAGGATGCTTGTCCTCATGTACAAGCGCCGCGATGGGAACATTCGGCAGCAGGTTATGCATGAGACGCGTCGATTCGAAATCATACGATTGAATCACAATGCCCATACTGTTCTTCCTCTCCGCAAGGTCCACGATGGACTTATGCCCGCCCAAGCCCGCAGCGGCTAACCGCTTCTCATAGCTGCGAATGACCTCTGCTACTTGCTCCTCGATGCCCGGATACAGCTTGGAATCCTTAATCTCGATTAGCATAGCCATTTTTCCCGCAAAGCGGTCCAACACCTCCTCCAAGGACACAATTTTCTCTTTCTCTTTCTCTTTCTCTTTATCTTTATCTTTCTCTTTATCTATTTCATTTTCCTTTTCTTTCTTCATATCCTTTTCCGTTTCCTTATCCTTCCCCGTTCCGTCCTCTTCCTTATCCGTCTCCGTCTCTTCCTTCTCCGCTTGGCTCGTGCCTTTCCCCGCCGGCGCATCCATATTCTCCAGCTCGTCCAGCGTATAATCGTCCACGGCTCCTTGATGATCGGTCGTCCGATCAACCGTATCGTCGTGAATAACGACAAGCTCCTTATCCTTGCTCAGCTGCACGTCGAACTCGATGAAATCCGAGCCAAGGCGCTCGGCCTCCTCGAAAGCGGCCATCGTATTTTCCGGCTCATGCCCGGATGCTCCTCGATGCGCAATAATTAGAAAGCCTTCCGGCGTGTTCGGATTGGATGCGGATACGATCAGCGTCGCGCAGCCTAGCAGCACGAGTGCGATTCCGATTCTTCGCCATACATAAGCTTTATCTCGTCTACTCATCATGATAGCCCCCTATGTGTGTCGTCCATCGTTCTAGACGCAAGTAGTCTTACTACCTTACACACGAGCAGCAACCCCCGAAACAGCAAAAAGGCCAAAGCCGCCTTTTGCCAAGGCTGCTCTGACCTCATGAAACGATTCGACGAAGCTAAGTCGTCCAACCGAATTCCATATCCTAATTACTTGCCGCCGTACTCCGCAGTCGCTGTATCCAGCATCTTCTGCCAGTTCGCGAAATCCGTGTCCCTAGCTACATGTCGGTCAAAAAACTCATCCGGGATGTTTAGAATATCCTCGCGCGTCTGGACTTTGAAATTGCCTTTCTCCAGAAACTCCGCAAAGCTATTCGAGCGGGTATACTTGCTCATGAACGAATCATGAAACAAAGCTTCCAGTGAAACGTGGCTCGGATCCTCCTGTACGTCCTTTTGACCTTGCAGTTCCTTTAGTAGATCCTCAAATGACATTGGCTTTTGCTTTCTCAAATGATCAACTCCTCATTCTCATTAGTGTATTCCAGACTGCCTATTGCCGTTCCCCTATACGGTCAGCACCTGATTGGTTGGTACGGTTGCTACGGGAATCGTTTTCTTGATTTTTTTCTCTATATCCTTCAAATACGGCAGCTCTTCGGTCTCGCAGAAGGAGATCGCGATACCGCTTAATCCCGCTCTGCCGGTACGGCCGATCCGGTGCACGTACGTTTCCGGTATGTTAGGCAGATTGAAGTTAATGACATGCGACAGCTCATCGATGTCGATTCCGCGCGCTGCGATATCCGTTGCGACAAGCACTCTCGTAGCGCCGCTTCTGAAGCTGGCAAGCGCATTCTGGCGTGCATTCTGCGACTTGTTGCCATGGATGGCTTGAGCCGTAACGTTTACCTTATTCAGCCCGCGCACCACGCGGTCAGCGCCATGCTTCGTACGTGTAAACACCAGTGCCGATACAATTGTTTTATCCCTCAGAAGCTCATTTAATAAGCCCTGCTTGCTGGATTTTTCAATAAAATAAACGGATTGCTCGATACGGTCCACTGTCGATGACGCTGGCGTAATTTCCACCTTGGCCGGATTAACCAGCAGCGCTTTGACAAGCTTTGAGATCTCGGGAGGCATGGTCGCGGAGAAGAATAAGGTTTGCTTCTTGCTGGGCATCTTGGCGATGATTTTCTTCACATCGTTAATGAAGCCCATATCGAGCATGCGGTCTGCTTCATCCAGCACTAGGATTTGCACGGCACTTAGATCGACGAGCTTCTGGTTAATCAAATCAATGAGCCTGCCCGGCGTCGCAATGATAATATCCGCGCCTTGCTCAAGCGAGCGCTCCTGCGCTTTCTGTGAAACGCCGCCTACGATAGCCATGCACCGAATATCGGTAAACTGGGCATACGCCTTGATATTATCGCCAATCTGCAAAGCCAGTTCCCTGGTTGGGGTTAGAATCAACGAACGCGTACGGCGTCCTCTTCCCCCTTTGCTTGGCTGGCTGCTTAGAAGCTGAACAATCGGCAACGCGAATGCGGCCGTCTTTCCTGTACCCGTCTGCGCGCAGCCGAATAAGTCCCTGCCTGCCAGCACGACGGGAATCGCCTGCTCCTGAATCGGCGTAGGCTCGGTGTAGTTCTCTTTGGCTAGCGCTTTAAGAAGCGCGGGGGAAAGCATTAGATCGTTAAAAGTCATTTTGTCTCCTTCATGTTTAAAAAGCATAAATGATGAATCACGCTGCTTATTTATACGGTTAATTATAAGTCATCCACACGGTGCCGCCCAAAACCTCAAAGCCTTGCTTAAACCAGAAGTTTCTGGATTTCTCGAGTGAATAAACGTACATTCTTTGGTTCGGGTACTTCGCTTTGAGCCAGTCGATAAAAGCCGCGGCATAGCCCTTGCTTTCGAATTCCTTCAGCACATCAAGCGCCTCTATAAAGACGAAGTTCTTCTTGTTCTTAATATCAATATAGAAGTCCTTCTCCAAATATTTCTCGTCATCGCTGAAATAATCGGCTTCCGCCTTCTTTATCAGTTGTTTCCCGTTTTCGTATTCCCATACGACGCCGTAGCCAACCATCGCATCTTCTGCTTCAATCACATAGATTTGATCCGGTATTTCCGAGCTGTCGCGTTTGCTAAGCTCAGGCGCATGATACGCTGTCACAATCTCGCCAAGCAGTGCCTGCATGTCAGAATCGAACGGTTTTGCAGTAATTGTAGCCATTTTGAGCTCCCTTTGATCGGTTTATTACGTCTATCTTCATCAAAATAAAAGAAGCAGGGTGTTAATTCGTCCCCCACTTCTCCTATTGATTGTGTATGGTCTATTGTCCTTAGTCATCTTACCACAAAAGTGCGCCATCAACTAGCTATTCTCGATATATAAGCCCGCTCCGCACGGAAATGCTCAAATATTACCCCCTGTGAAATGGAATATACCCCTTCCCATCCTTCTCTGTTCGTCTCATGATTATAGGAGGTTAACCAAATCTTAACTTTTCTCCAAAAAAGGGGGACCGCTTAAACCCGCGATCTCAGTCAGGCACCAACACCCAGACATTTACACGACATGCCATGCTGCAATGTTCAAAAAATGACGATCAGAGGTGATAAGGTGAACGATACTGCCCAGTTCAAAAATGCTAAAATAGTTGTCCTGCTTCTATGCTTTGCGCTCTTGTTCAGCTCCTTATTCAACGCTTCAGCCTCCTACGCTGCCGACAATGATCCCCTAGCTATCGATCCTGCCGCACCGCAAAACTTACGAGTCGTACAAAACTCTCTGACATCTACAGCTGTCACCTTAGCATGGGATAATAACCCGAATCTAAACGATATCGATGTCTGGGACGCCAACACCAATGCATACTTGGACTGGGGAAACAGCGGAACCCGTACGCTCACCACGCTTAATCCGAACACTACTTATCGTTTCTATATTACCTGGTATGAAAGACCCGCAACCTTATCTCACAAAAGCAACGTCGTGGAATTCACTACGCCGGACGGGGAAATTGTGGCACCGCCTGCTTCAGGCGCTAGGAATTTAAAGGTGCTGGAGGTCACTCACAATACGGTATCCCTTGCTTGGGACCCGGCCCCAGACATAGCGCATTACTGGATATGGGATGAGAATAACAAATACATCACTTGGGCGAATGATGGGGCTCAAACCGTCGGCGGCTTAACCCCCGAAACGACTTATTCCTTCTACGTGGGCCCGGACGGCATTCAAGCACCCAATCTAACTTCGGAGCAAAAGAGCAATCTAGTTACGTTCACGACACTAGCCGATGTGAGCGAATACAAAGAATCTCCGCTAGCGCCTCCCCAGAATTTGAAGGTATCCGCCGTATCCGGATCCTCCGTTACCTTGAACTGGACGGGAAGCCCCGGTGCGGACGGCTATGACTTATACGTAGACGGCGCTTGGAAGGCTGGCGTATGGGACGGCTCCGACACCGTTACGTACACCCTGTCGGAACAGCAGACTGCGGCCACAGCCGTGAGTTTCGCAGTCGGCGCACAGGACTCCGTTAAGAAACGGGTGTCCGATAACAGCAACGCCGTCAGACTGACCTGGGGAGAGCTTGCCGCCCCTCAAGATGTTCAGGTCGTTACTGCGAACCGCACAACCGTATCGCTCGGCTGGGCACAGGTTCCAGGGGCAACGAGCTACGAGGTCTACCAAGACGACTTGAAGATAGGCATCAGCAATTCGAATCGTTATGTAGCTTTTGGGCTGCAGGAAGGAAAGTCTTACTCCTACAAGGTTATTGCCCGCAACGACCTGTGGGCATCTCCTGCGAGCAATGCGGCAGCTGCCGTTCCTGGCAGCGACTATAACATCGTCACTTACTATACGTCGTGGTCCGTGTCCCCATCAGGACGCAACTACTTGCCAACCGATGTTGACGTGTCACAGGTCACGCATATCAATTACGCTTTTGCCGATCTATGCTGGAAGAAGTACGGAACGGGCGCGAACGCTTGCGAGAACGCGAATGTGCCGCTTCAGAACCGCTACGTGTTTGACGGGGAAATCGTCATTGGCGACTCCGAGGTTGATCCGGACAATTTTGCAGCTTTTGCCGCAATCAAAGAAACCAATCCCCACTTGAAGATAATGATATCCGTTGGCGGCTGGACATGGTCCAAAAACTTCTCGAATATGGCAGCCACGGAAGAAGCACGCCGTACGTTCGCGAACTCTGCCGTAAAGTTTCTGCGTGCATATGAGCTGGACGGCATCGACATCGACTGGGAGTATCCGGTCGAGGGCGGTGAATCCTACAACGTTCATCGTCCAGAGGACAAAGAAAACTTCACGCTTGCGATGGAAACGATTCGCGAGGCTCTTGATGCGGCTGGCTCCGAGGATGGCAAATACTATTTGCTGACGATCGCATCCGGCCAGGGCGATAACTTTGTCGTGAACGCCGATCTTGCGAACGCTTCGAGCTACTTGGATTTCATCAACATCATGACCTACGATTACAGCGGAAGCTGGGAGCTGCTTGCCCATCATAACGCCCCGCTATATGCGGATAAGAACCATCCGAAGGAAGCGGCTGCCCGCAACCATGTCAGCGGCGGAGCCCTCGGGCACCTGAACGGTGGAGTGCCAGACTATAAGCTGGTGCTTGGCATTCCTTATTTCGGCAAAGGCTGGAGCGGCTGCCTGGAACCAGGCGAGTATGCAACATGTACCGCGGTTCCGACTGGAACATGGGAAGCAGGTATATTCGACTTTACGGATCTCGAAGAAAATTACGTCAATAAAAACGGCTTTGTCCGTCGTTGGAACGAAGCATCCAAGGTCGCTTATTTGTACAATAGCGAGAGCCAAACGTTTATCACGTACAACGACAAAACCTCGATGATGTATAACGCTTCCTTCGTGAAATCACTGAATTTGGCGGGCGTGATGAACTGGGACAACAGCGGAGACCGCAATCTGACGCTGTCTTCGCAGCTCGTGCATGATCTGCCGATTAACGGCGCTGTGAACACGGATGCCCTGCCGACTCCCGACAATCTCGTGCTCGTATCGAGCAACCAGAATGCCATTGCGCTGCAATGGGATGCTGCCGAGCATGCGACAGGCTATGAGGTTTTTGTGAACAATCAATTCGCAGGTTATACAACGGAAACGAATTTCACGGCAAGCTCGTTAGCGGAGAATGCCAGCTACAAGCTTCACGTGCTTGCGGTTGCAAAGAACGAGGATGCAATTCTGAAAGTATCCGCCGCCAGCAACGTGCTTTCTGCAACTACGCTCGCTGCTCCCTTCCCTGGAGGCTCACTGCCTCAGCCGCCAAGCAAAAGCGTGAATGAGCTTGAAGTGAGCATTACTAAGGATGGCAGCAAATGGACGTTTGACGTACTAACGGATGCCGCAGTGAACAAGATTCAAGCCTCTGGCTCCGCAGCCTACCAAATCACGATCAGCAGCGAAGCCAAACAAATTGAGATCCTTGTCTCCAAAGCAGTCATTGATGCGATTGCCCAAAAAGGTGAAAAACCTACTCTATCCGTCGTTTGGAATGGGGTAACCTACAGCATCCCGGTTCATGCGGTGCATTTCTCTGCCGATATTAGAATCTCAATCGCTGCGCCGGCTGCCAGTGTGATCGATCAGCTCAATAGCTTAGCGAAAAGCAGCGGATTCAAGCTGCTCGCCGCGCCGCTGGATTTCAAAATCAAGCAGCTGGCTGCAAATAAAACGTATGTCGAGGTGAAAGATTTCGGCAAGCATGCGTTCAGCCGCAAATACGTGCTGAAGGCTGCCGATATAAATGCTGCGCATGCCACAGGCGTCGTGTATCTCCCTGAGAGCAATGAATTCCGCTCCGTTCCGACTAAGATCACAACGAACGCCGACGGTACGGCTGTGGTTGAATTGATCCGAAACGGCAACAGCATCTATGCCATTGTCGAGACGAATTTCAGCTATAACGATGTGACCGCCGAATGGGCGCGCAAAGACGTTGAACGCGCGGCTGCGAAGCTGATCGTGTCAGGCGAGAGCGCTGATACGTTTGGTGCAAACAGCAGCATTACGCGAGCTGAGCTCGTCTCGATGATCGTGAAAGGGCTCGGCATTCTGCCGGATACATCGAGCAACTCGTTCAAGGATGTTGACAGCAGCTCCATCTATGCCGGCGATATTGCTGCCGCTAAGAAGCTCGGCCTGATCAAAGGCATATCAGCCGACCGTTTCAATCCAAACGGCACCATTACGCGTCAGGATCTGTCCGTTATGTTAGCTAACGCTTGGCAATATGCAGGGCACACGAATAAGGCAGACACTGCGGTGCTTGAGCGCTTTGACGATCTAGCTTCCATTGCGTCTTATGCCGAGGCTTCCATCGCCCTAGCTGCCCAGCACAAGGTGCTGCAGGGCGTTTCGCCAACCACCTTCAGCCCGCTTTCCAAAGTGACCAAAGCCCAAGCTGCCGTAGCGGTTATGAGATTGCTGGATGATTTGAAGCTAACGTAACTAACGGGTAATTAAAAAGGGAGCTGGCTGTCCCAAAAGGCATATCGCGAAAATCCAGCTCCCGCTTTGTACATCTTATAGGACAAAAAAAGAACCATCATGCCACTTTTCATCGTGGTGTTGATGGTTCTTTCCAGTATGTTAGGGTCTGGTTGAAGGTTCTTTCGTGCTTGTTAAGGAACTGCCAATAGTTTCTTTCGTGCTGGTTAGGAAACTGGTTGAAGGTTCTTTCGTGCTGGTTAGGAAACTGATTGAATGTTCTTTCGTGCTGGTTAGGGGGGACTAACCAGCACCGGTTTACCCTATTGGGAGCGTCTCCTTTCGATTAATGACGCTTCTTAGTAAACGATTGCACCGCGTTTTTCAGCTTATCTCGCGCACCTTTATTTTTCATCAGATAAGTGACGCCCATCCCGATCGCAGTAATCAGTACCTTTTTCTTGTTCATGGTTACTACCTCCTTGTCGTTCTTTCTATGTATATACCCAATTTTGCGTTGTTTAAGCAGCGGCGGCTAGCACATCATCTCATACTTATTAAATTCACCCATCGCATTTACCGCCGTGCCTTTATATGCATAGCCACAGTTCAAATAGAAAGCGTTCAGCTTCGCATTGTTCGCGATGCAATCCAGACGAATACGGTCCTTCCCTTCGAAAACAATGCCGGAAGCCGCCCAGCGGACGATCGCCTCGCCTACGTTTTTGCCTGCCGCTTCGCGGTTAATGGCAAGCCGGTGCAAGTAGATCGCTGACTCATGTCCTTCGGCTCCCCATAACTCGCGATCCCAAGCGCTCTCTTTCTGCATAAGCATGACGATCCCTGCCAGCATGCTGCCCTGCATAAACAGGTAGACCTCACCGCGCTTAATCGCCTCCGGCGTCTGATGGGAATCCTCCCCTTGCAGCAGCCCGCTCCACTGCCGAGACCCTTTGCTCCGCAGCCATTCCGCCGTTTGAACGAGCAGCTGCAGCACAGCTTCCGTATCTTCCGGCCTTGCTCGAAACACCTCAATATCCGGCTTTATACTTCCCAATGAACCTGTCTGTATTGAATTAGTCATGATTATTAACCTCCTGTAATACTAGTGCTGCTAATAGTATATCCTAACCTTTGACGAGATAAGATAGACAAAGATGTTCGGAATATGAAGCTTTCGCAAAAGCGTACCAGCCTACAACTTGGTGTAAACGCAAAAAAAGAAGGGAACGATGTCCCTCCTTCTGATAACCTTGTTCTATGCTTGTTCTACGCTTGTTCTATGCTTGTTCTATGCTTGTTCTATGCTTGTTCTATGCTTGTTCTATGCTTGTTGTATGCTTGTTGTATGAGATTTAAATTTCCTATTTCAATGCATCCACAATAGCAGCTAAGCCATTGATTTTGCTAATTGGACCGTAGCCATAAGCAAGCTCGCCGTTAATCGCGTACACTTGGTTCTGCTGAACCGCCTTCAGCTTCTTCCACACTTCACTTTTTTCCCACTCGTCAGAAAGAGCAGCCAATGATTTATCATTGTAGTTGAAGTAACCTAAGAAGATATGATCCGGATTAATCGCACTAAGCCCTTCAAGCGTAAGCTCGATGCCGTCGCCTTTCGCCTCTTCAGGAGCATTCAGGCCGAGCGGTTCATAATAATCGCCAGCATAGCTTGTGCCCTGCAGCCAAATATTTTTATCTCTGACTTGCAAATAAGCAACCGTTCCTTCCACTTCGCCTAGCTGCGTTTTCGCTTCCTCAACCTTTGCGGTGAAGTCGTCGATTGTTTGTTTCGCAAGCGCCTCTTGTCCGAGAATGTCGCCGAACTGCGTAATCACACCTTGCCAGTCCATCCAAACATTCGTTTTCTCTTCATCAATTAGCACCGTAGGGGCAATCTGAGACAATTGGTCCGTAATGTCCTTGTTCGTGACGCTGCCCGCCAGAATGATATCCGGCTCATATTGCAGAAGTGCTTCCAAGTTAACAGCCGTGTTCTCGCCAACGATTGATACCTCATCAAACTTCTCTACATAAGGCTTGTATACATCCGAATCCAGGAAGGAATTTTTCGCTGTGAATGGGAGCGTTACTGCAATGGAAGGCAGATCAAAGCCCAACAGTTGCTGCGTTAGTCCCCAGTGCACGAGGGCAATTTTTTTCGGCTGCTCGGCAATCGTAACCTCTTTGCCGTCTGCGCCCGTCACCGTTTTTGGAAAAGCAGCGCTGTCTCCCGCAGTCGCGTTATTTCCGCTCGTATTTTGTGCCGCATCGGTCGCAGCTGGCGCTTCCGTCGCCGCATCGTTCGCCGTTCCTGCATTGGAGCAGGCACTGACGAGCATAATGACAAACAATAGCAGGCAGGCTGCTGCCATACGTAATTTAGCTGTCTTCATTTCATTCTTCCCCTCGATGTCCCTCATATAGTTGATAACGATTATCATTATCGAATTAATGATACCATCGCTCCGACTATGAGCAAATAGATAATTTCCCGATTTCAGGATGGATTATTTCTACTCTCCTTGCAGCCTCACGGAAGAAGGCGACATGCCGTAATGCTTTTTGAACAGCCTGCTGAAATAATACGCATCCGAATAGCCGACGCTTCTCGCAATTTCGCGAATGGAGAAATCCGCCGTCGTCAGCAATTCATGGGCAAGGTTCATCCGATATTGAATCAAATAATTGATTGGCCCGATCCCGGTGTATTTGCGAAATAAATGCGAAAAATATTTGGCTTTCATCTGATGCTGCTCCGCTAGGCTCTCCAGCGTTATCGGCTCCATATAATGCTTCCTAATATGTGCAATCGTCTGCTCCATCATCGGCTGGCTCTCGCTATTCTGCTGATATCTCTCGAACAGCAGCGCCTTATTAAGCAATCGGTAAAATAACGTTTTCTTCTCAAGCTGCTCGATATTGCCAAGGATCGTAGACAGCCCTCTCAGCTGCTCCATTAATTGAAGCAGAGCTGCATCCAGCTCAATATGAAGCTCACTCACCTTTTCGATGAACAAGGGATCTTCCTGCCTCGCATGTGTAGGCAAATAATGCACGAGAAAATATTCGAATTCACTCGTCTGGACCTCAAACTCGAGACTGCGGTTACAGCCGCCGAGCAGCGTTTTCCCCGGATACATCGGATAGCTTACACCGTCATAGAAAAAGACAGCCTCTCCCTTGAGCGCAATCAGCAAGGCGCATTTGGTCGTCGGCTGATACTTGTGTCCCTGATAGATCCCAGTACGAAGCAACGTCTGATGCACGCCATATATATCAACAGGCACCTGCAAGAAATAAGCGGCCAGCTCATCGTACTGACTTTCCATACCAACACCCTTTCTTGTCCCGTTCAACCGATTATTCCCTCATTGTACTCGAGAAATTTAGGCGGCTCAATGCTTAATAGGCATAATGCTAATGCTTGAACCGCTGATGCATGCATTCTCGTTATATTCCTAACCAAACAAAAAGTCCCCAGAGCAAAGCTTCTGAGGCGTTGTGGTTGGTTATTTAACGATCGAACTTCTAGCGATGTAGTTGGCGACAATAGCCTTACCTATTTAGAGCCGTTTATTTCTTCTTATTCAGCTTGCTGTTTGCTTTCTCGATGTTCTCTGCAACTCTAAATTTCACGATCTCACTAATTAATTCGTAAGGCATCGGTTGGTCCAAAGGAAATTGAATCGATCCCTTTGCTCCTTTATACTTTGCCAACTGTTCCTTGAAGGCATAGATTCCGCTTGGAGCCGGATATAAGCCGATATGTTTTTTGAATGCTGCAAAATGCACTAAATTCCCGTTAAGCACAAATGTCGGCATTTGATAGCCGATTTTCTCTGTTGCTTCGGGTGCTGCCTCTTGGATCACATGCCTAATCTTCTCCAATATGGCCTGAATCTCGGCTGGAAAGGTAGCGATATATTGATCAATCGTCTCGAATTTCAATTTAGCCTCGTCCATGGTTACTCCTTTCCATACCCGTATTATTTCCGGCGTTTCCGGGCAATTCTAGAATAAACAATGATCGCTGCGATAAGCATGCTGATAAATCCGATGTTTTCTGCCTGTGCCTTCGCCATTCCGAACACCATGCAAAGGTTCGTAATCAGGCTCTTAACGAGCAGGGCAATGACAATCAACATGAGCGGCCTGATAAAATTATATTTTCTCATCTTTTCATACACTCCTGACGAAAAACGAAATTAGACTTGCTCCCTCAAAAATGTGAAACTGAAACCGCTTTTACGGGAGTAACCCCGGCAAGTATACCAGTTTCCGACCCAATCGTCCAACCTTTCCGCATTACCTGATGCTAAAGCGTCATCGACTGCCCGTATCTGGCCAGAAACTCCTCTTTTTCTTTATAATCCGGCATGATGCTCCCCACCCGTCTCCAGAAGGATCGGTCATGGTTCATATGCGTGAGATGGCAGAGCTCATGAATAATGACATAATCAATCACCTCGATCGGAGCCATCGCCAAACGGTAATTGAACGTCAAATGCTTCTCTGAGCTGCAGCTTCCCCACTTCGTTCTTGATTCCACAATCTCTATCGTTTTGGCCTTTACCTTGAGCTGCGTCTGATAAGGTTTAATCCGCTCGCCAATAATTTTCTTGCAGCTGCTGAAATAAAACTTCTTCAGACTGACCTTAAGCTCCTCTTCGGTCAGCTCCTTCGTTTCGATCAGCTCGTGCAGCAAATAATATTTCCCCAAGTGAAGGAACTTTCCTTCGTCTTGATATTCCTTCACCTTCGGAGCCGAGCGTACCGCTTCAAGCGCCTGTAGCTTCTGTACAATCCGTTCCCCGTTCCGTTCCACGGCGGCCATTACCTCATCATCGCTCGTTCCATTTGGCGCCTTAATGGTAATATGACCCGTAGAGTCGATATGGATATACAGTTTTTTTCTATTCGCGTATAGCACGTTAAATGCAATCGTCTGATTATTAAATTGTATGTTCATGGTAACCTTCGTTCCTATAATGTAATGTCTGCAGCTCATAACAAAGAGGAGACAGAGTCTCACGTCAAGGACTTCTCCCTGCATCCGTTGTCTCTTCTCCTATTGTATCAAAAATATGTGCGGTTTAGGCAGACGTTTAAAAAGGCGTTACAAGTGCTATTCTCCAAAAGCAGTGCGACAGCTCTGCTAATCACACCGAAGAACATGAAAGAAGATGCGCCAAAAGCTTATGGCTTATGGCACTCCCCCTTTCATGTATTCGAAGATACAATTCGTTATCTTCGCTTACCAAGCAGCCTTCCACTGCTGCCGATCCAGTCCTTCAACTGGATCATTCAACGTTAGAAGCATGCCGTCTTCGGATGCCTCCAACGCTTTTCCATTATGCGCCGAGAGAATGCTTGCCGTACCGTTTGCATTTTTCTTCACGATCCAACGCTGGTTATTGTAGCCCAAGTAATTGTACAGCTGGATCGTATTCTGGCTCGTATTCAAGTCCATCGCTTTCCCGCCTTCGGCTCGAATCGAATAGGAGCCAAGCTCATCGCCTGTCGGAACTAGCAGCCAATTCGTGCCTGCATCAGCATTCATCGTAACCAGCTCTCCGTTCTGCACGCCTGCTGCATACAAAGTCTTGCCTGTCGCATGGTTAGTAAAGAAAGTAGAGGTTACATTCGCTTCCTCCCTATTGGTAGCTAGAACGTTCTGGTAGGACGCCTGCCCTCCAAATACGTTTAAGCCAAAACGCCATTCCGCGAATGTACCATCCTGAATATTTATCATTCTCTCACCATTAACAGCTATTTGAATATGAGGACCTTTGGCTTCAATCTTCACATGATAGGCCGCTCCACGCTGAATAAATGCAGGTATTCTAGCAATCACCATCCGTTCCTCGAAAGAACCGTCAATCTTATAGAACAGCCGGTAAGCTTTCATATTCGGATCTAGATTAAAATAATAGCCGCTGCGCCCATCGGCGCTTGCCCGAAACAGAATGGAACCCGCTCCCCCGTCCTCTCCAAGCCTAATATCCGCCTCATAGCTAAAATCCCCCGCGGTCTCCTGGGCGATATAATTCGCATCGCTTGAATGGCTTCCCCGTATTCCATTAGGCGTCACAACCCAATTGGCAAGCGTAAGATCCGGCTCGAAGCCGGTCAAATTGGTCATAAATTGACCGTCGTACACCCGAACGATCACACTTGTTGAGGCCCGGCCATCCAGCGTTTTTGCCGTTATGACAGCTTCCCCGGCACCTTTCGCTTGCACGACGGCCTTGTTGTCGCTAGAAGAAACTATTTTCACGATGCTTGGATCACTGGTAGCCCATTGAAGCAGCTTCTTTCCTTTTCCGTTCGTACCGCCATGATGCTGAGCTACGGCTACGTACAAATGTTCACTTTGACCGACATTCAGTTCCCTGTCACTCGTATCCATAACGACCTTGGGCACGACCTCATTCAACCATTCATTCCAAGTATTCGCAAGGGCATGTACGTTCAGCGATACTACTTTTACTGAGCCGCCCTTAGAATAAAAGCTCATTCCGCGGCTTGCGGGATCAGGGAATATAACGTCAGAGAATACAACCTCCCCATCATTGCCAAATACCTCAATAGAAGAATCATCAACGAAAATGTTCATTTTCACCCGATTGGCCGATCTTTTAAGCGGCGCATTCTGCAAGGTGGAGAACAAGCTTGAAAAATCAGTTATCCCTGAGAGAGTACGGTCTACGGACAGCTCACTTTCAGCCGTTCGATAGCTTACGACCGTCTTGTTAGGGTTGCCGCCTTCCCTTACGTTAAAACCAAATTCCGTCACCGCGCTCCCGATAGGAATTTCAATCTCTGCTTCAATCTCAAAGGCGCCCGAAGATAAGCCTTCAAGCAGATTGGAAGAATTAGGGTCTACTATTTTATTTTTGGCCTGATACAGCCTGGTTCGCAAAGACTGCAGCTCTTCAATAGGAGCTTGAACGAGTCTGATTCCATCGTTTGTATTCCGAAGCTTCACTTCTCTCGGAATAGTAAGCTCACCCTTCCATCCCTCCGTAGGAAAGGCGAAGGGGTAATCCCAATTCGTCATCCATGCCAGCATAACTCTGCGATTGTCCGGCATATTAGAGAAGGACATAGAGGCATAGAACTCCTTGCCATAGTCGGTTCTAAGCTCTTCGCCTGCCGCGTTGTCGTTTATAAATTTGCCTTCCGCTGTCAGCTGGCCTACAAAGTATTCAGCGTCTGAGCCTTTCGTTGCCGGATTAGCACCGGTGCTAATCATCAGAACCCATTTCTTCTCATTGGTTCCCTCAACGGCTAATTCGAACAAATCCGGACATTCCCATACCCCTCCGCGCACATAGTCGCCATAGCCAAAGTTATCGGTAAAGGTCCAATCTATTAAATTGGTTGACGTGTAGAAACGGATATGATCTCCACCAGAAACGACCATAACCCAGCGCTGGCTGGCTTCATCTCTAACGATCTTCGGATCGCGGAAATCCCAACCGCCCGCTTCCTCTCCTTGCTTGCCTGGATTCTCAATCACGATCGGATGCTCATTCGAATATTGCCAGGTTCGTCCTTTGTCCGTGCTGTAAGCAAGCCCAATACGCTGATTGCCATTAATAGCATCAGGATTATACGAGGTATAATAAGCCAGCATTCCCGTGCCCCCTGACCCAGTGAACAGTCCGGAATCATTATTCAGGTCGGCAACCGCGGAACCCGACCATACATGGCCAAGTTCATTCCAAGGCAGGCTGATCGGAAGCCGTTTCCAGTGGACCATTTCCTCACTGACGGCATGTGCCCATGTCCCTCCATCCTGATGGAATAGATGGTATTCACCCTCGTAATAGACGAGTCCATTCGGGTCACTCACTGAACCCCGAGCCGGAGTATAATGATAATCCGGACGGTACTTCTCCATGTAATAATCGGAAGCGTCAGTCAGGTATACGTTCTGAAAATAGGCTTGTCCTGACATGACCATAAGCCCCGCGTATCCTCGCGAAAAACGATGATCGACCATTTGTACAGCAGCATCCGAATAACCATCTATATAAATGGCCACCTTCTTCCCTTTGGCGACAATCTCAAGATGATGCTTCGTTGCTTCTTGAGTCGGATATACAAGCTTGGAAGTGCGAATAACCGAACCGTCCATTTTCTTCAGCTGTACGGCGATGCCATTGTTCTTTTTTACTAATGCAGCGGCATAACCATCCGTGCCATTACTATTTGCTCTGAAGACCAGCGCTGCTTCAGCTTTCCCGGCATGAAAGGAGATATCGCCTTCATAGACGAAATCGTCTGCCTGTTGACTGTGAATCTGAATAGCCGCTCTGTCAGCAGCTTGGCCTTCCCAGCCTTTCAGATCCGGTTCCCACGCTCCTGCGGCATAAACGATATTGCCAAGATTGCTCATTAGCTCGCTTACTTTCATATTTTGGAATAATGCCGAGCCATCCCATACATTCAGCCCAAGAAAGCCTGATGAGTATGCGGTATCATTTGTATGAATAATTGGCATGTATTGATTGTTCCAATACACTTTCAAGCTGCTTCCATTAGCTATGACTTTAAGATGGTAGATTTCACCTTTCTGCATGGTGACTTGACGTTCTTCCCTCAGCCCGTTGTCGCTCGCAGCATCCCTTAGACGAATTAAGCCTGCATGAGGTACGATTTGCAGCATATAGGAAGCCCAGCCATCCTCATTGGAACGGAACACTAAAGACGCATCCGCTTTGGGATCGGTTATTTTAACGTCAGCCTCAAAGATGAAGTTATTGGAAGACACACTCGAGATCGCCATCACATTTTCCTTCCGATCGGAAGTTAGGAGCATTCCCTCCTGCGTATAATCCATCGTTCCTTTTCCTTTGACTTGCCAGCCTGTGAGATTTGTATTCAAATTGGATGCGCTTTCAAAAATAGCTGAGCCCTCCCCCTTAGCCTTCATCCCCTCTGCTGTCCTCCCCGCTGCCGGATTAATCGTAATAGCAGCCGTCACCATAGCTATCATAACCAAACCAGACACAAGAATGGATTTCCATTTGTTTCGCTTTGCCTTCATTATTTTCCCTCTCTTCTTGTTAAAATGTTCGATTTACTCATTCAATAGAAAGAGCGGGAAATCACCCTACGATGCTATACATCGCGCAAGCGATTCCCGCAATCCTTCGAAATTCACATGTTTAACTGAATAGAGATGTTCTCCGCTGCCTGCTTATAAGCTCGTAATCCAAGGGCTAATGCCCCGTACAGTCCCGCTTGATGTCCAAGACCCGGCGGTACGATATACCGCTCTATATGACTTGTTATTTCGGCTGCTTTAACATAGCCGCTCAGGTTGTGCTTCACAGCTTCCCTGATCAGCGGAAACAGCTGGGATTGCTGCATGACGCCTCCGCCAAGAATGATTTTCTGCGGCGAGGTCATCAGAATCGCATTCGTAATCGATTGAGCGATGTAATAGGCTTCGATTTCCCATGCCTGATGATCTGAAGGAAGCTCGAAGCCCCTTTTCTGCCAACGCGCTTCGATAGCGGGTCCCGCTGCCATACCTTCCAGGCAATCCCCGTGATACGGGCATATGCCAGTGAAGTCATCCTGCGGATGTCTTCTGGTCAATACATGCCCGCCTTCTGGATGGACAAGCCCGTGCACCAGCTGACCTTCAGCATATACGCCTACGCCAACTCCAGTGCCAATCGTATAATACAAACAGCTGCGAAGCCCCTTCTCCGCTCCCCATACGACCTCTCCATAGGCAGCGGCATTCACATCCGTATCCCAACCATAGGGTACGTGAAAATTGCGTTTCAGTGTTCCGAGGAAATTATAATTTTCCCAGCCCGGCTTAGGTGTTGTCGTGACATAACCATACTGAGCGCTTTCGGGATGCAGCTCTATGGGGCCAAAAGAGCCGATACCGATGGCCTCAACCTCTTTATCAGTGAAGTACTGGATAACCTTGCCAAGCGTAACATCCGGATGCTCCGTCGGAAAACTGATGGAATCCTCGATTACCCCCTGCTCATTGCCGATGCCGCAAATAAACTTGGTGCCTCCGGCTTCAATTGCTCCTATGCGCATGACTGCGTCCTCCTCTTAGTTCGCCTTAGCCGCAGCAGAAGGGATTAGCTCGTATAGGCTTAGGGAAGGGATGATAGCGTCACTATGAGCCGAGAAGAATGAGATGCCTGTCGCATCCGCATCGGGATAGATCAGATCGGTAATCACTGCCTGACCCTCGCTGCCGAACACTTCTACAGAACCCGCATCAACGAATATGCGCAGCGCCAGCATTTCATCAATTGATAGTAGTTTTGCAGCATGAACACCAAGGAAATCAGCATGGAAGCTGTGCAGACCGGACTTGGTACGATCTACATAAATCGTATTTGCCGAGGCGTCTACACCAACAATCGTCTCATTGAATTGTCCCACTCTAACTTTGAAGCCTAGCGATTGATTAGGAGGAAGCTCTGCATGAATTTCATAGCTGACCAGGTGCAGCTGCTGCAGCGCTTCCGCCACATCGCTTGCCGTTACATTCTTTAAAGTAAGGATAGGCTTGCGGGCACTTTCCAGCTCAACCGCCGGCTTCTGTACTAACGTGGCGATGCCGTTAACCGTCTCAAGCGTCAGCTCTCTCGGGATCGTCATTGCACCGCGGAAGCCTTCGGTAGGTGTCTGATTGGCATATTTCCAATTGCTCATCCAGCCAATGAAGAGGCGTCTTCCATCCTCCGCGGGTATATCCGACCAGGTAATGCCTGCATAATTATCACGTCCGTGGTCGGCCCATCTTACTTCCTTGGATGCTGCATCCGGCGTAAAGGTTACTCCGTCAAATTCGCCTGTAAAATATTGCGTTCGGGAGCCTTCAATAAATGCAGGATCTGCACCGATACTAACCAGCATCACCCATTTCACCTGTTTAGCATCTCCGTCTACTTCCAGCGGAAATAGGTCCGGACATTCCCACACGCCATCATGAGATCCAATGCCATCGCCGAACTCGCTGCCAAATGTCCATGTCTTCAGATCAAGCGAATGATAGAGACCTACCGTCTGGCCGCAAGCAATGATCATCCCCCAGCGGCTTTTCTCCTCGTGCCAGAACACTTTAGGGTCGCGGAAATCGATGAAGTTCTCATGCTCCAGAACCGGATTTCCCTCGTACTTCACCCAGGTTCTGCCCTTGTCTGTGCTAAAAGCCAGACTCTGACGCTGAATCGGATGGCTGTCCTCTACTTCCAAATGATGAGTGAAAATCGCGACAAGGCCAGGACCATTCTCAAAAAAGCCTGTCGTGTTGTTCCAATCGACTACCGCGCTGCCTGAGAAAATCACACCGTGCTCATCGGGATAAAGCGCGATATCCAGCTCTTCCCAAGTGACTAAGTCTTTACTAACCAAATGCCCCCAATGCATAGGCCCGTTAGTATCGTCATATGGATGATGCTGAAAAAATAAATGATATTCCCCTTCAAAATAAACCATGCCGTTAGGGTCATTCATCCAATTCTCCCGCGGAGAAACGTGATAAGCACCTCTGTAGTTTTGTTTAGCCAGTATTGACATCATGATTCCTCTCCCTTACTCCCATTTATCTTTGCGATACTTTCCTATATTTCAAAAAATGTCTTGCCGCATACACTGCCAAATACTGCATGCTGTTAGCCTTTCGTCGCTCGGTCATAGCCGCCTTGCTTAATTTCAAGCCATTCCTGCAGGCCAAGACGATCCAGCTCTTTCAAATATTCGGCCCATTGCTCATTTGCCTTCCCATTCTGGTACCATTCCGTACGCATTCTAAGCACATAAGCGAACAGATCCGTTTCAATGGTGGTCAGGCGATCCAACTCATCGATCGAGTTAAACACGCTAGGCATGACGTTCTCTGCTTTCATCTGCGGTGCCATAATATTTTTGATAATATCCATTCTTCCTTTGGCATCGTCCGGCATCGTTGTATATTGACCGTAGTAGGAGTCTAGAATTGCCAGTGGCCCGCCGATGCTCGTTTTCTCACGTAGCTCAACTGGCGCAGTGCCTTCCAGCGGCAGATGCTTGAGGGAATGGGTCGCTTCATCGAATTCAAAAATATTTTGCTGCTTATCGTCGCCATAGGTTCCCCAGTTGTTTTGTACCGACTGCACAGGCTCAAAGAGCTGATCCACCCACTTCGCTGTTGACTCCAGATTCTTATTAGCGCTTGTTACAACCATCTTCCCCCTGCCGAGACCTAGCCCGTTCGTACGGGTTACATTAATCTCCCCGTCGGGCCCTGCAAGCGGAGGCATAATCGCATACGATTCGTTCGCTCCCGTAATATTCGCTTTATCCCAAGAGAAGTACAGGCCGTATTTCTGATCCTTCCCTTTCGCCAAATACGTGCTCCAATCTTGCGTGTATGCTTCAATATCGATCAAGCCCGCTTGATATAGCTCGTTAATGTATTGAACGGCTTCTTTGTACCCTTCTTCAGCAGCTGTGAAGATAACCTTGCCATCATTGGAAACGACCGCATGGTCAGGATTTTCACCGAGTCCGAAGGAACCGAACAGGAATGCCAAATCCTCAGCTCCCGGCTTATTAATGAAGGACAATGGAATTTCATCCGCTTGCCCGTTGCCATTCGGGTCCTTTGTTTTGAACGCGATAAGCACTTCCTTCAATTGCTCCGTCGTTGTTGGCATTTCAAGGCCAAGCTTGTTCAGCCATTCCACGTTAATCCATGGCATGCTGTCTACGGCTTGAATTCTTTCCTTTCCGCTGCCCAGCTCCTCGATCCAAGGGAATGAATAAATATTGCCATCAGGAGCGGTAATCATGCTTTTATATTCAGGCGCTTCCTCCAGCACTTTTTTAAAGTTAGGCATGTATTGCTCGATTAGATCATTTAAAGCAATGATTGACCCATCCTTTGCAAGCTTCAGCAGCTCATAATCGCTGTAATCGGCATTAAAAATAGCATCCGGCAAATCGCCGCTTGCGACTGCAAGATTTCTTTTCTCTACGAAAACGTCCTTCGTGAAGTTTTTCCAATTAATATGAACATTGGTTTTCTCTTCGAGCCGCTTGTTAATCAGCTTCTCGTTCGGATCCGATGGAGCGATCGCAGAGCTTTGCGTATTAAAGTTGAGGGATACCTTCCCGCTCGGATCCTGCTCTTTACTGGCCGCGCCATCGCCTCCCTTTCCGCTGCAAGCAGATATCAGAATAGTCGCTGTAAGGATGGATACCATTGCCGTTCTGGCTGCAAATCTCGATTTGTTCATTTGTGTCATAGCCTAAGACCTCCAATTTAATAGTGGATGAAATGATTTCTCTCTAACGCTTAGCCTTGCTTATGTGAAGGTCTGACCTATTTCAAGGACCCGACCATAACACCTTTTTCGAAATATTTCTGGAAGAAGGGGTACATGATAATAAGCGGCAGACTGGATACTACAATAGCTGCATATTTAATAATTTCCGATAACCGTTTAAGTTCCGCCGCTGCCAGCTGATCACTAATCATGCCCGGCTCGACCTGATTCTGGATCAAGATCGAACGAAGAACAAGCTGAAGCGGATGCAGGTTCGGATTATCGAGATAGATCATGGCGTCGAAGTAGGCGTTCCACTGACCTACAAAAGCGTACAAGGCAAGGACGAATATGATCGGCTTTGATAAAGGAAGAACCACCTGCCAGAAAATTCTGATCTCCGAAGCGCCGTCAACGTTGGCTGCTTCCTTCAGCTCCATCGGGACCCCTTTAAAGAAGGTTCTCGATAAAATGATGTTCCATACGTTCACAGCCCCAGGTATGATAATGGCCCAGACCGTGTCCAGCAATCCCAATGTTTTTACCAGAAGGTAGGTAGGCACCAATCCGCCGCCAAAAAACATCGTAATAATAAACAGGGTCATGAACACCCCTTTGCCCTTCAAGCGATTATCAGAAAGCGCATATCCTGCACAAACCGACACGACAACCGTCATTAGCGCAAAGCAGACGGAATATAAAACAGAATTGCCGAAGCCCATGAGCATGGCTGGATTGGTCAAAATCATTTTATACCCCTCCAATGACCAGTTAGACAGATCAAAGGACAAGCCGCGGCTTAAGAGAACGGACGGATCCATAAAGGAAGCAATGACAACATAGAATAGGGGCAACACAACGAGCAATACGGCGAAAACCAGAAATATTCCATTTAAAATAAGCAAAAATCGATCCAGCTTGGAATGCTTAATAGCCATAACCTTATTCTCCTTTCTTAATAAAGACCGTCACCCTCGTTCAGCTTCTTCACGATGAAGTTAACCGCAACGAGCATAATGACGTTAATGACCGAATTAAACAATCCAACAGCGGCCGAATACGCATAATCGCCGGATTGCAAACCGATTTTGTACACATAAGTCGGGATAATTTCTGATGTCGGAAGATTCATTGCCGTCTGCATCAGATAAGCCTTCTCGAAACCGATAGACATGATTCCGCCGGCCGCAAGGATAAAGACGATCGCCATAATGGGCCGTATCGTAGGCAGATCGATATGGCGAATTCGCTGAAGCAGATTGGCGCCATCCAGATTAGCAGCGTGATGAAGCTCGGGATCCACATTAGCCAAAGCGGCAACATAAATAATGGATGCCCAGCCTGCTCCCGTCCAAATATCAGACAAAATGTAAATGACCCTGAAATATTCCGCGCGTGACATGAACATGACCGGTTCTCCGGTCAGTAAGGTGAAAATCTGATTGACCGGTCCCGTTGGGGACAGGAATATAAAGAGCATGCCGACCACGACAACGACGGAGATAAAGTTCGGCGCGTACAGAAATAATTGAATGTTCTTCTTAACAACCGTTTGTCTAACCAGATTCAGCATGATCGCGAGCAAAATCGGTATCGGAAAGCTTAAAATTAAGCCATAAAAGCTTAATTTAAGCGTATTCATAAAAATGACGTCAAAATTCGGCGAGGACAGAAACTTTTCGAAGTTGTACAAGCCGACCCATTCGCTTCCCATGATGCCTTTAATTGGACTGAAATCCTTAAAAGCGATAATGGCCCCATACATCGGTCCGTACTTGAAAATAATCGTTAATATTAGTGCCGGCGCTAGCAAAAGATAAAGGAAGTAATGTTTTTTCAAATACTCCATACCCGGACTCGCTACCCTGCTCGACCGACCGTCTTCCATCGTGTTATGCAACGCATTTGCCTCCATCCATTTACAAAATTTAATGCATTTGCGCAGTAAGGGCTTACAATGATGTGTTTTGTCACTTGCTGCTTTTACAATTTAGCAAACAAAATGATAATCGTCAATACATTTTGTAAAATTATATTTGTGCATTTGTAATGTATAATTGTTCAATTGTCCACTTATTTTTAGGCCATTTTGGAAATAGGGAGGTGAATTCCCGTTCCATTGAGAATTTTAACGATGCATTAGCGTTAAAGAAGTCATATTGTCTTGGAATATTCATGCACAATAGTCACCCAAACAAATTTGAACAATTATTTTTATATTTTTGTAAACTAAAATGCGCAAATGTAACTATGTTATTGCTATTTGTTGCAAACTATTATACATTTGAGATACTTATATAAATGTGTGCGGTTACAAAAGTTGGCATCTAATAAGTATATAGTTAGCTAGAGGTGGTTTTCACATACATGTCCAAGGAAAAAGTTACCATTCAAGACATAGCCAATGCACTCGGAATATCGAGAAATACAGCCTCTAAAGCTCTGAATGGAATCGTTACGATTCCAGAGGAAACGAGAAACAAGGTCGTAAAGAAAGCTATCGAGCTAAAATATAAGCAATTTGCTTTCTTAGAAAGCGATCAGCTCCTATCTAAGCAATCAGGGAACATCGCTTTACTGACAGCCAATCTTCCGAACACTTCGCATTTCGGCTCAACGTTAATGAGCGGCCTGGAGAAACGGATCAGCTCCGAGGGCTACAACTTGTCCTTTCACATTGTCAGAGACGTGGACCAGGCTTCCTTATCGCTCCCTAATAATTTTGATGTCGCTAACGTAGACGGCATTATTTGCATCGAGCTGTTTGACATAGGTTACAGCGAGCTTATAACGAGTCTCGGGGTACCTACTATATTCATTGATTGTGCTTCAACGGTTTGTTTTCCGAATTTCAAGGCGGATATTCTGCTGATGGAGAATCAACATAGTACCTATCAGCTCACGAAAAAATTAATCGACAATGGATATGGCAGCTTAGGCTTTATCGGAGATTACAACCATTGCCTCAGCTTCAACGAACGGTGGATCGGCTTCAACCGGGCGTTGACTGAGTCCGGAATGGCTCTTGACCTTGCAAAGTGCATCGTAGATGATGACTCTCTCTTTTTGTCTAAGCCAAGCTGGCTGGAAGTGCGCCTTCAACAGATGAAGGAACTGCCTTCCGCTTTTATATGCGCCAATGATTTCATTGCCGTCAACTGTATGAAGGCACTAAAGAACAACAACATTTCCATTCCCGAGGATGTTGTTATTTGTGGCTTCGATAACGGGCCCGAGTCCAATATTGTTGAGCCTCATCTTACAACCGTTCATATTTACAGCAACGAAATGGGAGTAAAGGCAGCAGAGATGCTTCTCTCTAGAATCAATGATCCGTCACAGCCGTACCAAATCTCGCATATTTTCACTAAGCCTATGATTAGAGAATCTACTCCGCATCTCAGCTAGACGAAAGAGTCAAGGTCTGCTTACTTGGCGAGACGGCTCTCCTGATAGAAATCCGACGAACATAACAAATGGCGATGCTTGGGAGGTTATCCCTGCATCGCCATTTCAGCTTTTTGATTTACAAAATGATAATGGGCTGCCCCCAAGTCATTTATGACTTGGGGACAGCCCATTTTTTATACTCCTGTTTAGCCGTGAGGCTTCTCTGTCTATTATTTTTGCGGAACCATATTATTGTAGATATTCGTTGCGTTTACTTTCCCTGTGCCTACATCCTCCGTCGTAAATCCGGACACGATATTGCCGACCTTAAATTCTTTTTGCAGCAGCTCCTCGGATGGCGCAGCAGCCGTTGGGCCACCGATGCCGAGTTCCGTATCTGGCGTTACCGTTACCCACAAATCGCCAACCTTGAAGCTTTTGCCATCTACGCTAATTTCGGTAATTACGCCCTCGATATTGACTGCCGCTTTTCCGGTGGTCGCCGGTGGGGTGTCAGCATCTTTCTGCGGAGCCATGTTGTTATAGATCACATCAGCAGTCACCTTGCCGGTGCTCACATCTTGAGAAGTGTAGCCGGACACGATATTGCCGACATTAAATTCTTTCTGCAGCAGCTCTTCAGACGGTTTGGACGCTGTTGGCTCTTTGCTGCCAAGCTCTGTTTTATCGGTTACCTCTACCCAAAGGTCGCCAACCTTGAAGCTCTTGCCGTCTGCACTCACTTCGGAGATGACGCCATCGATATTAACGGCCACTTTTCCTAGAATAGGAGGCTGTGTTATAGCTGCTGGAGGCTGGGAGGAAGCATTCGTTGCATTCTGGCTCATCGCAAAGATGCTGGCCGATAATACCGCGCAAGCAGCAATACCTACTGTCCAACCTGTTATCGTTCTCTTTTTCGTTGTATCCATGTAAAATCTCTCCTTTAGTATGTTCGTTTTGTATGTGCCTATTCGTACTTCGTGATTGTAGAGCCAGCCGCACCATTCATTGAGCTCTAATGAAAGGTGCGCCTCAACTCTTCCTTACACTAGTAATACAACTGAGAGCCCTTATATTTTTCATTGCGTTCAATTTTTTTAAGATGAACAATTTTCCAGCAAAAAAAAAAAAGACAAAGAGCGCTCCACTCCTTGTCTTTGTCATATTCTATTCGTGTTCCATTATTTCCAACCAGCGACGGCTTCCCATTATCTTTCTGGGATAGCCGTCGTTTCATATGAACAGAAGCAAGCCACCAGCCATAAGCCTGTTAGTCCATGCCTTGCCTATTTCCGAGCTTCTCTAATTCCTTAACGATGTTAATATACCTTGTTGAGCCCAATAACAGCTCATTGTACAAAAACATATAGAGCATAATGTTCTCATTATTAAAATCATCTATCGTGAATCGCTTCAGCAGCTCTGCATATTCCGTATAAAAGGATACCTTTTTCATTTCGCGCTTGGATGCAGCTATTCCAATTAGATACGTTGACAGCTCCTCGACGCGCTCGGATATATACGCTACAACCTCGTCAATCTCCTCCTGCGCCGCTTGGCCCTCAAGCAAGAAAAAACGTTCCCATTGCTGCTTATACCATTCCACTCTCTCCCCATGCATGATGAGATAAATAGGCCTAGCTAGCAGTGTCTCTCTTTGCAGCCTCCGAATGGAAAATCTTCGAGTAATTGCTTGCAGCACTATAATCACCTTCTCCCGCCATACTCCATTACCGCTGCTTTCAAGCTTGAATTCCTAATATCTATGCTATAATACTCCCATTAAAGCAATAAATTCGCGAAAGGATGGAAAGAAAATGAAAATGACCGTCGATCAACAGGGCGAGTCGAGGGTAGCGATCATCGAGAGCGGCGAAATCGTCATTGCGAACGTGCAAGATGCGCTGGATTTGATGGCAGCCGCCAGCTATCATGAAGACTGCTACAAAATATTAATTCGCAAATCGAACATCCATGAGGATTTTTTCGAGTTAAAAACGAAGCTTGCCGGTGATATTTTGCAAAAATACACGAACTATAAAGTAAAGCTCGCCATTGTAGGCGATTTTGAAAGCTATGACAGCAAAAGCCTGAAGGATTTCATATATGAAAGCAACAATGGGAAACAGGTTTTTTTCGCCAAGGATATCCCTTCTGCGCTGCAAGCCCTTCACCAAACCAAGTGACCACATCAGCGATGTGGTCTATTTTTCAATTATCTAACCCTGAGCAGCCTCTCAGAACAAATCCAGCTGCTCCACAACAGGCGGAGGAGGCTCATTCGGGCTGCTGCCATCCGGCCTTTTTATCCATACATATCGTAAATAAGCTCGATGTTTATTACACACCTTTGATTAAAATCCACGTAAATGTATAGTTGCCCCATATTTATAATCTCTAATTAAACCTATTGTGCATGATTTTATTTGTAGGATTTTTATATTTTCATGATCGCATTTCATATTACAATCCACCTTTTGTAAATTATATTAGTGATTAATAAGATAAATCATCTTAACAAACGAATGCAATTATGCTAACATTTACTAATAAATTTAATTAACTTGATTTTCATCATTAATTACAGGGGGAACCATTTATGCGTTCAAAAATGATTAAATTGATCACACTGTTTACTTTACTGTGTGTGATCATGGTGACCGTCGTGCAAGCTTCGGGAAGCTCCACTACTAATATTGAGATAAGCGGGCAAAGGTCGGTTATTGAAACGATTAAATCCGGTAACGTAGTAATGGCTCCGATTTCTCTCTTTCAGGATGCCCTTGATATGGATGTAAAATGGGACGCCGGCTCCAAATCTATTACGGCCACATTGGGCGATCGAACCGTTACAATGACCATTGGCAATTCTTCAGCCACCGTCACGGAGGGCACAATCAATACTACTTATAAAATGGATCAGCCCCCTCTTATTCGAAATCAAAAAACTTGGATTCCCGTGCGCTTCGTCTCAGAAATGTTAGGGCTTCAGGTTGGCTGGGTACAATCCACCAATACGATAAAAATCTCTACAGACGCCGCTGCGGGGGCGCAAGGTCCTAAAGGGGAAACGGGAGCAACAGGTTCTCAAGGGCCTTCAGGCAGTACAGGTTCGCAGGGACCTAAAGGCGATACTGGTGTTGGCGGAGCAACGGGGCCTGCGGGCGCTGATGGGGCAACCGGACCCGCTGGGGCGACTGGTGCTGCGGGGCCTGCGGGGCCTGCGGGGCCTGCAGGCGCTGACGGTGCGACCGGACCCGCTGGGGCAGACGGAGCTATTGGACCTGCGGGTCCACAAGGACCTACGGGACCTGCGGGGCCACAAGGGCCTACGGGACCTGCGGGCGCTGACGGGGCGACCGGACCCGCTGGGGCGAACGGTGCTGTTGGGCCTGCGGGACCTGCGGGGCCACAAGGACAAACCGGGGCGACAGGCCCTGCAGGCGCGTCTGCGATCATTCCGTTTTCCTCTGGCGATGCAGTCAACTTAACTACAATATTAGGCGGACTGAAAGGAACCGGAGCACTAGTTGGCTTTGGAAGCTCGGTAAGTAATGCCGCATTCATTGGAGGTACTATTGACATTACGAATGGCAAGAATTTCGCATTCGTTATGCCAAGATCCGGCACGATAACATCACTCAACGCTTTCTTCAGTAGTTCGAATGCAATAGCCTTAATCGGAACGACCGTAACCCTTAGCGCACAGCTTTATGAAGCAAATAGCAGTAATTCATTTATACCAGTCGGCCCAGAAGTACTGCTAACGCCTTACACGGGCATCGTGTCTGTAGGTTCAATTGTTGAAGGCGAAAATAACTCGATGAGTATATCCGTTGAAAAAGGAAACCGTTACATGTTGGTATTCTCAGCAACAGCTACCGGAATTGGCCTCATAAATACTATTAGCGGATATGCAAGCGCAGGAATTGAAATTACCAGTCCATAAAACACATTTGGCCATGAAACTCTGCATTTTGGGAGCTTCATGGCTTTTTTTATATAACGGTTTGTCAAGCTAAGTGCGACACCCCTTCCATGAAAGCTTCGTGAGCCGACCTCCACCCGAGACATTTACGAGGGCGGTTGCTAATCAAACGAATGGCATCGACGAAGCATGCCTTCACGCCATACCTGACCCTCAGGTTCGCATTGCATATCATCAAATGATTTTTAGATCTCTCCCTAAGTCTTTAAAACAAATCCAACTGCTCCACAACAGGCGGAGGAGGCTCATTCGGGCTGCTGCCATCCGGCCTTGTTAGCCCTAGAAGCTCCATTAGCCGCTTCGCGTTTGCTGCCGCATCACCGCCGGAATTGTTGTTGAAAATAACATTCACCTGCTTGCTCTGCTGCTCCAGCAGCCTTAGCTTTTCGGCCCAATCCAGCAGCTCCTCATCGCTGTAGCGGTACAAATAGCGCACCTCCCGCCAGTTCGGCGCGCTGGCTTGATTCCAGCCGGACACGTTGCGGCCGTGAAACCGTACGACGGTCATCTCCGAATCCGTCGCTTTCAGCACCGTTGGGATCGAGCCGATCCCGGCCTGCGGCTCATCGCATACGCTATGTATCCATTGCTCCTGCTCCATGAACGACAAGGTCTTCTCCCGGTATGCCTCGGTAAACCAACTCTGATGCCGGAATTCGAGCGCGCAAGGAAAGCCGCTCATCCGTGCTTTCGTCTCCCTAAGGATACGCACATTTGCCTGCGTACAATCGAACCAAGGCGGATATTGGAACAATGCAGCGGACAATCGACCGGCTTCCATAACCGGCTCAAGCATCGTCCGAAATGCCGCGAACATCTCATTCGTTTCTGCCGCAGGAACGCTTGGACCTCGCTGATGGCCAGTCATGCCCTGATAGGCCTTCACGACAAAATGCAGCGTTGCGGGCGTATCCTCCAGCCACTTTATAAACCGCTCCTTCGACTGAATCGCATAGAAGGTGCTGTCTACCTCCACTAGAGGAAAATGCTTCGCATATTGCCGCAGCTTGCTGCCCGCCTTCGTCACTGATGTATACAGCTGATCATGGTCTCCCCAGCCTGCTAAGCCAATATGTATCGACATATGTTAATCCTCCCGCCTGCTTTTCCATTATTATACCTAAATTCCTCCTACAAGAAAAAACGGCTTCGCCGTCCTCTGCAAGAGGAGGGTATCCGTTTCTCGTAGAAATAGAAGAATACTTTAAACGCATGAAACCTATAAAGTCTTATATTTAAAAAAACAGCTCCTTCGTAGTTAACCTACTAGAGAGCTGCTCATAAGCTGCTTCAAAGTCAAAGCTCACAAATATTGATACTCCGAAAATGTGGCAGCTTGTCCAAGATAAGCGCCGGCATCGTCAACCAAATTCCACACCGTTGCGTTCACGATATAGAATCGCCGACCTGTGCTCGATATCCGTATGCCGGTGTAATTGTCGACATAGCCGTTTGCCGTTACCGCTTCAAAAAAACGGTCCCGCTCCGCTCGCTCCATCGGCTCTGCCGTCAGACGGGAGGGTGTGCGGGTAAATCGCTCCCACTCCATGTCCCATAGCTCAAGACCTCGGCGGTTTCCGTAATTCAGAACGGGATCTGCTTCGGTCCCGTGAGACAAGATTACGATAGGCGCTTCGAATAGCTGCTCCTTCACACTCTCGATCTGGACAAGCGGCAGAAGCGCATTCCCCGTCCATTTCCTATAGCTTTCTACTAGAAGCCTTGCATGCTCCTCGGTTGCTCCTGCACCTGTCAGCGGTAATGGCATCATCCTGCTCCTCCCCGTTTGTTTCGCTTCCATTTATATAACATGGGGAGCCGCACATGTCCACTAGCCAGAGAGCAGGCATCCGCTCACGGCTAAACCTCCGCTAAACGCGGTTCAGGCTGCGCAGGCGCAGCAGCGCTGTCAGTATCATAAGAAAAGCGACAAGCGCCAGCATTGGAATCGTAATAAAACCGAACCAATTCAAATAATCACCCTGACAAGATACGGGTCCGCAGGATGCAAGCGGCGAATCATGCGGAAGCTTCTGCAGTACCGTATGGTAGAGCGAGAACCCTCCCCCGATTACGACTAGCGGCAATGCATAGGAGACGATGCCCGTGTCCCCTTTGGAATACGCGATACCGAGCATTAGTGCCAGCGGATACATAAAGATGCGCTGAAACCAGCATAGGCTGCACGGTGCAAAATGCATAACCTCGCTCAAATACAAGCTTCCCGCCGTCGCAAGCACGGCTGTTGCCCAAGCTGCGAACAGCCAAAACGACTTTTTCTTTTCTATTGAATCTTCCATCCTATTTTCCTCGCCTTCCCTTTAACTCCACATGCGCAATCTTATGTTTATTTTCGCTCATTGGAAGGCGGTTCGGCATGACTCGAAAGGGCTACTCGACACGGCTTAATTAAATATTTACAAAACTGCCTACTGCTCTAAGCGCTGCAGCAGCGTTAGGAAGGAATAAAACAAGGCTGCCCCAGAAGGTCCTCGCCTTTTGGAACAGCCCTGCTATTCACATCTATAGAAAGATGCGTCTTCTTTGTTAAAAAGGATTGGACTTATACACACTCGAATATCCGCCTGCTTCGCCCGACAAGCTGTGCGCCTTGACGCGGTAATAGGCTTCCTTCGTATGAATACGCGTCGGATCAATCCAAGCCCCGGCGTGCTGAACCGGCTGTTTATCGTATACGATGCGCCAAGGACCGCCCTCGCCTTCCGTAGATTTCTCGATCGTATAGTAGGCTGCCCCTACCGTTCCGCGAAATTTCACGGCTGCGGCCGCATCCGTTATGATCGGAGCATCCGGCAGCGAAATCTCTGGCAGCGCTTGTCCGCTCATCCGAAACGCATGCTCCCTCAGCTGTTGAATGCGCTGCTGCAGCTCCTCGTTAATGCCACAGCCGGGATAATGCACGGCAAAGCCGTCATAATGCTGCACGTACCCGCCCTCGTCGTGATGGCCGAACAAAGACCAGAAGCATGTGCCGGAGACAGCCTCTTCTGATTCTGCCGCAATCAGGAAACCTTGCAGATCGCAATCCGGCCAGCCATACTCACCCGCTATATAGACCTTGCCGGCAGCCTGCACCGCTTTCGCATCCCTCAACAGCTCCTCGGCATTCGCCGGATAATAGTGAACGTCAACAATATCCAAGCTCGGAATCGCTAATTTATCGGCATCCAGCTGGAATTGCTTGCCATGGGCGGTTAAGTGGCGCGGCGCTATTTGCTTCAGGAACGTACAAATCTCCGCTACCCAAGCCGCCGGAGCATCGTTAAGCTCATTGCCAAGCTCCCATGCCAGAATCATCGGGTCATCCTTGTAGGCAATGCCGGTATATGAATTTACCCGGTTAACAATCGTATAGATATACGCTTTGAAATCCCGTATGACATCTTCATCCGTATAGAAAGCATTCGGATCCTCAAGCCCTCTCCAGCCCGTAAACGTCGACCGGCCGCCGTGATAGTAGCCCCAATTGCATACGAACGGAATAATGAGCCGCAGTCCGCGCTTCCCCGCTTCCATAATCGCAAAGTCGACTCTGCGGAGAGCTTCCTCGTTGTACTCGCCAAGTTTAGGCGATATAGCCTTCGGACAGCCTTGCGAAGCCGCCAGCGTATGCGAGCGCACGACTGTTGCGCCCATCTCCTTCGCTGTGTCGAGCGCATCAATGACGCGGAACGGAGTCGGCCAATCGATCCCGCCCACATTCTCGTCAAGGCCAAGCCAATAAATATTAGGGCCGCCGAAGCGGAATGGCTTGGCGCCTTCCATCAGCCTGGACCCTTCCCGCTCTATAAATTGCTGCTGTGTCATCGGTTATCAATCCCTGCTTTATATGATTAATCTTTCATGTCGGTAAATGAATAGAATCGCACATCCGGCAACGGCAGCTGCAGCTCCGTCCCAATAGGCTCCTGCGCCCTTTCCGCAAACAGTTCCTCCGCTCGCCTGCGACAGGTCAAGACAACGATTCGCTGCTCGCCTGGAAACAACGTGAAATGACTGGCGCTTGCGGTCATCCAATAATCATCGCTCTTCTCCTCCGCGTGGACATGCAGCGCTGCTTGATGTCCTTCGTTCCGAACGATAAAGCTGCTGCGAAGCGCTCCCTCCGGCAGTCCTTCGCCAAAGTCGGCAGCTTGCCATGGCTGTACCTGCTTCGTGGATAGGGTTGAAGCGGTGTTCGTCCACGTGCTTGCATAGAGGGCTCCTGAGCGGGTCGAGAATATATACACACCGCGATCCGGCTCCCCTGCTTGCTCGAAGCGCAGCCGTACATAGAATAATCCATCCTCCACATGCGGCGCTTGAAGCATAAGAAAACCGATTTGGAGCGCTGCATTCCGCTGCGTCTTCCCGCTGAACGATTGCTCATGAATGATATTTCCCCGGCTGTCCAGCACCTGGGCAAGAACGGTACAAGTCTCTCCGCTAACGTCTGTCATGACATACACGGGCAGAATGAGCTGCTCATCCGGCAAATAATCCAGCTTGCGGTAATCGAGCCAGGCATGCTTGGGAGCAAACGCCTCGCGCACCCAATAGTAGGCCATCTTGGCCTCATTGTAATAATCGACTAAGTTGGTGCAGCTGACATTCGGCCAAGGCTCGTTCATCTGCCAGATGAGGCTGCCGCTGTTTCGAAAGGCCCTTCGACGATTCGATTGCAAAATAAAACGAAGCCCCTCGGCCTGCATCCACTGGCTGGCAGCTGAGAATGCCGATAAATGTGTCATCTGGCCAAATAGCTCTGTATCACGGTCATACGTATCCCACCATTCGCCGTGATGGCGCCAAACTAAGCTCTCTTTCATCGAGACGGGCTTGCGATGCTGCTCGCTGATGAACTTGCGAATGCTCTTCACGGCGCTCAGTCCATCAACGCCAAACTCGCTGTGAAACAGATGGTCTGCTTCGCTGTACAGCTCATAATGAACCGGATTCCCTTGATACTTCCAATGTCCGTGCACATCATGGCTGACACCCTTCTCGGCTGTAATGTACTGGACCGGCCCCGAGGCCGAGGTCGGCAGAAACAGCCGCTGGCTGTCATGCAGCTGGACCAGCTGCTTCAGCATGGCAAGGTTCTCGTCCTCATACGTGGACGGTACATTCGGCTCGCTCATCAGCTCGTTGCCGCCGCTCCATACGGTTAGGCTGACATGGCTCCGCCGTGTCTTCAGCGCCTGCACGGCTGTCTGCTCCAGCAACCTCAGAAATTCCGGCCGTTTGGACGGTGTGTTGTCTATGCCGGAGCTCGATTGAATGAATTCCTGCCAGATCATAATGCCGTGCTGGTCGCAAAGCTCGTAAAGCATACTTTTCTCAATTATTCCGCCGCCCCAGATGCGCAGCATATTCATATTCGCTTGCTTCACCGTGTGAATGAGCCACTCGTAACGTTCACTGCCGACGTTCCCATACAAGTGATCGAGCGGCGTAATATTAGCGCCCTTCAGGTAGATCTTAATGCCATTAACGATAACCGTGTAAGGCAAAGCGTCCTGCGGACTTTCTTCATTCCGTGCATACCTAAGGCTGCGAATACCCGCTCGAAGCCGCTGCCGATCATAAATAATCGATTCGCCATGCAGCGTAATCATGACCTCGTATAGAGGCTGCTCACCGTAACCGTTCGGGTACCATAGCTGAGGATGCTCGATGCGGATGTCCATCTTTTGCATGCAATGAACATCTGTGACCTGCTGCGTGCAGCTCGCCGCTTCGGCACCTCGCGGGTCTGTTATCCGGACAGTCAGCCATAAATCATCAACCGGCAACACAATCTCCTCGATCGCGACGGCAAGCTTAATGTGGCCGCTGCCATCCTTCGCATCGGTATGGAGCGACGTTTCGCCTATTGCATACGCTTGTTTGACAATGAAGCAGATATCATCCCAGATTCCGACGTTGACCAGCCGAGTCGAGAAATCCCATTTGTAGTTGAAGCGGCTTTTCTGCGTGAACGTGTCCGAGGTTTTGCCGATTTGCCCCATTTCATCCGGTGCGTGCTTCAGCACGATCATAAGCTCGCCAGACTGACGGCCGCGCGTTTGTTCGGGAGTCAGCGCATAACGCGCCGGCACGTACATGCCCTTGTGCTCGCCAAGCAGCTCTCCGTTCCAATAAATAAGCGCCTCGTAATCCAGCCCTTTGCACAGCAGCTCCAGCCGTTTGCCTTTCGACTCCGGAACCGGTACCTCTGCTCTGTATACCCACCACCGATTCTCGACCCACTCGCAGCTCAGGCTGTTTAAATCGACGTACGGATTATCAATCAGGCCCGCTCGAAATAAATCCTGATGCACGCCGCCCGGCACCGTTGCCGGCATCCAATCAGTCACGCCAAGCAGCTCGTCGCCGATCTCCATGCTTGTTCCTTTTAGCGGCACCCACGGCCAGAAGCCCTTTAGCTCCCACCCGCAGTGGCGAAGCGAATGCTCCTGTGGTTCGAATAGCTCGTCTTGCTGCATCACGCTTCCCCCTTACCCTTTCACCGCGCCGTTCGTCACGCCGGAGAATATATATTTCTGCAGAAACAAATAAAGCAGCACCGTCGGGATCATGATGATCAGAATCGCCGCGCATATGTTGCCCCACTGCGCTTGGTTGTTGCCCGCAAAGCGCATGATCGACGTAGAAACGACGACCAGCTCCTGCTTCGGCATATACAGAAACGGAATGTAGAGCTCGTTGTAGATATTGATTGTTTTCAAAATAATAAGCGTGGCCGTTGCCGGGCCGAGCAGCGGAAAAATGATGCCCGCATAGATGCGGAATAAGCTGGCCCCATCCATCATCGCGCTCTCATCGAGCTCGTATGGAATATTTTTAATAAATTGCAGGTAGATGTAGATCTGGATCACATCCGCCCCGATGAACAGCAGGATAGGCGCATACAGCGAGTTGTATAGGCCCATCGATTGAATAAGCGAGAACACGACGACCTGTGTCGTAATCGTCGGAATAATCGTAGCGACCAGAAAGGCGCCGAGAATTTGCGTTTTCCCCTTGAACTCGATCCGCCCGATCGCATACGCCACCATGGTGCCGAGCAGCACGTTGCCAGCTAGCGATGCGATGACGATGACGAACGTATTCGAGAACGCCTGAAGGATGTCGGCGCGCTCGATCACCGCTGCAAAGTTGCTGAAGTTGAAGAAGCTCTCCGGAAGCGCAAACGGGCTGGAGCCCTCGTTCTCCGTCTTGAAAGCATTCACTAGTACAACATAAGGCGGGAACAATACGACGTAGGTCGCGAGCACGAGCAGTAAATATTTCAGTACATGAATGGGATCGAACCGTTTCGCTTGCATTCGTTATTCCCCTTTCCGGTTGATGACTGCATTCTGAATGCCAAGTATAAGAACGGTAAATAGCAGCAGCACGACGCTCATCGCGGAAGCCAATCCGTAATTGTTGAACTGGAACGCGGTTTCGATCGTCTTGAGCAGGAACGTTTCGCTTGCGCCCGCAGGTCCGCCCTTTGTCAGCACGAACGGCAGATCGAATACGGCAAGCGCTCCGCTTAACGTTAAGAACATATTGAGTTGAATGATTTTGGTCAAATTCGGGATGGTTAAGTACCATAACGTTTGGAAGCGGTTGGAACCGTCAATTTTGGCCGCTTCATACATATCGCCTGGAATCGACTGCATCGCGCCCAGATAAATAACCATGTTGTAGCCCATAAACCGCCAGAAGCCGATCGATGCAAGCGAGAAGTTGACAAGCGACATATCGCCGAGCCAGCTTTGCTGAAGCGAAGAAAGCCCGATCATGCCCAGCAAGCTGTTAAGCGAGCCGTTTGTCGTATCGAAAACATACTGAAACATGAAAGCGACCGCTACGGCGTTCATAATAAAGGGAAGAAACAGCATGACGCGAAATACATTTCTTCCACGAAGTTTCGAGTTGAGAATCACCGCGAACACGATGGCGATTATATTTTGGATGACGCCAATGATGACGTACGGGATTTGATGGATAAATACGCCGAACAAATCGGAATTCGTGAAAATTTCTTTATAATTGCTTAGGCCCAGCCACTCACTGCTTTCGCTGATGCCGTTCCAGTCCGTGAAGCTTAAGTAAATTAATTTGACGGCTGGGTAATACGTGAATAAACAAAGCAAGGCCAGCGGGATCGATAGGAAACTGATCAGAATTAGCTTTCGTTGCGCTTTGTATGACAGGGCGTTCATCGTTCCACTCCATTTCTCATCCAAAAAGGGCTTATAGGTGCAAAGGGATGACCAGACTCTATCGCCGATCATCCGCTTTGCATATCTGTCTATAGTAGAAATAAGTTTATTTCGCTACCGCTTTGCGTGCTTTTGCCCAGCTTTCGTTGTATTTGTCTAGAATCGACTGCGGGTCCTTCGACAATACGAACTCCTGTACCATCGCCTCTTTCGTCATTTGCGCTTTGTTGACGATGTCCGTTGCAGCCGCGTCGTCGGCAACCGCTTCGATGTATGTCGGGTTGAAGGAGTTGAATTCCGACAGCTGCGGAACATTCGGCTCTTTATCCTTCAATACCGGAATGAAGCCTGCGAAGTCGTCAAAGCCGGAATCCTCGACCATCCATTTCACGAACGCTTTTGCAGTCGCGAGGTTTTTGCTGTTTTTGTTCACGCCGTATGCCCAGTCAGGTGCAAGCGCTACATTGGATTTGCCGGAATTGTCATATGGCAGCGGGAAGAATCCGACGTTGTCTGAAGTTGTTCCGCTGTCCGCTACCTGCGGGATAACCCAGTTGCCAAGCATATACATTGCGAATTTTCCGCTGGCGATATCTTTTTTCGATTGCTCCCAGTTCGTCGAGTTAACATCCGGCTCTAGATAGCCTTTTTCATACATGGTGCGGATGATGGTCATCGCTTGACCGTAAGCATTGTCCATTGCAAAAGGCGCGTCCGTGTCTTTGCGCTCGTTGTTAAGGTTGGCATTGCCCGCGATTGAAGTCGCAACCTCAGATGCCCATGGGTAAAGCGTCCATTGATCCTTAAAGTTGGATGCAAGCGGTACGATGCCCTTTGCCTTCAACTTCTCTGCCGCAGCATAAAAAGCATCGAGCGTCGTTGGAATTTCAGTAATGCCTGCGTCCGCGAACGCTTTTTTGTTATACACGATGCCCGTCGTGCTAGCGCCTGCGGAGATGCCGTATACTTTGCCGTCATGTCCTTTGTAATCCTTGAAGTAGATTCGGTCGTTCAGGCCGATATCATCGAGCGGCGCAAAATATTGCGGAAGCTCGGAGTTCGGAATCGTTGGAATAAGAACAACGTCTGGAAACTCGCCTGACGCGATGCGGATTTTCGTCGTTTTGTCGAGGTCGGTTACCGCTTCGAATTTCACTTCCGCGTTCGGGTATTTTTCTTTGAAACGTTTCGCGTAGTCTACGTATTCTTTGTCGACCATGTCCGTACGGTTGGTCAGGAACGTAACCGTACCGCTAATGTCGCTTTCCGCGCCGCCTTCGTTATTTGCGTTCGTTGCGTCGGTTGCGTTGTTTGCTGGAGCATTCGTTGCCTCTGCTGGCTTGTTGTTTCCTCCGCATGCTGCCAATAGAGCAACGAGCATCATAAGCGTTAGAACAGACAATAATGGCTTCTTCATTGTGCTTCCCCCTAATAAATATGGTATCGTTTACATTTCGAATTTTAACATATTGAAACTTATAATTCAACATATTTAAATTAAAATAAACAAATATTATATTTTTAAACGTTTGGTGATGGAAATGCGGCTTTTGGTGGGGGAACGGGCGGGCTCGGCGGCTCTTGGCGGCTCTCGGCGGCTCTGTAAGAACCTATCGGTTCTTACAGGCGATCAAGTTGGTTAGTTTGGGGGCTGTTAGCACCTATTTGTGCTTACAGTTGCTTTTCGTGGTGAACGGGTGGGCGTGGTGGCTCTGTAAGAACCTATCGGTTCTTACAGGCGATCAAGTTGGTTAGTTTGGGGGCTGTTAGCACCTATTTGTGCTTACAGCTACTTTTCGCGGCGCACAGGTAGGCGTGGCGGCACTATAAGAACCTATTGGTTCTTATAGGCGCTCAGGCCGGTTTGTTTGGAGGCGGTTAGCACCTATTTGCGCTTACAGCTGCTTTTTGTGGGGCACGGGTAGGCGTGGTGGCTCTGTAAGAACCTATCGGTTCTTACAGGCACTCAGGTTGGTTAGTTTGGAGGCTGTTAGCACCTATTTGCGCTTACAGCTGCTTTTCGCGGCGCACAGGTAGTCGTTGCGGCACTGTAAGAACCTATCGGTTCTTACAGGCGATCAAGTTGGTTAGTTTGGGGGCTGTTAGCACCTATTTGTGCTTACAGCTACTTTTCGCGGCGCACGGGTGTGGGCTCGGCCACGTGGGGAGACTGGTTGGGAGAGRCGACTCTCGGCGGCWCTGTAAGAACCTATYGGTTCTTATAGGCTCAGGCCGATTTGTTTGGAGGCGGTTAGCACCTATTTGTGCTTACAGCTACTTTTCGCGGCGCACGGGTGTGGGCTCGGCCACGTGGGGAGACTGGTTGGGMGAGGCGACACTCGGTGGCACTGTAAGAACCTATCGGTTCTTACAGGCGCTCAGGTTGGTTAGTTTGGAGGCTGTAAGCACCTATATGCGCTTACAGCTACTTTTCGCGGTGCACGAGTAGGCGTTGCGGCTCTGTAAGAACCTATCGGTTCTTACAGGCGATCAGGCTGGTTAGTTTGGGGGCTGTTAGCACTTATTTGCGCTTACAGCTGCTTTTCGTGGTGCACGGGTGGGCGTGGTGGCGACTCTCGGTGGCTCTGTAAGAACCTATCGGTTCTTACAGGCGCTCAGGCTAGTTTGTTTGGAGGCTGTAAGCACCTATTTGCGCTTACAGCTATGCCTTGTCCACTGTGCCTACTGATGCGCGTTTGATAAGCTGGGTAGACAGCAGTACATGCTCCGGCGTCACGTCTGGGTTCTCGATGCGGCGCAAAATCATTTGGGCAGCGCGGCTGCCGATATCTGCTTTAGGAACGCGTACTGTGGTGAGTTTTGGAGACATGATTTCTGTCAGCGTTAAATCGTCAAAACCGATAACTGATATATTTTCAGGGCAGCTTATGCCCCAATCACTGAGCAGCTTAAGCGATTCGAATGCCGTAAGGTCATTCGCACAGAACAATGCGGTCACTGGCTGATCGGCTTTTACAAATCGGCTAAGCACCTTCGCAAATTCAGTCGCCACATACATACCTGTGCCGCTTACCCCAATGCCTTCGATCGTAACCGCTGTTGCGTTGCTCGAGCTTTTGCGATTGAAATCCCGAATCGCTTCCTCGAATCCCCGGCTTCTCTCCCGAAAACTCCATGATGTATCCGCATCGCCAACGAAGCCCAGCTTCACATGGCCGGATTCAAGCAGATGGTTCGTAGCCTGATATGCGCCAAGAAAGTTGTTAGCCAGCACATGGTCAATCGATGACTCCAGTAGATTTGCGTCAACCATAACGTAAGGAAAATCAGTTGCCGCCAATGCTTCGATATAGCTGTCCGGCAGATGGCCCATGACGATAGCTCCGTCCACCTTTTTCTCGTAGATACTCGAAGGCAGACCCTCTTTCGGCGACAACGAGATATCAATGCTGGAGAGAATCATACTGAAGCTATGATTAGCCAGCTCCTTTTCTATACCGTGTATAACCTTGCCCCAATACTCCATGTCGTCCAGATATGCTCGCGGCATCAGCACCGCAAGATTGCCCGTGCGCGAGGCAGGAATCGTCTTGCGTGAGGATTTCATGCGATAGCCCATTTCCTCCGCTTTTGCCCATATTGTTTCCTTGGTTACTTCATTAACAGCGGGATCATTAGACAATGCCTTGGATACGAGCGCTTTGGAGACACCCAGCTCATCAGCGATTAATTGCAGCGTAATTTTTTTCATGTCCTGCGATTCCGTCCTTTCAACTGTCATACTCTATTTTAAACAATAGAACTTTTTTCAACATTTTTCAATAAAAAAGCTTCATTATCTCATTAAATTTAACGAATCGGTACTTAACGGACTAAAAACAGCTTATAACCTTTATTCCACTACCACTTCGCTCCGCACAAAACTTCATCATATTTCGAAGACGCTTTCGCTCAAGACATCACATTGTTTAATGGCAAGCAAGAACCATACGAAGATTTAGCCTGTAATAGACGCGAACAAGCCGCGAGCTATTGCCCGCGGCTTGTTCAGAGTACATTATTCAAGTTTGGATCGTTTACTGAACAATTCGATTAGCAAAACGATGCAGAAGCGCCGCAACCTCAGCACGAGTCGATTTGCCCTGTGGATCGAGCAGACCGCCAGTCTTGCCGGTAATCAGCTGTGACTCAACCGCCCAGCGCATCGCTTCCCGCGCCCAGTCGGATACCTGCGCCTGGTCTGCAAATGCGGGATACTCTCCCATATCCAGTCCTACGCCAACAAATGTGGAGTGTTCTCCCGTTTTCAGTCCTGCGACTATAGACGCGGAATGCTCTGCTGTTTGCGGCGCTACGACTCCAAATGCCGAATACTCCGCCTCTTCATGCGCCGCGCCCGCAACTGCGGCAACCTCAGCGGTATTCTCAGCCGCGTAGCCGCGAAGCGTCGCGTAGCGATAAAGAATAGCGACCATCTGCTCGCGTGTAACCGCGTCCTGCGGTCCGAACTGGCCGTTGCCGTAGCCGGTCACAATGCCTTGCTCATCGGCCCATGCCGCAGCGGCTTCGTACCAGCTGCCGGAAGCAACGTCTGTGAAGCGGTTAGCGACAGCAGCCGGTTCTCCCGCTAGTCGGTAAAGCACCGTTACGAGCATCGCGCGGGTCATTTGACCTTTTGGATCAAACGCATTGGCGTTCACACCAGAGAATAACCCGCCTTGCACGACATAAGACACGCTGTCGTAGAACCACTGTCCCTTCGTCACATCTAAGAAAGGGTTGCTCCATGCAGCAGCCTCATTATAACCAACCACATAGTAAGAAAGATGATCGACCGTGAAGCGAGCCGTTTGCGACTCTGCATCGTATTGGCTCGGCACACCCGTTAGTTTGCCCGCCTCATCCAAATACCAGATCGCGACACCTTGCCCCAATTGACCTTTCTTCAAGGCGTATGGCAGTGCAATGGTCAACTCACCCTCAAAAGAAGTGATCTTCCGCCCTCCGCTGCTCATCGAAATATCATATACCTTGTTGCTGGCAGCAGATTTGAGCTGTTCAGCCGTAAGCTCGGATGTGTTAACCGCTACGAGTGTAATGCTCACGCTCTGACCTGCTGCTTGCTTCGCAGCAGCTAACAATGCCGCGAAATCGAGACTGACCGTCCCGCTCGGCAGCTTAAATGCTGCGCCTTTCTTAGACTCGGCCAGTTTTTGCAATACAGAGACCGAAACCTCTACAGAGGCCGCACCCGTTACGCCACTTAGATCAAAGCTCGCTTCCGCCGAAGCTTTGGCGAGTATCTCATTCAGCTTGTTATCGGAAATCGTCAGCACGACGCGTGTTCCGCTTAGGCTGTAAGGAATAGACACAGCCTCGCTGCCTATACCGACTTTTATAGCCGAATCAACTGCCGCACCACCGCCACTGCTGCTCCCGCCAGCCCGGACCAAGCCATCATAGGCAGCATTCACCGCTTGAAGCGCGTGGTTCACCTCATCCTGCGTCGCGCCAGTGTTTCCTAGCACTACCTTCGCCGCAGCGACAGCATGGGACAAAGCTTCCCAAGTGCTCGACGTATAATCGCTCGCATTCAGCAGAGCAACCTTTGCGAGCTGCTCTTCAAGCTCGCTCCTATCAACCGGCGTTGCCGTATTGTCACGAGTCGTGAAACGAGGCATGCCTTCGGTGCCTATGCTGTTCTGATAGAACTCCGCCATCGCTTCCATCGTATTGTAGTTCCATGTCCGTACTCCCCATGGCATCGCAATCGTCCAGTCTGGCTGTGCTGCTTGCTCCGCCTGCGTCGGGAAGACAAACGTTTCTCCTATGATCAGCGGCTTGCCGTCGGCATCGGCGATCCGCTTCGCCTGCTCATAATAACGCGTGGCATACCCGCCAACATCATAGAAATCAACGGAGAGAACGTCGTAATACTCTTTGCCTGGACTAAAGCTGTTCCAATCATTCGCATCATACTCCGCAAGCCCGCCGTCAATTCCCTCATAACGGTCGAACTTTGCATCACCGTCAGCAAAGCCGTAATTATCCGGCAAGTCCTGAATGTTCCATACCCAAACAATGTTGGAAAGGCCCTTTTCCTGCTCCATGTAATCGTGGAACATGCGATAAAGCTCAGCGCTGCCCTCTTCGCCCGGGCGTCCGCCCCACCAGAAAACATGCTGGTTCATTTCATGGAATGGCCGCAGCATAATCGTTACGCCCGCGTCCTCCAGCTGCTGCAAATATTTCGCATATTCATCCATCCGCAGCTTCCAGTTCGTATTGAGCGGAGTCCCCTCCGTCATCAGCTCTTTCCACTGGTCATTATACAAATAGCTGAAAATGCGGTTAGGGCTTGGCATCGTTTCATGTGCCTGGTCTCCGCCCCAGTTGCCCTCGGACTCCTGCTGCACCGTATATTGCGGAGGCGATACATGGAACATAATCTGAACCAGATTCCCGTTGTTCCACTGACGAATAACCTCATTAATCATATTCTGGCGGTATTGCACCGTCCCTCCTGTCAGGAAGTCCGCGCTGTACAGCGCCGGATAAACGCCGAATTCATTCGCCACTCTCTGATGCAGCACGTCGTTGCTGCCCGGATTCGCATAGGACTGGTCATGATGCATGGCAGACAGCATACCTTTGCCGGTCAAGTCCTTCAAATATTGAACGACATCCACTGCTTGAGGCAGCTTGCTTACGTTAATTTGCAGCTCAGTGTTGACATCAACTGTGTATGTTGTTCCTTCCCAATAAAGCTTAGCCTGCTTGAGCTTAACGTTTGTGCTGCCTTCGCTTAGGAAGTCTCCTTTCGGAACAAAGCCAGAACGGTTAGGCAGTACAGCTTCATTCGTCGATTCATAACTCACCTGTACGATTTTGCCCCCGTTTGGCACGGTGGCATTGTTGTTCAACAGGGAAATCAGGTTACCGACTCCATCAGCCTGCACATTCGTCGAATTGAACGTAATTTCCGGAAGATCCGGCTTTTGATCAAATACGAGGCTGATCTCGTCAAGCGTCAGCTTGCCGCCTGCCCCTCCTGCTACCTGATTCGCATATAAGGCAAAGCTAACGATGCCTTTTGTGTTCAGCGTGCCGCTGCCCTCTTTCCGCTTGAATGCTTCAATTGGAATGGTGAGATGCTGCGGTGCTGCAGATGCTGCATCAAAGCCCGCGAACTGATTCAGATGCAGCTCGTAGGACGCGCCATCTGACAATTGAAGCAAAATATCCTGCCCCGAAGCATCGTTCTGGATCCACAGCTCAATAGCCTTCAGGCCCGGCCAGTACCCATTCACCGGGTGCGAGCGGCCGGAATAGCCATTCGTGAACGAATAAGTGAATGCCATCGCATTGTTCATGCTTTCCCCAAACGGCGACTTCACCAGTTCAACCGTATTGGCACCGCCATTCGTATTGCGGGCATACGCATTGTCGAGCTCTGCACTGCTGGCGTAGGAGGAGAAATCATCCAGAACCATGCGGTAATCGCCTGCCTCGCCTTCCAGCGACTGCGCAAACAGCCAATCGAACGTCTTGATGCCGTATGTTTCGTCATAATAATTGTCCAGTACCGGCACCCATGAATGATGGCCGTCATAAGTGACGCCATTGTACACCATATTCGCGAACTCGGTATACTTCACATTCGCTTGGCGACTGGACAGCTCCTCGTATGCCTTGCGGCTGTTGGACGCGCCGATCGTGCCGTCATTGGCCGCATGGAACAGCCACAAAGGAATAGTCGTCAGCTTGTCATAGTCTGCTGCAGTTAAATCCAAATTGCCCGGTACTGTAGTTGTACTGCAGATCGGAACCGCGGCAGCATATAAGCCTGGCTCTTGCAGCAGCATTTTCCAAACCCTTGTACCGCCTGCCGATCCGCCAAGCAAATAGATCCGTGACGGGTCAATTTGGCTATCGCTCGCAATCAGCTTTTTCACAAGCGCATTCGCCCCATCAACAATATCGTCGCTGGCGCCGTGAGCAGCGCTGAACTGCGGCGCCAATACGTACATGCCGCCATAGGCTGCTTGCGCAGCAGGCTCGGCGAACGCAATCGCCCCTTTGCTGGATAGGAGCGGCATCTCGCCGACGGAGCCTCTCTCCCCATTGCCATGCAGCCATACGACTAGAGGATACTTTTCGCCAGCCTGCTTGGCTTTCGGAGTGAACAGATTATAGGCATGCTCGCCGTTATCATCGCTATAAGTGCCTTGCGTAAATTCATCTACGATTAAATTCATTTGTTCCTTTAACACATAGCTGCTGTTGTAGGCCAGCTTAGTGCCGAATGCAGACTTCTGCTTGACCTTATAATCCAGCGTCAGCAGCGTTGTCAGCCGATTGACGCTATCCCATGCGGTAGTCGAGGCTTCCGCGAGGTCACGGCCCATTTTGAATTCCAGTATCGCATATCGACCGGTGGCAGTACCTGCTCCTGTCATTTGGCCGCTGTTGTTGACGTAAGCCTTCGTAATCGTTCGCAAGCCGTCATACGCCGTCGTACCTGAGCTTGTCGTATGCTTCGCGCTCACCTCGAACGTATTTGGATCAAGATCCGACGCGTTCATCTCCGTCCCCATATCGATGACGACGCCTTTCACATTCTGCCCCCAGTTCTGTACCTCGGTAACCAAATCAAAAGTAAACGATTCTGTACCGGCGCCGCTTCCACCATCAACCGTGGAGGCAAAAACTGGCGTATCCAAAATAGACAGCGTGTTTTTGTAAAAGCCGCGGAGCTCCTCATCGGTGTTATATACCCAGGCATCGTCCGCCCAAGGCATCATCATCACGTAGTCGCTATACTTTGCGATACCAGCCGCATTCAGCAGCTTGAAGCTCTCGCCAATGCCGATTGGCTTCGGACCGTTACTCCCTCCTGCATCTGCAGCATATTGCTTCATCTGGGCGTAATAGTCGTCGCCTTTGCTTCCCAGCCCATTGGTGTAGGCATCCAGCGTCAGAATATCCCAATATTCATTGCCGGGGTTATAGTCATTCCAGTTCAGACGGTTATCGAAATCCTGAACATTCCACATCCATATCAAATTGTCGAGCCCTTTCTCGTTGACCAGATAGTCTTTGGTTAAGCGATAGAGCGCAGCCGTGTTCTCCGGAATTCCCGCCCACCAGAAAGCGTGCTGATTCATTTCATGGAAAGGGCGTATCATCGGAACGACACCCGCATCCTCAAGCTGCTGCAAGTACGCCGCGTATTCGTTCAGCCGAAGCTTCCAATTGCTGTTCAGCTCTCCTCCGTCCGTAAGCAGGCTTTCCCACTCGGCAGCTGTCAGATTGGCTTGAACCGCATTGCTGCTCCCCGACCAATCCGCGCCCTCTTTCTCCTCGGCAACCGTCCGCACCGGAGAAGTGACATGGAACATCAGGTTGATGAGTGCTCCGTCATTCCACTGCCGGATTGCCTCATCGATCATTTTTTGCCGGTTCGCTACATCATCCTTGAGGAAAAGAAAGTCGCCGCTCCAGATCGCAGGCGTAACTCCCGTCGTTTCCATGATGCGGTCGGTCGTTATGCGCGGCCTCTCGTTCGGCTCTTTGTTGTGCATGGCCGACAGCGTCCCCTTTCCTGTCAAAGCCTTCAAATACGCCAGTATATTGACAGGCTCAGCGAGCTTGCTGACGTCTATGCTGACCGCCTGATTCACATCCATCATATATTGCTTATTGCCGGAGTAGATGGTCACCTGCTTGATCACTACATCAACTTTTCCCTCCGACCGGAATACGCCCTTCGAGGAGAATAACCCGTCATTTCTTAAAATATCGTCGCTGCTGCTCGTATAGAGCACTTGGAAAATCGAAGGCGCATCGCCGGCATTGCCCGGAACGAGCGAAGTGACCGCTGTATTTTTCTTCAACAATGAAATAAGCGTATCATTGCCTGAAGCTGTCCAATCGGTATCTTGGAAAGCTACCTTAAAGCGCGGAGCTTCCTTTGCTGGCGCAAGCGTTGAATAGGAAACGCTGTCGAACAGCAGCGTTCCGCTGCGATGCTCGCCGCCGAGCTTTTTGACATAGAAGCCTAGTCCGCCGATGCTCGCCAAGTCTAGCTCGGTATCTTTTTCAAGCGGCTTAAATGCTTCAATCGGTATTTCCAAATATTGAGCCTGCTTGGACGTAGCATCATAACCTCGCAGATCAAGCAAATCGAATTCAAACCAATTGCCGGCTGCTCCGGATTTAAGCCGCACGAGCACCGTTTGACCGCTGTTACCGTTGCCCTTGAACCACATCTTGATCGACTTCGCTCCAGTGATGTCCATATTCAAGCTGCGGAGCGTTCCGGAGTAGCCCGAAGCGCTGCTTGTGTTATAAGCCATGCTAAGCCCATTCGCACCGCCTCCGCTAAAAGGCGATGCCTGCAAGCTCACCGTGTTGCTGCCCCCGCCTGAATCACGCTCGTATTCAGCCGTCAAAGCAGCCTGGCTTGCGTAGCCATCGAAATTCTCGATGTCCGAAGTTCCAACCCTTCGCGTCTGGAATCTCGGTGTATCTCCAATTGCCAGATTGCTTTGATAAAAGGTTTTAATGGCATCCGCCGAATTTTCGTTGAACGTATCGCCTGCCCACGGCATGGCGAATACCCATTTGGGCTGCTGCGCAAGCTCCGCCTGCGTTGGAAGAACCCAGCACTCGCCGATCGCCATCGGCTTGCCGCCGGCTGCAGCAACCGCCTTGTCGTAATTAGCCTGGGTATAACCCGCCGCATCGTACACATCAAGCGCAAAAACATCCCAATAGTCCGCGCCTGGATCGAAGGCTGACCAGTCTGTTGCGTCATAGCCGTAAGCATCTCCGTAGCCAGCCGGTAGATCCTGTACGTCCCACACCCAGATTAGGTTGTCCAGACCCTTCCCGTCGACCAGGTAATCATGCGTCAATCGGTAGAGTGCTTTCGTATAAGATGGATTGCCCGCCCACCAGAACACATGCTGATTCATTTCATGGAAAGGACGGAACATGACGGTAACGCCGGCATTCTTCAGCTGTACCAAGTACCGGTAATATTCATCCAGCCTCTGCTTCCAGTTCACATTCAGCTCTCCGCCGTCTGTAAGGAGGCTTTGCCACTGCGCTTCGCTCAGATAGGACTGCACGCCATCCTGATTGGCGACTGCTGCACGATCATCCCATTTGCTGCCCGCCTTCTCCTGCTCCACTGTCCGATTTGGCGGAGCTACATGCAGCATTATATTGACGAGCGAGCCATCGTTCCACTGGCGTATCGCTTCATCGATCATCGTCTGCCTAGCTGCCACGTCACGGCCCTGGTACAGAAAATCTCCGCTCCAGATGGCCGGCGTTACCCCCGTCGAGCTAAGAATCCTGTCGGTAGATTCGCGCGGATTCGTATTCGGCTCTTTGTTGTGCATGGCTGTTAACAGCCCATTTCCCGATAGCTCGCTCAAATAGGCCAGAACATCCACGGAAGCTTCCAAATTAGATACTTCTATTGTTATTTCGCCATCGATAGCGATCTCTTTCACCGCACCGTTGATTTGCGCAAGCACCGATTTCAGCTTTATGCGCACGTTTCCGGAAGCCTGGAAGACACCTTTATATGCGAAGCCTTCCGTATTCGCTAGAACAGCTGGGTTGCTGCTCTCGAATGAGACACCAACCAACCGTCCGCCATCGCTGACGTCAGCATGCGCGTTCAATACCTTCAGCAGGTTATCGCTTCCTTGCGCCGTCAGGCTCGTGCTGGTAAAAACAACCTCATCGCTTCCTACCGGTTTGGACCCAGCCGGTACATATCGCACGAGTTGGTCCAGCAGCAGGCTGGAGGACGCCGACAGCTCAGACGTCTTGTTCACGTATAAACCAAACCCGGTCACTGTCTTCGGATCCAAGACCATGCCTTCGGCTTTCGGTTTGAACGCGGTTAGCGGAACGATCAAATATTGCGGCTCCGTCGACTCAGGATCAAAGCTGCCGAGATCATTCAAATGCGCTTCCATGGATGCATTAGAGCCGCTCGTAATCTGCAGCAAAATATCCTGGCCCAGCCCGTCGCCGGTAAACCACAGTCCAATGGCGCCGGTGCCCGTCCAGTCTTGTCCGGCAACCGACTTAACCGCGCCGGTATAGCCTGCGCTGTTGAACGCGGCCGCGTCATACGCGAAGCTCATTGCTTTGCCCCCGTCAGCGGAAGCGGATGCAACGAGCGTCTTCGCATTCATTCCGCCGGACGAATTGGATACCCAAACAGCGGACAAAGCCTCATCATCGGCATAGACATCAAACTCATCTATTGCGACTTCTTCCGCAAAAATCAGCTTCACCTCGTCAATGAAGGCGTTGCCCGTTCCAGAACCGCCCAAATACATCGAAAACGAAATGACATTTTCCGTGCTCGGGAGCTTAGCGGTACCTCCTTTTAGCAAAAATTGATCAATGGGAATGACCAAATGCTGCGGGTCTGCGCTGCCGCTGTCGAAACCCGCGTGCTTCTTCAGGTCAACCTCGTAAGAGGTACCAGGCCACGCATCGCCAATGTTCAGCTGTAGAATAGGACTCTGAGCCGGAGCAGGAAGCTGCACCCATAGCTCAATGGCCGACAGACCTTTCCACACGCCGTTCAGCGGCAAGCCCCCAACATCTCTTCGATGGATAACGCCGTTATAGCCTTGGCTTAGGTTATATGAAAATTGCATCGCATTGCCCAGCCCTTGGCCGAACGGAGATTCGACAAAGGATATGGAGCCAACACTCGGATTAAGATTGTAATCGCTTGCAGAAGCATCGTTATAATCATCCAACACGACTTTAAAATCATCGCCCAAATCTCCCAAGCTGCTCGGCTGTACCGCATTAAGCCCGAATACGCTTGCTGATTCGGCTATTTGCTCCAGCTCGGACACAGGCTCATCGCCTGCCAGCCCTTCAATCTGTACAGCGGGGTCCTCGCTGGCAAGCACGGCAACCGCATCGCCAAGCATCCCGAACACCATAACTAGCGATAGTAAAAGCGATAATCCCATCGAAAGCCTTCGTTTTCTTTTCATACCTGTAACACTCCTTTGTTCAAATCTTTAGAATCGCACGATTGTCTGAAGTCATTCCTTACCGGCCTCGCAGGGCACGGCTTATATTCCCCATCCCCCGATCCATCCCCTTTCAACCTTTTCAACTTTTTGAATACGCTTACAATTTCAAATAGATTATATAATCGACCCGATCTTTTGTAAACAACAAATTTTAACTTAATTACTTTTATATAATTTAGTATAATTACACATTTTGCCACAAGCTCATACAAAAGAAGCGATCAACTATATAATACGCGGTTTTTGTCGATTGAATGGAGATCCTCCATTTAATACCTCAAGTATTACTCATGTGGTTTATCATTCAACATCCTTCTCTCAACAATTAAATTGAAATATGTTGAATTACTGAAGCGGTATATGCAGCCTAGTTCAACTAAGTCCCGTTATTACCACCCCCGAATGAAAATAAAAAAACTGCTCCGCTGCGGATACATCCGCAACAAAGCAGTCTTTTCTTGAATGAGCCAGCTGAACCGGCCCTGCTTATTTTCCGTTAATCAATGCCAGGTTTTCCTGCCATCTCGCCGTACGGAACTCGTTAACCTTGTCGAAGCCGAGATCGGTCGTTGTTTTCTATGCTAGAACGCCCCTCCAAGCAGCGCTGATCGCTTTTCCGTCTACTATTTCCAGAATACAATTAACTTAACGGTTATGTTAACCGATATATAATTTAGGTAAATAGACCTAACAACCGCCGAGTAATAATACTTATCCATTACAGCGCAGGCGGCTGCTCCACATGGAAGCCATCCATGTACATTCTAGAGGAGGAAGACTCGTGCACTTTAGCTTTAAAGCTAAGCTGATGACCATTATGGGCATTTTCAGCATACTGCTGACGCTCAGCGTCTCTTTGGTCAACCAGCATCGGTTAAAAAACAATTTAGTGGCGAGCTATGCCAATGAATCCGCTTTGGTCGAGGATACGGTCGTCACTGCCGTCTCTGCAGCCGACAAGGCCTTTCAGCTTTCCGACAAGGAAATTGAAAATGAAATGAAAGCTTATTCCGCTAAACTGGTGGAGAAATATCAGGAGCAAGCTGATGTCTCAACCTGGAATTACCAAGCGCTCAAGCATGAGATGAACGGAATGGACATCTATATGATCGACCGCTCCTTGACGGTTCGCTATAGCAGCTTCCCACTGGATGTGGGGATGGATTTCAAAGACACGGGCGGCACGGTTTCCTCCTTCTCGCAGCTGCTATTCGAGAGGTTGAATGGCGATCAGTTCTCATCCGATGGAATCGATCAGGAATCCAACACGGGCATGGTGCGGAAATACAGCTACATGCCTACCCCTGATCATAAATACTTAATTGAACTAGGTCTTTATTTGGATGACAACCATGTATTCCAAAGCTTCAATTTCCTCGAGGTTAGTAAAACCCTTATCCAGAAATACAGCTATATCAACGATATTACCGTATACACGACGACGGGGAAATCAATCGGCAAAAAAGGCGAGGACGGCAAATCCCTTCTTATATCGAATCATAATATTCCCGCCTTTAACCTAGCTTTGAAGGAAGGCGCCGTGCGCGACATTAAAGGTGAACGAGACGGAAATCCCGTCACTTACCGCTACGTTCCGTACACCATCCGATTCGAGAACGAGGAAAGCCGTTTCACCGATCAACGGATGATTGAGATCGTCTATAATGATTCGGAGCTGCAAAAAAAGCTGCAGGAGAACAATCAGATTTTTCTCCTGCAGCTGTTAGCAACTATCGTCATTGCCCTTATGATCTCATATTTCATCACCAAATTAGTGGCCAAACCGCTGTACTTGGCTTCCCATGACTTGCTGACGGGCCTCTCCAACCGCGCCGCGTTCGAGAATGCGCTCGATACAACCATCGCCAGAAGCAAGAGAAAGCAGCATAAAGCTGCCCTTCTCCATATCGATCTCGATAATTTCAAACGAGTGAATGACACGCTCGGGCATGATGCGGGCGACGCCTTCCTCATCGAGGTAGGCAGACGGATACGCTCAACCGTCCTCGATTCCAATCACGTGACCGCACGTCTAGGCGGCGATGAGTTTGTCGTCATTCTTAACCAGGTTGATGATGAGCAGAACGCGCTGGAAGTAGCGAGCCTGATCATCCAAGAATTGAAACGTCCCATTGAAATTAAAGGAATTAATGTCATTAATGATTTAAGCACTACCGTTTCGATCGGCATTGCCATAGCACCGGAGCATGCGCAGGATTCCGAAGAGCTGTATGCTTGCGCAGACAAAGCGCTTTATCATGCCAAACGCAGCGGCAAAAATACGTTCAGCGTATACGACGAATTAACGATGCAGGATGCTGCAGCCCAGTAGTATATGGCTTTTCCAAAAAAAGCGCGGCCCTCGCTCATACTCCGAGGGCCGCGCTTTTATTGTTTTAGCTGCCGGTCACTTTCCAGGAAGAGATGCCTGTTGAGGCAGTCGCCTTCGCCGTGACGTTCAGCCGAAGCTTGTTCGTTGAGACTGGCGTGAACGTCGTCGTGTTGTACTGGTTAGCGAGCAGTCCTAGTCCGGACGGGCTTGCGACATTCACCCAAGCGGTGCCGTTCCAATATTGAACCGTGTAGGAGGCCGGCAAATCTAGGCCTCCGCCATCCGTGAACCAATATACATCTACGCTGGAAATCGTATAGTTTTGTGCAAAGTCGTACTGCACCCATTGTGTGGTGTTCGGATTATTCCAATTCCCGTAGATGGGATGGCCGCGGTCCGTTGAGCTAGTTGGCGAGTAGCCGTCATTGAGGCCAGCCAAGCTTTCCCAAGCAGACACAAAGGAAGTGGACGCCGTTCCGAGCGGCGCTATATTGCCAGAGCTAGTCGTTCCGTTGAACAACGCAGCCAATTCCGTTACACTCAGCGCTCTGCTGTAGATTCGGAAATCATCTACTGCTCCATCCAAGTAAGGGTCGGAAAATTGTGATTTGCCGATATAGTTCTGTGTTGTACTTCCCAGGCTGGACGGCTTCAGCGTCATAGCCGTGTTGCTTGCTACCTGAACGCCGTCAACGTATAGCCTTCCCGTCGTGCCGGAGAGCGTAACGGCAACATGCTTCCATACGCCAGTCGGCAGAACAGGCGCATTCAATTGCTGCTCCGATCCGTTCCCGCCTGTCGTAATGCTGAATCGCATGCCGGATCCGCCGACCTGCGGAGCTAGGAACATATAGTTGCTCGTACCTGTACCAAAATCGAAGATGCGTCCCCAATCGCTTAAGGTGTCGATCTTCACCCACGTAGCGATCGTGAAATCATTAACCCCGCTAACGATGCCCGTCGGCAGGCTTGCATAAGCGTTCGTGCCATTCAAGTTCAGCGCGTTTCCTGCTTTTCCAGCGACCCATGTCGTTCCCCCGGTAAGCGTAGCGTGCTTGCCATTGCCCGAAGCATCGCTTGCGGACGTTCCACTCGTTTCGTTAAACAAATAATTGGCAATGACCTCCGGCACCGGAGCAGCTGGATTGACCGTGTGGGTAACCGTGTCATTAGCCGTCAAGACTCCGTCGCTCGCTGTCAGACGGAATACATAAGTACCCGCAGCAGATACGGTTGCCGTCGTATTAATAGCCCCTGCGTTAGCAAATGAAGCGGTTCCCGGACCGCTTACGAGCGTCCATGTTTGGGTAAGCGTGCCGCTCGGCAATCCGTCATCCGTAACTGTACCTGTCAGCGCTACTGCTGCAGGAAGCGTAAAGGTGGCGTTCGCACCCGCATCAACGACTGGTGCCGTGTTCGGAAGCGGCGTACCTTGCTGCAGGCTGATTTCATAAGTAGCAGCCGTGCCAATGCTCAAGCTGATTGTCGCCGCTCCGTTAGCCGCAACATTGACAGAACCTGCGGCAACGTTATTGACTAGAATGTTATACGAGCCGGCAGCGAGCCCTCTGAACGTCGCTTTTGTCGTGTGAGCCGTTCCTGGCGTCGAGCTTTTCAATGTGAAATTCAGCGCGTTTTTCGCTTTGGCAACCGTAGCAGTCGTATATTTATCCCGCTCCAGCTCCATGCCGAATTTCTCTGTGATCAGGTTCAAGCGCTGGAACACGCCATCCTTCGGTATAACCGTGTAGGCTGTGCTGCTGTTTGTCACTTCGCAGCCATAGCAGTACACGCCGAATATTGGGTCAACGGATACGTCGGCGCTCAATATTTTGATCGCTCCGAACAAGCCAAGGTCGGCTTCGCCGGACATGCCTCTCCAACCATTCTGAAGCGGTCCACCGCCATGGCCAAGTGCCGCATAGTTGCCTTTTTCCGCTTGATACGTCCACGCAACCGCGCCAATATCTGCAGGGTCAGCGCTAATTTGACCGGAGTTGATTGCGCCTACGTTTGCGATCTTGGCTGCATAGGACAACCGCTGCTCGACTTCCGGATTCGTGGAATTGTTGCGAATCCAGTCATCCATTGCGTAACCAGCCAAAGAAACCGTGTACTGGAAGTTCCACCAGTTCTCGCCGGTAATCGTTACCGGATCGGTATAGTAATACCAGATTGGCATATGGCCGCGCGCGGCGCGGGTCTTCGTATTAATCTTGCTTTTCATCGTATTGTTGTTGTTCATCTTAGCGAGTGTATAAACCGCTTCTTCGCCTGTATTATCATAATTGTATTCGGACCCGTATGGATAGGTCGTATTCGCAAAGTTGTTGTATTTGGTCGCCATTTTGGCAATGAGATTATTGGCTTGGGTTGTATAGCCTTCGTCCTGCAGCGCTTTGATAATCTCAGGAGTCGTAAGCTCGCCCATTAGTCCTGTGTTCCAGTTGTAAGCCACGCCTGATCCGTACAGCGCATTGAAAATATTGTAAGCCCGCAGCAGGTACGTATTGCGCGGATTGTCATACGTAATCAGATTCGGGTAAAGCTTAGCAATCTTATACATGCTGAAGTAAGTGTTATAAATGTGTGGATACGCATATCCCCGGTATGTCGGCGTATCATTCGGCGCCGGCATTAGGAAGTCATGGATCAAGTAATCGCTCTGATGCTCGCCCATCAGATTCGTCCATATCGCAACGGTCAAATAATCGTCGACCGCCTGTACTTCCGAGGCAACAGGAGTCTGTACGTTTTTCTCCGCCAGGAACTGGCCGTGCGTTAAGCCCCAATCATCTCCCCAGCCCCAGTAGCCGTTGAATACATTCCGCTTCGAGTTGGAATCCATCATCCAATCGTCGAAGACTTTGTCGCGGAGGTCTCCCGGCACGTTCCACTGCGTGCTGTTCACCATAAATGTAGAATGCCGCTGCAGCGCCGCGCCTACCGGTTCAATTGCATAAAATTGCAGAACCGTTTTCTCGCCGTTGCCATAGCTCACTGTCACGTTATTCGGCCCGAGCTTATTCATTTGAATCGAATAAATCTTGTGGTTCGTTCCCGTTGTGCCTAGCGATACGATCGTCGTATCGGACGGGAATTGCGCCGTTACGGAATTGATTGTTTTGGTCGTGTGCAGATCGAACTTCGCCGTTTGGTCCGTCGGCACGATCATGCCTGGAACGACTGTTACGTCAATATGTCCTTCGTTGTAAAGGCGATCCTTAACGTCATTCTCGCCTGTTACCTTGAAAAATTTAAATGCATATGTTTTGCTTGCGCCTGGAGCAAGCGTCAAGCTTGTATTCGGCAGGTATCCGCGATTGGTGCTTTTAATGACATTGGAGTGGATGTAGAATACGTTCAACCCTTCAATCCATCCACCTTGATCCATTGCCCATTTGCTGCCCGGATGCTCTTCGATTCTCCAGCGATCCTGGTATTCGAAGCCTGCTCCCGTGCTTGCATCAGGCATCATCAACAGCGAGGGTCCGATGCCGCTTGGACGGCCAGCGGTAATATAAGAGCTGTTATTGCCTACAAAGGAGTGGGTAAGTACGCGCGTTTCGTAGATTTGCTCGTTGTTCCCGCCCGACCAGAATTCATTGAACGGAAGCGGTACGCCGACATCCCCGAATTCGATCGTTTGAGCGCTAGTGTTGGTTAGTTCAATCTGCCAGAGGAAATAATCGTTTACGAGGGAATACGTGTTAACTAGCTTGAAGTTTTTCACGCCGTTTGCGTTCGTTGAGTTCTGATACGTAACCGTCACGGTATTGCCGCTTTGCGATTGCGTCCTGCCATCCGTAGAGCTCTGGGTCATTGCCGTTTGCCATGCGCCTGTCCCGAAGCGGTATTTGAACATAAGCTCTCCGAGCCATTGGTGGTCGGCCGTATTCTGGTTAGGCGTTACCGTCGGATTCATCACATACTGCGTATTGAACGTGTCTCCGACCAGCCTGAGCGAATTAATCTCGCCGTTTGTTCCGGTCGTAATATTGAAATTACTGTTCGATAACGTATAAGCGAATGCCAATTGCGGGTAAAAAACCATAAATAAAGCGGTTACAAAAAAAGATGCGACAAGCATAAGCATTTTTTTATTAAAAGGTGTAGCTTGAATCCTCATTAATAATGCCTCCTATAATGGATTGTAAGCAGCCTTTTTGTCTACAACATGATGACCAGCCCTTTGTTTCAACTCGGCGATGCTCCGCGCATTGCCGTACCTATCACCCTCCTCAGCGAGAATATGGCATGCAGCCTCACCTCCCCTCATTACGATCAATCAGCAAAAACCCCTATCCTGCAGAGCGATGCTTTCCAAAAAGCTGCTGCTAAAATAGGGGCCTGAACATGTTGTCCTGCAAATCTAGCTCGTACTGTTAATCCATACGGACATTTCGCCTGGCTCCCGGTTAGCCCAAGCAAAATAAGGAATGAACTTAAGCTCCGTTTGTTCGGTCGTCCAATCGGCATCTCGCCGGTACAGCTCATCCTGCCAATGCTTCGAATCAAAGCGTACGCCGTTGCCCGTAATGACCTGCATGCCGCCAAGCAGCCCGTTATCAAAAGTGCTCGATAGCTCGCTGGTTGCAGGCAGGCTGAGATGGAACAGCTGTCCTCCATTGTCTGCTTCTTCCAGGCAGTAGACGAAAGGTCCGCGCTGCAGCGCGACTTTACCCGCGGTCTGGCGGATAAGGGGATGGCCCTGCATGCGAAGAATAGGCATCTCGAATGCAATGGACACCGTATCGCCCGTTTGCCATGCTCTCTTGAGCCGGATATAACCGTTATGAATATCCGCCTCGCTTACCTTGTATTCAGCTCCGTTTACTTGTATTGTTGCTGCGCCGCTCCAATCCGGAAGCCGCAGCGCGAGCGTGAACACCGTTTCCTGCGGAACCGTAATGTGAAAGCTTGCCTCTCCGTCCCACGCATATTTCGATTGCTGTTCCAGCTTAACTGCCGTTCCGTTCAGATCGAGCTCGGCCGTACCCCCAATGTACAGATGGGCATAGATTTCTTCGCCCTTGACGGTGTAAATATATTGACCAAGCGAAGCGAGCAGCCTTGCAATATTCGGTGGACAGCAGGCACATCCGAACCAGCCCTGGCGCTGGGGCTTAACATGGTCGTAGTTTTTGTTCTTTCCAAGTACCGGCGGGTACACCTCTAGCGGATTGACATAGAAGAACTGCTTGCCATCACGCGACATGCCGCTCACTACCGTGTTGTACAGCGCCCGCTCCAGCACATTGGCATACTCGCTGTCGGGCTCGATCTGCAGCATGCGCTGCGCAAAAAAGATAAGACCGATGGAGGCGCAGGTTTCGGCATACACCGTGTCATTCGGCAGATCGTAATCCTGCGTGAACGATTCTCCATGCGCCATCGATCCGATTGCACCCGTCAGATACATTCGCTTGGATACGATGCTGCCCCAAAGCCTCCTGCAAGCAGCCAGCAGTGCTTCGTCGCCCGTCTCGGCCGCAATGTCCGCCATCGCTGTGCACATATATACGACCCGCACCGCATGTCCGACTGCCTGGTCTTGCTCCCGTACGGGAAGATGTGCTTGGCTGTATTCCAAATCCGTCGCGATGGACAATTGAGGGAAATGAATAGTTTTCCCTCGTTTTTCCCATTCCTGTTCGTAGAAGTTGGGTTTCGCTCCCCTTTGGTTCAAGAAATAATGGCTAAGCTCCACATACCTCCGCTCACCGGTGGCTTGATAGAGCTTCACGAGCGCAAGCTCGATTTCCTGATGGCCGTCATAGCCCTGAAGCTTGCCCGGCTCCGTTCCGAAAACACGGTCGATATAGTCCGCGAACCGGCAGGCAACGTCGAGAATCGCGTTTTTGCCCGTTGCTTTGGAATAGGCTACTGCCGCTTCTATTAGATGGCCAGCGCAGTATAGCTCATGGCACTCGGCCAGGTTTGTCCAGCGCTGATCCTTTTCTTTAATGGTGAAATAGGTATTGACGTAGCCGTCAGGCTGCTGTGCTTTAGCGATTAGGGCTACAACCTCATCCGCCACTTTCTCAAGCTCTGGATCGGGCTCCGTCTCCAGCAAATACCCTACCGCCTCCAGCCACTTTGCCACGTCGCTGTCTTGAAATACCATGCCGTAGAATGAACCCTGCTCCACGCGCGCGGCAATCTTAAAGTTCTGGATGGCGTGACTTGGCTCAGCCTCCTCGACGCGGTCATTCAGCACCTCCCATTGGTATGGCACAACAACTTCGCGAACCAACCGGATATATTCGGACCAGAAATCGTCGCTTATGCTCACCTTCCCAACGGCCGATGGCGCTGTTCGTGAATGGTTTTGTTTGATCATGCCTCTCTCTCCCTCTTCTTTCTATCGTTATCCCTTTACGCCGCCTACTGTCAGCCCTTCGATAAAGAAACGCTGGAAGAACAGGAACAGCAGCAGTATGGGCAAAATGGTCAGTATGGAGCCTGCTAGCAGCACCTCGTAATTGTTGCTGGTTGGCGAGAGCAAGCCTGCAAGGCCGATCGGCAGCGTAAACTTCTCCGTCGATCGCAATACGATGACAGGCCATAAAAAATTGTTCCAGCTGAACAGCGCTTGCAGAATCGTCATCGCTCCGTAAGCGGGAAGCATGAGCGGAACCATGATTCGCAGGAAAATGCCCATTTCCGTACAGCCGTCTATTCTGCCTGCATCCATAAAGTCTTTGGGCAGGCCCATGGCGAATTGACGGAAGAAAAAGATCGGCAGCGGCGCCACGACGAAGGGCAGAATAACGCCCCAAATCGAATTAATAATGAACAAATCGATGGATAGCTTGTATAACGGCAAAATAATAATTTCAACCGGAATCATCATAACGGCCAGCACGAGCGTAAATACGAGCGTTCTTCCTTTGAAGCGATACATAGCTAATCCATAGCCAACCATCGAGGACAAGAACAGGCACAAAAGTGTGAATACGGCCGTAATGACCAGACTATTGCGATACCAGTCAAAAAAGTTTTGCGAGCCTCCTTTGCCGGAGAAAATCGCCTTGTAATTCGCCCAAGTCATCACATCAAAGTCGAGGCGAACATTCAGCCCAAAACGGAACAGCTCCGACGCTGGCTTGACCGAAGCCAGGAATAAAGCAAATAACGGGAACAGCGCAATAACGGACAAAGCCGCAAAAAAAATGATTAGCAATAAGGAGGGTATTTTCCCAGACCGCTTCTCTACCATCTCGCTAGTCCTCCTTCTTAAAAAATCCGAGCACGTTCAGCTGCAGCATGCTGACAAGCAGCGTAATGCCGAGCAGCGTAATCCCAATCGTTGAGCCGAAGCCCAAATCGAAATATTGGAACCCTTGCTGATAAATGTAACCGACCATCGTCAAACCGATATTTTGCGGTGACCCCCTGCTCCCCCACAGCATAAAGCTCTCGGTAAACATCGCATAGCCGCCATAGATCGTAATCGTGAATACGTATATTGTGATCGGACGCAATAACGGGATCGTAATTTTCCAAAACTTCCCGATCGTGCCTGCCCCATCTATGTCTGCTGATTCATAAAGCTCGCGCGGAATGCTCTGCAGCGCTGAAAGGAAATACAGAATGTTAATGCCAGCCCATCGCCAAGTAGCGAGTACGACTAGCGCAAGCATGCTTAGAGAGGGGCTCAGCAGCCATTTCTGACTGTCGAAGCCAAACCAACTAATGAAGGAATTCATGATGGCGCCATCCAGCTCACTGAAGATTAAACGGAATATAATGCCCGCGACGACAATAGAGGTGAGCGCCGGGATAAAGAGACTTGCCCTGAAGAAATTCCTTGCGCGCATAAGCTTCGCATTCAGAAATACGGCAAGCAGCAGTGGCAGCGGAATAAGCACGAGCAGTGTCCAAAAGGTGTATCTTGTGCTATTAAGCAATGCCTTGTAGAAATCGGGGTTAAGCAGTCTTTTGTAATTATCGAGTCCGATAAAGGCAACATCGCCGGGCAATACCCGTTGGAAGCTCATCAGGACAGCATTCACCAATGGATAAGAGAAGAAGATGAGAAACGATAAAATGAAAGGCAAAATAAATAGATATGGCGCCAGCTTTTGCCCGTTTAATGTTCTAGTCTTGACGGTGCCTCCGCCTCGCTGCCCGTTCGGGACCTGTTTACCGGCATTCATAATGACCTCACTCCTACGCGATCTCTTGCAACGGGCAGCCAGCATGGCGGCTTCTTCTCAAAGGCAAGCCATGCTGGCTATCGCTGCGCGATCTGTTTAGCTAAATAAGTTTATTGACCTGTATCCTTGCGGAGTGCTTCCGCCGCTTTCTTGATAACCGTCTCTGGGTCTTCGCCGAATTGAAAGATTTTAGGTACGATCTCGTTGCGAACCGCGTCGAATACTTTTGGCGATGTTTCGCGAATGTTAACCGGATAAATCTCATCCTTGATTTCGGTCAGCGTTGCAAAGATATCCGTACCGAAGTAATCCGTGAATTTATTAGACTCTGCCATTGCCGGATCGCTCCATACCTCTGTGCGGATCGGATCCATGCCAAGCTGCTTCCATACTTGAATATTGCCTTCTTTGGAGAGCTTCGCATAGGCTAGGAACTTCTTCGAGATTTCCAACGATTTGGTTTGGTTCGTAATCGAAAGCCCTGTGCCGCCCATGCCTGCGGAACGGTTGCCGCCTGCTTCCCATGCCGGCATTGGACGAATAACCATCTTGCCCTTCAGGTCAGGCATTTCGTCCGTGAAGCGGTTCATAAACCAGAATGGCATGAATACCGCTGCGGCGCCTCCTGCGTTCATAAATGCTTTGTATTCCGGTGTATCATGGCCTACGCCTGGCGACACAGCAGCGATCTTCTCGTCAACCAGCTTCTTGAAGAAGCTCATCGCTTGAATGTTGCGCGGATCGTCCACGGTGATTTCTCCGTTTGGACCTACTTGATCGGATTTCATTTGATTGATGGCCGGCCACCATGACCAGTTGCCCGCGCCTTCGAACGTAATGAACGGTACGCCTGTTTTCTCTGCAACGGTTTTGCCTAACGTCTCGACATCGCTCCACAGCTTGATATCATCCGGGTTAACTCCCGCTTTGTCCATCAGCTCTTTGTTGTAATACATGACCGTTGCCCCTACATGAAGGTCAACGCCGTAATATTTGCCGTCTTTGCTGTAAATGTCAACGCGCGACTTCACGATGTTCGGAATTTCTGGCTCTACGATGTCGTTCAACTCAACCAATTGAACATTGCCTTTCATATAGTTCGGAAACTTGCTTTGCTCGATATCTACCAAATCCGGTGCACCTTCACCTGATTGGAGAGCAAGCAGCAAGCGCGTGTGCATATCATCGTATGGGATATTTTGCGCATCCAGCACGATCTGCTGGTCAGGGTTTCCCTTGTTCCATTCGGCAGCCATAAAGTTGTAGAAGTCGGCATGCTGCTGAACGAAGGTCCATAAAGTGAGCTTCGTCGGCTCCGCTGCCGGCGGTGCCTCTGACGTTGCGGACGTCTCGGCAGGCGCTGCTGTTGGGCTTGCGTTCGTCCCGTTATTGTCGTTGCCCCCGCATGCTGTCAATGCCGTAGTTAGAAATAAAGTCAGTGCTGTTAATGCGATTCCTGTCTTGCGCATTCCATCATCCCCCGAATCGGTTTTATATGCTCAATCCTATTGGATTATAGCCCTGAGTAAGGTAAGCGATTCCATCATAAATCTAAACGTTTAGATTAATTCTTAAAAAAAAGGTTTTCACCTTTTGGGCGGAGCCACTGAATCTCTCTCAATTAACCTGCACATCGGTTTTGGGCTAATGCCGGCCTCTTCGCCTTGCAGTATGCGAGATAAGGCTTCCATTGCTTGATAGCCAATCTCGTGAAGCGGCAAATCCATCGTCGTAATTCTCGGCATTAAATACTCACTGAATTCTCGATTGTCAAAGCCGATCAAGGACAGCTGCTCCGGAATCGATACGCTCATTTCCGATGCCGCCCGCAGAACGCCTACCGCCATTACATCATTCATGGATAGGATCGCTGTTGGCGGTTCGGGCAGCGACAGTAATTCCTTCGTTAGGCGATAGCCGGATTCCGCCTCCCAATCGCCCATTTTGATTAACAATGGATCGAATGGCAGTTGAAACTCCGTGACTGCTTTATAGAATCCGTTAAACCGCAGCCGTGACGGAATGGAATCCATAACGCCGCTAATGATTGCGATACGGGAATGCCCCTTCTCGATCAAATACCTCATAGCCTCATAAGACGCTTGCTCGTCATCATATTGAATGGATGGATCATTCTCCGTATAGCTGTACGTGTACACAATCGGCTTTCCATCCGTATCACACAGTCCCGTTAGATCACGGGGATGAACGCCGATGTAGATAATGCCCTCCACTTGCTTGCTCAGCAGCTCGGAAACCGCATTCTCCGCATACTGCCGATAAGTGCCAATGTCGTCGAAGCTTCTTCCAATTCGTTTGTCCAGCCTTAGGTTCGTAAGCAGAATATGCATATCAAGCCTGTCGGCACAATCGTTAATGCCGTCAATAATTTCCGGCACATTGAACACGGTTACGTCTTCCGCGATAACGCCTATCGTGTTCGTACGTCTGCGTTTCAAGCTTTGAGCCGCATTATTCGGCTTGTAATTCATTTCTTCAATGACCTGAAGCACTCGTTCACGTGTAATTTGCTTCACATTTCGTGTACCGTTCAATACGTAGGATACTGTCGCTGTGGATACCTTAGCCTTGGCGGCGATGTCTTTAATGCTTATGTTGGTCAAGCGAGCACCCCTTTTATTTAAACGTTTAGATTTCTTATAATTTGGTTATATCACATGATGCCTATTTCTTGCAAGCGCTTTTTTCTATATAAGATGAACTAAACATGAGTATGCCGTTATCGCTTCGTGAACAAAGTCATTCTTCCGATCGCGGTTGCAGCCGAATGGTTTTGTTTCGTTAACTTCATATATAGTTACTATATGGTCTGCAAAAGCGAACATTGCAATTTTCCAGAACGGCTTTACTCTCTCCGCCCGCGCGGCTCATTCATTATTTCAACTAATATAGCCCAAATAAAAAAAGGAAAAACCCGGAGGATCATCCTCCGGGCTGGCATGCAACTAAACCATTACTTTACAGATATCATTCGTGAAGGATACCGGGTCTTGGATCGGCAAGCCTTCAATGAGCAGCGCTTGATTGTAAAGCAGGCTCGTATAAAGGCTAAGCTTTGCTTGGTCTTTGCCGTGGGCATCCTTAAGCGCTGCGAAAATTTCATGGTTCACGTTAATTTCGAGCACCTTATCCGCCTTTACATCCTGGCTGTTCGGCATCGCCTTCAAGATTTTTTCCATCTCGATCGTAACCTCGCCCTCAGTGGAGAGGCAAACCGGATGCGATTTCAGGCGTTTCGACGCTTTTACCGCCTTTACTTTATCCTGTAGAATGTCTTTCATTTGCTCGAAGAGCTCCTTGTGCAGCTCCTGCTCCTCGGCTGTTTCCTTGTCCTTCTCGTCAGCTTCAATGCCTAGATCGCCGCTTGATACGGACTTGAATTCTTTATCCTTATATTTGGCGACGACCTTGATCGCGAACTCATCGATATCGTCCGTGAAATAAAGAATCTCGAAGCCTTTGTCGGAGACCATCTCAGTCTGCGGCAACCGCTCGATACGCTCAATCGACTCGCCTGATGCATAATAGATATACTTTTGATCCTCGCTCATTCTCGACACGTATTCATCAAGCGTAACAAGCTTCTTCTCTTTGGAGGAATGGAACAGCAGCAGATCCTGCAGCACGTCTTTGTTCGCGCCGTAATCATTGTACACGCCAAACTTCAGCTGTCTGCCGAAGCCTTTGTAGAATGTCTCGTATTTCTCGCGCTCATCCTTGAGAATAGCGAGCAGCGCGCTTTTGATTTTACTGTTAATATTTTTGGCAATCAGCTTTAGCTGGCGGTCATGCTGCAGCATCTCGCGCGAGATGTTGAGCGATAGATCCTCGGAATCTACCATCCCTTTGACGAAGCTGAAATAATCCGGGAGCAGGTCCGAGCATTTATCCATAATGAGCACGCCATTCGAATAAAGCTCCAGCCCTTTCTCATATTCCTTCGTATAATAATCGAACGGAGTATTCTCAGGAATATAGAGGATCGCGTTGTAGACAACTGCTCCATCCGCGCTAATATGTAGATGCTTGATCGGTTTATCGAAGCCATAGCGCTTCTCGAAGTAGAACTGGTCGTAGTCCTCCTGCGTCAGCTCGTTTTTGTTTTTGCGCCAGATCGGAACCATGCTGTTAACGGTTTGCTCTTCCTGGTACTCCTCGAACTCGTTGTCAGCGCCCTCTTTTGGACGTTGGCCTTTCACATCCATTTTAATTGGATAGCGGATGAAATCGGAATATTTCTTAATAATCGATTTCAGACGGTATTCTTCCAAGTATTCGTCATATTGGTCGTCCTCGGTGTTTTCCTTGATGTTCAATACGATTTCGGTACCTGCTGTCGCTTTCTCAGCCGGCTCAATCGTATAACCGTCTGCACCTGTCGATTCCCATTTGAACGCCTCGTCGCTGCCGAAAGCCTTTGTCGTAACGGTAACAACGTCTGCTACCATGAACGCTGAGTAGAAGCCTACGCCGAACTGGCCAATAATGTTGTGGCCGTCCTTCAGCTCATTTTCCTTCTTAAATGCAAACGAGCCGCTCTTCGCGATAACGCCGAGGTTATTCTCGAGCTCCTCCTTTGACATCCCGATACCTGTATCTGTAATCGTCAACGTCCGGCTTTCTTTGTCAGCCACCACTTTGACGTAATAGTCCTCTTTGTTGAATACTAATTGCTCATCTGTAAGCGCCTTGTAATACAGCTTGTCAATCGCGTCGCTTGCATTCGAGATCAGCTCTCTTAGGAAGATTTCGCGCTGCGTATAAATGGAGTTAATCATCATTTCCAGCAATCGTTTCGATTCTGCTTTGAACTGTTTTTTGGACATGGATAGATCCCCTTTCCATTCGTTCGTTATTTAATCATTTTGGATTCGTGACAGGCAGGTTTTGTCGGCCTGCTGCTGTTAACCGTCACTCTCTATATTAGCACTCAAACTCTCTGAGTGCTAATCCCTCTTTGTATATATCACAAACTATTTTTCCATGTCAACCTGCTTGGGCAAAAATCACGATAAAATAAAGGCCGGCTGCAGGCCGTTTAGCCGCAGACAGCCCCTATTCCCTGCTTAAAGCAGCCCCTCCTCGAAAGGTATTTTAAGCTGCTCGCGATACCGGATTTGGTAGGCATAGAACCGTTCTCGGATCGTATTCCTTTCTTTCTCGATACGGCCTGCAAGGTCCATGATGCTCGCACACAGCTGCGCATCTCCTGTTGAGAGCACGTAATCGGAAAGATCTACGGATAAACCAAAATCCACACACTTGAAACGATATCCGAGACTGATAAACGGAACGCCCGCAGCTGCCGAAATATAACTCGCATGCAGCTTGAAGTTGATGGTGAACGCATACCCCTTCAATTTCTCAAGCAGGTCCTCGTGATGATGCAGCTCAAGGTCAAGCTCGACGTTCTGAGGATCACCGAGCTTCGCGTACAGCCGCTTGCATGCCTCTCGATCTGGTCCCCACACTGAGAAAATATTAACCCGGTAGCCCTGCGCAATCAACAGCCGCAAAGCTTCTATTAGATGCTGCTCGACCTTCTCCTCGCTCCCGCCAAAAATCCGGTTATAAGCAGTGCCCCAGTTTACGCCGATCGTTCGGCTTCTCTTCGAAGCGCTAAGCGGGGAAGGAGCCGGAAGCAGAAACGCTGGATCACCGCTTATGACAGCATGTTTAGACGAAACACCAGAATCTTCTAAAAACTGATAGGACAGCGGGCCGCGAACCCCAAAAAAATCGGATAACGCCGCTAGCTCCGCCAGCTTTTCATTCGTTCCGGCATGCTCGGCCGTGTAGGCTAGGTTAGCCTCTACCTTGCCGGTGGTGTCCAGCACGGGAAATTCCTGACGGTCGTGCCCGCTGCCCCATATAATTACTTTCTTTTTTTTCAGCGCAGCCTGGTAAGCTATGTCGATATAGCCTGGGATTAGCAGCGATCCTCCACCCAGCACAACCGTATCGTAAGGCCCTGGATTGCGTATGTCTACGCCCGGGATCGAAGGTATGACATCGTATTTTTTATCCGGCAGATACGCTCTGCACAAATCGCGGAACAAGAGCCACATCAGCTCATCACCCACGTTGTTGAACCCAATCCATCCTACATACAATATCCTTTTCATAGCGTACCGCCCTTCACTGTGTTTTGCTGATCGCCGCAAGATATGCGTCTATCACTTGTTGAATATTAGAATCGATATGGAATTCCTGCTCTACCCAGCGCCGCCCTTCCGAGCCTAGCGAACGCAGCCAAGCAAGGTCCCGGCAGCCCCGCCCAATCTCGCTGGCAAACAAATACCGGGAATAGGCTGCATTTGAACCGTGGTCTCCAAAATAATGCGCCCATGCCTGCTCGTAGCAGGCTGGCTCGACCCATCCGAAGTAACCGTGGTTGCCGATAGCGAGCACCGGCTTGCCGCATGCCATCGCCTCCAGCGCGACACGCCCCGTTCCGACTACAATATCCGCTGCGTTATAATACCTGCCCATGTGTGCTTGCTTGCCAAGGACATGGATAAACTTACGGCCGCTCTCCTCCTCGATGAACGAGGCTAGCGCTTTTATCGCTGTAAGCTTGGGGCCGTCACCGACGACAACAAGCTCCAGCTGATGCCAGCCGTAACGATGAAGATCCTTCATCGCCCGCAGAAGCGTTTCGCATGCGGTTCCTTTTCCCCATGCCAGCCTGCTTGCGTAGACAAGGACGACCACCTCCTCTGATATGCCCAGCTCTGAGCGCAGGTTCGAGTTTTGGGCGGGATAAAACTCCGACAAATCGATGCCGTTCGGCACAACTGTAGAGGGAAAGCCGAGCCGCTGCGCATAGCTTTGAACGGGCGCGCTGACGCTAATAACCGCTTGCGAGAGTTTCATCAGCAATTTCGCGCTGCTCTGCGGGTAATACGTTCCGTGCGCTGTGAACACGGTAGCGATTCCCAGCTCGCTGGCTGCTTGGGCTGCTAGCAAGCCAGAAGGTGTCTGATGGACATGCACGCAATTCACCTCGCGCACTCGAAGCACCTCCTGCAGCCCGGCTATCCGCTGTGCCTGCTCGGACATGCCAAGCGGCTCGAAGTCAAAAAGAAAGACGGGACAGCCTGCCTCCTCGAACTGAGGACGCATAAGCCCGTCTGCCGAGATCAGCGTCACGCGCTGATTCATTCGAATCAAAGCCTTGGCCAAACTTAGTACATGCGTTTCTGTGCCGCCGGCATCCATACTGTCTAGAGCCATCAACACGGATAACCGCGAGCTCTTCATTTCGCTTCACTCCTTATTGGAATAATAGGCGAGCGAGCGCTGGCTCGCATGCAGCCTGTAGTAGTAGAGAATTTCAGGAATGTTCGCAATCTGATCTTTGTTATGCAGAAATTTGACAATGAATTCGTAATCCTCTGCACCGACAATTCGGCGGCTTAACCCCCCTATTCGATCGAAAGCAGCACCTTTGATCATAATCGTGCCGTGACACACGCAGTGCCCGCCATTTTGGTATACCTTGCGAATATCCTCTCCGTAGCGAAGCCATTTCTCCTGCTCGAATACTCGTTTATCCACGTCTACTGCATGCTCAAACGTCGCATAGCTCGTTCCTACCAATGCGATCTCAGGGTGATCCCTCAAATAGGAAACTTGCCTCTCGAGACGCTGCTGGTGAGAGAAGTCGTCAGCATCCTGCACAGCAATAAACTCTCCTCGTGCGGCAAATAGACCTGTCGTTACCGCTCCGGAGAAGCCCATGTTTCTCGGCAGACGAACGAGGACAAATGCTTCGGTACCCGCTAGTCCATTTTCCTCGCACCAAGCCTGTACGATATCTACTGACCGATCCGTCGAAGCGTCGTCGACGAATACAATTTCCGTATTTACATAGGACTGCTCCCTCAGACTGTTTAAACATTCAATTAAATAGGCTGCTCGATTATAGTTGGTTATCACGATGCTCACTTTGCCTGGTTCGCGCTGCATCCTATCTCTCCTTCCAATTGCCTTCTGCTTTGAATGGCATGAAATGCCTCCAGATGGTCGCCGATAATTTGCATCGCCGCATGCGACTGCTCCTCTCCTGCCTTGCTGTGCTTATGGGGACGGTAGCGATTTAGCCGATCCACCTCAACCGTGTGCACCGGCTTAATGCAAAGCCCCGCAAGCATACCGAGCGCATAAGCCTTCGGCGGGCATAACAGCGTCGACCAATGAATCGCTTCAAGCGCCTTTCTATTCATGGCGAACGGAACCGATACCAGCGATGCATTCGCCAAATCGCTTCGGCCAAGCGCTGTATTGAGCGACGCTTTCAACGCCGTCACCGCATTCCAGGGCATGCGCATGCCGAGGTGGTGATCAAGCCGGTTCACGGCCAAATCACAAGCCTCCAGTACCGCGTTGCAAAAAGGGGCCAGCTCGCCCCAAGGAATACAGAAGTCGCTGTCCAGAAACAGCAGCGTATCTCCAGAAGCCGCATAAGCCCCGATTGAACGGCCAACATCCGTACCGAGCGGCTCTTGGTAGACGATAGTCGCAGCGCCAAGCTGTTTGGCTATTACTTCCGTCTGGTCCGTGCTGCCGTTCACAATAACGATAATCTCAATCGGAGACAGCCGCTTGGCTTCTAGAATGACGCGCCCGATTGTCCTCTCCTCGTTCTGAGCCGGGATAATAACGGATAAGCGCTGCTGGCTGCCGATTCTTTTGCCGCTTTGGGAGAAATCCATGCCCTGCCCGATTGCCGGCAATGCGGCCGGCGTCTTCATCAGCAGCTCGACTAGATCGCGTCTGCGGCCATCATCCGTGCACCCTTGCCTATAAAACACGCACATAAACAATAACTCTGGAACGGATTAATACGTCTTCGGTTCCGCCATATCCCGGTACGCTTAACGCTTGAACGACGACATAGGAGAAGCCCACTGAAAGGAGAACTCCTGCAATGACTTCGCCATTTGAGAGTACAACCTCTACGTCTCTGCCTTGGTACGAGAGCAACTTAAAATAAAAGGACACATGATCAACTCCTATCATTTGATACCTCATCGTATTCGTGAGATTGATAGAGTGAACGGCTAACGACTATTTTGAAAAATTTTTCATAGAATAAGAAGATGTTTGGCTGCGCGCTTCTTGCTGGCGCAATGCCTTAGCATACAAGCGTAATCGGCTGTCGCCGTCCTCTGTGGCAACAGCCGTCGTTTCGCCGAGATAGATAAGCACATTTATATGTGAAAACATATATATTCTTATATAAAAAAAGCTGTCACCGCCTGGCATCATGCCTGCGGGACAGCTTATTTCCGTAAGTCGCTTACGTTATTTGTTATAAATCGCGTACATCATGACGGCTACTTCCGCGCGTGTCGTAAAGCCAAGCGGGTTAAGCTTCGAGCCGGCGCCTTTTACGATGCCGTTCTCCGCGAGCAGAGCAGCGCTTTCTGCGGCATACGGTGCTAGGCTGCTGCAAATCGGTGAAGCCGCTCAGCTCCTCCGAGCTGCCAGCTTTCAGCTTTTTGCCGGAAGCCTGCAGCGCTCTCGCTGTCATCGCCATCATTTCCTGCCTTGTAATCGCCGCATTCGGATCAAACGAGCCATCCGAGCGGCCTGCTGCGATACCGAGCTTCTTCGCGGCAGCAACTGCTTCATAGTAATAGGCATCTTCCGCGACATAGGTAAAGTTGTCTGGAGCAGCCGCTTGCAAACCCAGCGTTCTAACGAGCAGCGTAATGAAGTCCGCGCGTTTCACCTTCGCCGAAGGCGCGTATGCTTTGGACGAAACGCCGTTTATGACGCCTTTCGAGGCCATTACCTCGATCGCTTGCTTCGCCCATGCATGCTTGCCGGTCATCGAAGGAATGCTGTACAAACACGACGCCGTAGGTGCTGAAATGGTTCGTCGCAAACGTCACAGCCTCCTTCGCCCTGTCATATTTGCCGCTTGGCACCGCGACAACCCGTCCATCCGGGTCAAAATAACGCACCGTCAGATGCTCGCTGCTTTGCAGCTCCTCAGCCGTTGGCGTATAGCTTACCGCCACGCTTACAGACGCCTCCGGATTATTCCACTCCGTTTTGACACCATCTACATAAAGGTTCAGCTCGACTGCTGGACGGCCGCCAATCATGCTGCGTGCTTCCTCGCTAAGCTTGGTCTTATCGACGCTTGCGATTACGATGGACACGCTTTTCGCATCCTCAGGCAGCGAATGAAACATATGGCTCGGGACAATGAGCGTGCCAGAGCCCGTTCTAATTTCGTATGGAACCGCCAGCTTGGCAGTGCTGATCGAAGCCTTCGGCAGCCCAAACTCATAGCCGCTTGCGCCGCTCACGCTTGGAACCGTTATGATGATCGTTTCTAAGCAAGAAACCCTCAGTTACAACTGTTTGTCTAAATATCTATACCGCCCTACGTTGCAGTTTCTGCAGTAGAATGACCAGGTAGCACGCCATCACCCCTCTACATTGCAGTTTCTGCAGTAGAATGACCATTTAGCACGCCATCACCCCTCTACATTGCAGTTTCTGCAATGAAATCAGCAGATACTAGTTTGTTTCAACGGAATTCCGGTTTTCGTTGTATTTTGTACAACGTAGCCCCTCAGGTGGCAGCACATGTGAGGTTTCTATTGCACTTTCTACAGCGTAACTTCCACGATAGCTCAGACTATACTAGGTTACTCCAAAACCCTAGTAACGTTTGAGCTATGTTGCGTTTCTGCAGCGTGGTTCTACTTTAGCGCGAACAACACTAAGTAACTCCCCCTCCCCCAAGTAACATCCGCACTACGTTGCATTTTCTGCAGTAGAATGACCATTTAGCACGCCATCACCCCTCTACATTGCAGTTTCTGCAGCGTGGTTCCAATTTAGCGCGAACAACACTAAGTAACTCCCCCTCCCCCAAGTAACATCAACCCTACGTTGCAGTTTCTGCAGTAGAATGACCATTTAGCACGCCATCACCCCTCTACATTGCAGTTTCTGCAATGAAATCAGCAGATTCTAGTTTGTTTCAACGGAATTTCCGGTTTTCGTTGTACTTTGTACAACGTAGCCCCTCAGGTGGCAGCACATGTGAGGT
>NZ_JBFRGD010000025.1:0-119332 GCF_052115165.1 Paenibacillus sp. 2TAB23
TGGTTGGTGGTTGGTGGTTGGTGGTTGGTGGTTGGTGGTTGGTGGTTGGTGGTTGGTGGTTGGTGGTTGGTGGTTGGTGGTTGGTGGTTGGTGGTTGGTGGTTGGTGGTTGGTGGTTGGTGGTTGGTGGTTGGTTACTGGTTTCTAACACTCCCCCCATCCGACCACCCTAGCTACGTTGCACTTTGTACACTCTATTCGTCGTTTAACTAACCACGCTTTTGCTACGTTGCAGTTTTTGCAATAGAAAGGCACTTTTGCAGCCCATATCTCACTCGTATGACTGTTTCTGTTGCACTTTCTGCATCGTAGTCTGGAAAATTGCCTTTTTTACGTGATTCTATTGCACTAAGTGCAATGTACAATGCTGTGATTGGTTGACTGTTGGTTGGTTGGTTGGTTGTTGGTTGTTGGTTGTTGGTTGTTGGTTGTTGGTTGTTGGTTGTTGGTTGTTGGTTGTTGGTTGGTTGGTTGGTTAGTTAGTTGGTGGATCGTCAGTCCGTTGACTAGCAAGCCAGCCCACCAGCAAACAAAGCCCGCTCATCTCTGAAAGATTGAGCAGGCTCCAACAACAACAACAACAACAACAACAACAACAGCAAAACAATTCAGCTACATCCCGTAAACGTCCATCGCCGCTTGCAGCGCTTCGCCCGCTTGCAGCGAATATCCGTGACGCAGCAATACAGCTTCGAGCGCGCCTAACGTAAGCAGCACGTTGCGCTTGCTGCAGCTGTAGCCCATTGTGCCAATGCGCCATATCTTGCCTTTCAGCGGACCAAAGGAGCTGGCGATTTCTATGCCGTAATGGTCCAGCAGCATAGAACGGACCGACTCTCCATCTACTCCAGCAGGTATCTCAACACAGGTGACGACGGTCATTTTGCAGTTTGGATCCCCATAAAGCCGAAGCCCCATCGCCTCCAATCCGGCGATCAGCGCGCCTTCATGCTCGCGGTGCCGGGCAAAACGCTCATCCAAGCCTTCTTCCATTACGAGTCGCAATCCCTCGCGCAGCGCATAGAGCATGGACGTCGCTTCCGTATGGTGGTTCAGCCTAGCAGGGCTCCAATAGTCCTGAAGCTGGCTCAGGTCTAGATAGTTACTCTGGATCGGACGCAGCAGCGGATCATCCTCGCCATCCGCGAGCAGCAGCCCCCTCTCAATTCGCTTGCGGCTTTGCAGCTTCGCCTCTGCCCTTTTGTTGTACGTAATGGGTGCCATGCCGGCCGGCACGGACAAGCATTTTTGCGTGCCGCCAATTACGGCATCAATAAGCAGCTGGTCCGTAGCCACTTCAACGCCGCCTATTGTAGCAACTGCATCAACAACAAACAGCGCATCCGTTTCCCTGCATGCCTGCCCTATCCCAGCTAACGGCTGCATACGTCCAGTCGAAGTCTCCCCATGGACAAGAGCCACGAGCTTCGGCTGATGCTTCCTTATCGCGCTGACGATTTCTTCCTCAGCGAACACGGTGCCCCATTCCGTTTCCAACTTTACGACTTCGGCACCGCAGCGCCCGGCGATTTCCGTCAGCAAATGCCCGAACCTCCCGTAAATGGGCACAAGCACCTTGTCACCGGGTTCAATGAGTCCGACAAGCACAGCCTCGATGCCCGACCTCGACGTTCCGTCTACCGGGAAAGCCCATTCATTCTCCGTCTTGAAGAGCAACCGCAGCATACTCATCGTCTCATTCATCAAAGCCGTAAACTCCGGATCAAATTGTCCGAGTATCGGGTAGGACATCGCTCGCAGCACGCGCGGATCGACCTCGACCGGGCCGGGCGTCATGATCGTACGCGGCGATGGCGCCAAATCTTTATACACCTTCATAGCTCTTCCCCCTCATAGCCTAATCGATAGAGCAGCTCCGTCAAGACGAGCACGCCGACCGCGAGCTCGCTCGGCTCCGTATATTCCTCCGGCGAATGCGAGATTCCCCGTCTGCTCGGCACGAACAGCATGGCCGTCGGGCAAATATGCTCGAACATCTGCGCATCATGCCCAGCCCCGCTGATCATCCGCTTCGAGGAAATCGACAGCTCGCCGCACACAGCATCCAATTGCTGCTTCAGCCGTTCATTCATCGGCACCGGTTCCTCGCGAAACCATTCCGTGCCATGCAGCTCAAGCTGCCTGTCAGCTGCAATAGATGCAAATTCCCCAAGCACCCAGCGGCAAAAGCGATCAAGCGCCGCCTCGTCAGCATGACGTGCGTCTACCGTAAATATAACCTTGCCCGGTACGACGTTCGGCACATTCGGCTGTACCTGCAGCCTGCCAACCGTCGCCACGAGCGGGGAGCCTATACGAATGGTCTCTTGGCGCAGCGTCTGAATCATCATGCTGACGCCCTCCAACGCATCTCTGCGCATATGCATCGGCGTCGTTCCCGCATGGTTGGATTCACCGACTACCTCGAACTTTAACCTCCGCTGACCCGCAATCGTATCTACTACCCCGATTGCAATGCCTTCCTTCTCAAGCACTGCCCCTTGCTCGATGTGAACCTCAATAAAGGCACCRATATCATGGCGGCGACTGTCTCTTGCCGCCCCCTCACCAAAGCCGCACCGCTGCATGGCATCCGCGAAAAACACTTCATAAGAATCCTGCAGATGAACAATTTGCTCAAAATTCCGTTTGCCAACTATGCTCCCGGAGCCCCAGTAAGCCATGGGAAATCGGCTGCCTTCCTCCTCGCACAGAGAGACTAGCTCCAGCGTCCTCTTCGGCTTTCCGTAGTGCTTATGCAAGTAATCAAGCGCAATCAGGCCCGCTGCAATACCGTAAGCTCCGTCATACATACCGCCTTGCACAACGGTATCGATATGCGAGCCTGTTATAATAGAAGGCGCATCCCTATCCTCGCCTTGTAATTTTCCGAATAAGTTGCCTACGTTATCAAATGAAGTCGACAAGCCGTAGCTTGCCATTTTGACCGCTAATGCCTGCTGTGTCTCCAGCCAGCCGTCTGTATAAAGCAGCCGCGTAATGCCGCCTTCTTCATCCGGACTGAACGCTGCCAACCAGTTCAGCACCTGCATAACCTCTGCTTCAAAATAGGACAGCATCCGTTCCTTATCTTGCAGTGAGAGACGTACATTTCGCTCCATAGCTGCTCCCCCTATCTCTCCTGCCGGATCTAATTAACCCATTGTCCACGCATCATTTCACTTAATCCAGCATTCTCGCCATATACCGCTTGCCCCCGCAGGTAAGTCGCCTTGACTCGGCAATGCAGCTCTTTGCCCAGGTAGGGACTGTGTTTATGCTTTTGATACAAATGACTCTCTTCCAATACATATGTCTGTTTCAAATCAAGCAAGACAAGGTCCGCGTCTAAGCCAATTCTGATCTCGCCCTTCGTGTCCTGAAGTCCAAACCTCCTTGCCGGCCCTCCTGAAAGCAGGTCGGTTAGCAACGTGAGCGGAAGACCCMTTTTCACATATCCCTCTCCAACTATGAGTTCTACGGAGCTTTGGGCCCCCGCAATGCCTCCCCAAGCATCGAAGAAGTTGTCAGCCTCCTTCATTGAGACCGGGCAAGGCGAATGGTCTGACGAAATCATATCAAACTGGCCTTTTCCGATGGCATCCCACAGTCTCCCCCGCTCAGCAGCATCGCGCAGCGGCGGCGAGCATTTGGCAACCGCTCCCTTCGTTTCTAAATCCGCCGTTGTCAAAACCAAATAGTGCGGGCAGGTTTCCACCGTTACATCCAACCCTCTCTCACGCGCCTGCAAAATGGAACGAACGCCTGCCTCACTGCTGATATGCACGAAATGCAATGCGCACCCGGTCTGCTCCGCATAGAAAAGCGCACGGTTGATCGCCTCCAGCTCGGCTACGATTGGCCTTGAAGCGACATAATCGCTTGGCGACAATCGTCCCGCTTCTCTCATATCCCGGCCAAGCTTCGACACAATCGGCTCGCTTTCCGCATGAAGTGCAAGCACTTTGCCCACGCTTGCAATGATTTTCATGCCCTCAAGCAGCGTGTAATCATCCACTTCGCGGAAGGCATCCTCGCTCGGATCGCCTGGCGATGACATAAACGCTTTGAAACCGACGACTCCCGCTTCATGCAGCGGAATAAGCTCCTGCAGCTTTCCAGGGACAAGCCCGCCCCAAATGGCATAATCCACATAAGATCGGTCCTTGGCAGATGCAAGCTTCTGCTGCATGGCGCTTACCGTAACCGTAGGAGGAATGCCGTTAAGCGGCATATCGATATAAGTCGTGCAGCCGCCAGCAGCCAGGGCAGCCGAGCCCGTCACGAAGCCTTCCCATTCGCCTAAGCCGGGTTCATTCAAATGAACATGAACGTCGATCATGCCCGCCATGACGGTGAGGCCCGAGGCATCAAGCGTTTCTTCTGCAAGCTCGCCGTTCAACCCTTCTCCAAGCTGAATAATTTTCCCGTTTTTGATGCCGATATCTAGTATCCTCACTTCGTTCTTCAACACAACGCTGCCGTTTTTTATGATCAAGTCAAGCTTTTCATTTCCCGTCATTCCACTCTCCGCCTTTCATGGTGCAATCATGGTTCCTGCATGCAGTACGCGCTCGGCCTCTGTTGAAGCTTATGAGCAACTATCATCAAATAGTGAAGCTGCCGTTACTTTTTTTGTCAACCAGCCTTGTACACTTATAGTGAATGCAACCTCATAACCCATGAGCGTTATCACCGCTCACGAGCAATGAGCTTATTGCCACTTTAACGGTCAAGCTTCCAGTTCAAGCAAACAAACAAGATAGGCCGCAGACAACGAGGTCCGCGGCCCGATTTGTTAGCCTAAGATCGCAAGCCGTTAACGAACGGCCTGCGCCCCGCTTACCGATTACATTAACGATTTCAGCTCAGTCACGATCAAACTTACATCTACCAGTTCAGTCACGATCAGACCTGCACTTCCTATTTCAACTCGGTCAAGATCAGACTTACGTTTACTATCTCGGCTCTATCACGTTCAGACTTTCTTCCATTAGCAAGCAGTCACGATCAGGCTTAGATTTACTTTCTCAGCTCTATCACGTTCTGACTTTCTTCCATTAGCAAAGCAGTCACGATCATACTTCACTTACAATTTCGTCTAGTTCACGATCAGACTTACATCTACTTGTTCAGTCACGTTCAGGCTTACGCTTACCATCTCGGCTCTATCACGTTCAGACTTGCACTTCCTATTTCAACTCAGTCACGATCAGGCTTGCGTCTACTTCCTTCAGCAAACTGAAGTCATGGTAGGAAGCAGGAGCCGGAATCGATTTGATGTTGCCTACCGACTTCAAGTACTCGCCGACAGCGGGTCCGTTGCTTCCGTTCACGTAAGTGTCGCCCACTTCCATGGCATACACGTTGCGGGACATGATTTGCGTCAATTCCTCCACCGTCAGATGCAGCTCGGGAGCAAGGGTCTTGATTGCTTCCTCACGGTTGTCATTAATGTAATCCGTCGCTTTTTTCAAAGCGCGCAAAACTGCTTTCAAAGTGTTCGGGTTTTTAGCAAGGAAATCATCGGAGACCTGGATCGTCGTATGCACGCTCATCCAGTTCACGTCGCCTTGCTTGTCAGGCAATTCGCTTTTTGTTCCGCTAAAGAGGAATTTGCCGCCGCCTTGGATCGCTTTCGTAATGAACGGCTCCCAAGCAGCCAATGCGTCGATGTCGCCTTTTTCCAAAGCAACTACCGCGTCACTCGGAGCCAGGTTGACATATTTGATTTTGCTAGCGTCTACACCAAGCTCTTTGGCCATGTTATTGATCGCAATCGTAACGTCGGCGCCGCTAGGAATTCCGATCGTTTTGCCTTCTAGATCCTTCGCGCTCTTCAGCTCTAGCTTGCTTGAACCGACAACCGCTTGTGTACCGGCGATTTGAGCAAGCGGGGCAATGATTTTGACCGGAATATCCGTGGATTTAAGAATAATATCCATAAAGTTCGTTTGAATGCTTACCGGCGCGCTGCCTCCAGCAACCATGGGTCCAATGTCGGGTCCGCTTTCGATGAGCTGGCTCGTTACGTTAAGCCCTTCTTCCTTAAAATAGCCCAGCTTGTCGGCAATGATCTGCTGCGAAGATATTTGAGCGTCACGAACGCCAACCAATGTAAGATCGACCATTTCAAGCTCTGTGGAGGCTGGCGCATTCGATGCCGCTCCTTCATTCACGGCTGCAGGCGCATTGTTGTTGCCGCCGCAGGCAGCGAGCACAAAGGTTAACGACGTAAGTACAATTGCAGATTTGAACCAATTTCCGGACTTCTTCATAGGTATTCCCTCCACTATTCTCTTTGTAGTTTAGTGCATCATGCCGTTTCCCTCGTCATCCGCCAGCCTCGCACAGTCAGTGTTACTTCTCGATGGCATCTCGAAGTCCGCCTTTGCGCCAAGACATGACCCTCCTCTCAACAAGCTTCAACAGGTAGGAGAACAAGCTATATTCCAAGCCGATCAGAATGATGGCTATGAACATATTCGATATCTTAAAATAATTCCGGGCATCCACGATGATATAGCCTAGTCCCGATTTGGCACCCATCATTTCCGAGACGATAAGGGCCGAGAAAGACAAGCCCAGACTAACTTGCGCACCTACGAGAAAATTCGGGATGGCCGACGGCAGCATGACTCTCGTAAAAATCTGCCGCTCCGACGCTCCCAGGCTAAGCGCCGAACGAATGAGTGTTGACGGCACAGACTTGAAGCCGTCCAGCGTGTAAACCAATACCGGAATGAATGTCGTCCACGCGATAAGCAGCACCTTCGGAAACTCTCCGATCCCGAACCAGATAATGAACAAAGGCAAAAGCGCCAGCGTCGGGATTGGACCGACAAGATTCAAAATCGGGGAAAACCAACGCTCGACCGTCTTGAACTTGCTCATGATGACGCCAAGCAATACAGCAGCCGCACTTCCGATAACAAAACCAAGCGCAATCCGGATCGTACTGGAGATCAAGCTGTCCGTAATAATGCCTGTCTTCGCCAGCTCCCAGCCCTCGGACACCAAGAGCGACGGCGCGGGCAGGAAGTTTGGATTAAAAAACTTAGCCGTTTCGTTAACCTGCGAGAATACCTCCCAGAAAACGAAGAATAGGATGGACGGGAGTATGTTGTATTTCTGAAAAAAACGGCTAATGGCAGATGGCTGCTTGCCTCGCGCCTGCTTACCCACAACCGGTGTTGACGTTATCGAAGAAACACCACCAGCGCCCGCTTCCTTTACGGCAGATAATTTCGCACCGTTCATTACGACCCCACCTTTGCCTGCGCTAGCTCCAGATGCTCTTCATCCATGAGCACGCGCTCGATGCGGCTCATCATTTCGCCAAAGCCCGCAGAATGCGAGGAGCGTGGATGCTTAATGCCAACATCGAAGATCTCTGCGATCTCGCCATGTTTCATGACTACAACGCGGTCAGCGAGGTAGACTGCTTCGCTAATGCTGTGCGTAACGAACAGAATTGTCGGTTTAAGCTGGCTGCATATTTTCTGAAGCTCCATCCGCATCGACTCCCTTGTCAGCACGTCCAGTGCGCCGAACGGCTCATCCATGAGGAGGATGTCGGGTTTGCTTGCAAGCGCCCTCGCGATACCAACCCGCTGCTTCATCCCGCCGGACAGTTCGCCAGGATAATGGTTCGCATACTGCTCCAGACCGACCAGCTTCAGAAACTCCATTGCCGTCTCCTTCGCCTTTACCTTCGGCATCTTCTGCACCTCTGGTCCGAAAGCGATGTTGTCCTTGATCGTCATCCACGGGAAAAGTGCATGATCCTGAAACACCATCCCTCTTGATTTGGATGGCCCTTTAATCTCTTCTCCGTCTACCGTTATGGAGCCGTTATCCGGAAGAAGGTAACCTGCAATCATATTTAACAGCGTCGATTTGCCGCATCCGCTATGGCCAAGTATGCATATAAACTCGTGTGATTCCACCGTAAGATCTACGTTTTTCAGTATCGTTCTTGTGCCGAAACTCTTCCCTACTTGATTCACAACCAATTTCATTTCCCCAACCCCAATCCATTTTGTTGTTAGCTTTCATTACATGTATCGGTGATGTATAGCTACATCATAAACGGATATCTTCCTCTTGTCATTGTGCATCATAGCTAAAAATATCCTGAATCCATTGAATATCCTAAACAAACATACATTTACACCCTACGGCATAGGTGATATATTGATGTTATAAAAACTAACATATAATTTACAGGTGGTGCTGTCATGCTTCTGAAAGAGCTTATTTCTCTCCCTATTTATGCGAATGCGAAGGTGGTTGCCGGACATGAGGGCATGACAAACAGCGTCCAATCGGTCAACATCATGGACGCTCCTGATATTATTCATTATTTGAAGCCGCAGGAGCTGCTGCTTACAACCGGATATGCGATGAAGGATCAGCCCGAGGCCCTTTTGTCACTCGTAACCAATATGGCCAAGGTCGGCTGTGCCGGACTTGCCATTAAAACCAAACGTTTTCTTCAAGAGGTTCCTGAGGATGTGCTGCAATGCGCGGAGCGGCTGCAGTTCCCGATTATCGAGCTTTCTCTGGAGCAGTCATTGGGTGATATATCCAACTACTCGCTTAGTCATATTTTGGAGAAACGTACCGATGAGCTGCATTACGCATTAACGACACATAAGCAATTCTCGCAAATGATCATGCAAGGCAAAAGCACGGAAGACGTGATCGAGGAACTATCCCTTCTAATCAACTCACCCGTTATGCTTATGAATTCACATGGTGGACTGCTGTTTCACTCAAGCTCCATGACCGAAGAGCTCTACCATGGGCTGTTAGCCGAACTGCAAGCAGAGTTAACATCCCCTGCGCTGCACAGCTCCTTCAGAATTGCGCTTCCTACACCGACTTTTAAAGGAACGCTCTATTCGAGCGCCGAATTGCATCCGATTGCCACCTTCCAACTTGAAGGCTTTTTAATTGCGCTAACCAGCGATATCAGCAAACATTTCAGCAATTTAACGAAGCATGCTATGGAGCAGGCCACCAACGTCATCGGACTTGAGCTTATGAAGAAGCAAGCCGTCAAGGAGCGTTCACGGCGCTACAAAAACGAGTTTTTCTCCGACTTTGTGGATGGATTAATTACATCGGAGCAAGAGCTTATTCACCGCAGCAAAAACTACGATCTGCTTGGCCACCCCGTCTACATAAGCGTGGTTGCCAAGCGCGATACTTCGTTCGACCCCGTACGTCCAGCTAGTGCGCTGGAGACCGACGGCCGATTCATCTCGGAGCGCGATCGCCATTACAATCTGCTGAAAAGCGAATTCTCGAAGCTGGATCTCCGGTTCGTTCTCTTCACCAAAAACGAATATTTCTGTTTTCTCGTAGCCTTGCATGCGAGCCAAGATGTTACAACCGGCAAAGAAAACAAGTTTATCGAGCAATTGAAGAAAATGGTCAGCAGCCTAAGCGAGCTTCACGGCATTCCGATTTCCATGGGCATCGGCAATCCCGTCTTGCAGCTCCCCCATATCCCCTTGTCCTACAAGGAAGCTATAGAAGCACTTCAATCGGGCTACGACGCTAGGAAGAAACAATTCGTGCAGCCTTACCACGCCAAAAATTTCAATAATCTGCTCCGGTTAATACCCAAGGAAGAGCTTAAAGAATATTACGAGGAAACGTTCAAGGACCTACTGAGCATTGAGGGGAAGGAGCGCAGTGATTTACTCAAGACGCTTAGCACCTTCTACAATACACATTGCCAGCTTGCAGAGACTGCGAAGCAGCTGTTCGTCCACCGCAACACAGTCACATACCGATTGGACAAATGTGAGAGGCTCACCGGCCGCGATCTCCGCGATCCCGTCGAAAGCCTCCGCTTCCGCACCGCCTTCTCCATGGAGTCGCTTTTCCTGGCAGATTAATCGCCAATCATCGCTGTAAGAATGACCACTGTAAGCACGCATACGTGCTTACAGCAGATTAACCGAGGTTACTTCGCTGCTGTAAGAGCATATTTGTGCTCACAGCCTCCTTTCGCACTCGCGCATACACCGAATGATCGCTGTATGCACGCATATGTGCTTACAGCAAACTAACCGAGGTTACTCCCCTGCTGTTAGAGCGTATTTGTTCTTACAGCCTCCTATCGCACTCGCGCATACACCGAATGATCGCCGTAAGCACATCTGGGTGCTTACAGCACACAAAAGCCAGTTACTCCGCTGCTGTAAGAGCATATTTGTGCTCACAGCCTCCTTTCGCACTCGCGCATACACCGAATGATCACTGTAAGCACGCCTGGGTGCTTACAACAATCTAACCGAGGTTACTCCCCTGCTGTTAGAGCACATTTGTACTTACAGCCTCCTTTTGCACTCGCACATACACCGAATGATCGCTGTAAGCACGCCTGGGTGCTTACAGCAAACTAACCGAGGTTACTCCAGCTGTAAGAGCATATTTGATCTTACAACCTCCTTTCGCACTCCCTCATACACCGAATGATCGCTGTAAGTACGCCTGTGTGCTTACAACACACTAAACGAGGTTACTCATCTGCTGTTAGAGCACATTTGTTCTTACACCCTCCTTTCGCAGCCGTTCAAACGTAGCATGAAACCAGACAGCATAATCGTATTCAGTATCCGCAAAATAGCCCACATCCACAAAAAAGAAGATAGTTAATCCCCACATTAGCGGACAATATTTTGTGATATAATAATGCCCAGAAATATGAAATGAAATGACGGGTAGGGACACATTTGAAACTGGAACACTTGATCTCAATGATCTATAGGCTGCTTAAACACGAAGATTTGTCTGCCTCCACGCTGGCTGAAGAGTTCCAAGTTCCTCAAAAAACGATCCTTATTCTATGGTAATTACATTTCAATCCCAAAAACAAAAGCAGCCTCGCTCTCTTGAGGTAACTGGGCCTAATCTCCATTGCAAAGTTAGCCATTCTGCATCCCCTTACATATCTACTTCTACGATAAAGACAGCAAAGACAACTTTTTAAGATGACAGATACATATTAACTTTTTAACAGTTCGAACATTTTTCAAGGTAGTTTTGTCGCCATTTTATACTAGAAATAAGCCGATTTTGCTATCATGAAGGTATGTATCATTATATCCTTGTGCTCATCACATGACATAAACTAGACTCGCAAGCTCTATAATGTATCTAATTACTCTCCATACTTTGAAAGGAGCACTTTTCGTCTATGGGAATTGAAAATTTAATTACAGTAAGAGCGAGAGAAGATTTGAGGGGTTGGCTGCAGGAGAATGGCAAGACCGAAAAATTTTGCTGGGTCGTTGTTAGCATGACACCAAACCCGGATTTGCTGCTCTATTTGGACGCTGTGGAAGAATCATTATGTTTTGGATGGATCGACGGCGTTAAAAAGAAGGTATCCGAAACCGAGCTCGCACAAAGACTGTCTCCTCGAAGTAAAAGAAGTTCTTGGACAGAATTGAATAAAGAACGTGTACGCCGACTCGAAAAGTTGGGTCTAATGAGCGATGAAGGAAGAAAGGTGCTTCCTGATATGGACCTCGATTCTTTTAAAATAGATCGTGTTATCGAACAACGGCTAAAAGAGGAAAGACTTGTATACGAGAATTTTTTGGCGTTTCCAGCTCTTTATAAAAGAATTCGGATCGACACGATACAAAGCTATAAAAATCAGCCCGAGTTATTCGAGAGTCGATTAAACAAATTTATTGCAAATACGAAAGAAAATAAAATGTACGGTCAATGGCATGATAATGGACGCCTTCTAGATTATTAAGATGCACTTCCCGTTCCGTAAGCACACCTGCGTGCTTATAGAACACTAACTAAAGCTATTCCACTGCTGCAAGAACCTATCGGTGCTTACAGCCTCGTTTTGAGTCCTCCCAACCGCCGAATGATCGCTGTAAGTACACCTGTGTGCTTATAGACCAGTAACCGAGGTTACTTCCCTGCTGTAAGAACCTATTTGCGCTTACAGCTCCCTTTTGAGCCCTCCCAACCGCCGAATGATCGCTGTAAGCACACCTGTGTGCTTATAGACCAGTAACCAAGGTTACTCCCCTGCTGCAAGAACCTATTTGCGCTTACAGCCCCCTTTCGAGCTCACACTAACGCCGAATGATCGCTGTAAGCGCACCCGTGTGCTTACAGACTACTAATCAAGGTTACTCCCCTGCTGCAAGAACCTATTTGCGCTTACAGCTCCCTTTTGAGCCTCCCAACCGCCGAATGATCGCTGTAAGTACACCTGTGTGCTTATAGACCAGTAACCGAGGTTACTTCCCTGCTGTAAGAACCTATTTGCGCTTACAGCTCCCTTTTGAGCCCGCCCAACCGCCGAATGATCACTGTAAGCACACCTGCGTGCTTACAGACCACTAACCAAGGTTACTCCCCTGCTGTAAGAACCTATTTGCGCTTACAGCCTCCTTTCAAGCCTGCCAACCGCCGAATGGTCACTATAAGCGCACCCGTGTGCTTACAGAACGCTAACCAAGGTTAATCCTCTGCTGTAAGAACCTATTTGCGCTTACAACCTCCTTTCGAGCCTACCCAAACGCGGAATTCACTTACAGCCTCTATTCGAGCTCAATCACACGCCGCCGAATGGTCGCCGCAAGCACTCCTGTTCTCCCCTACTCACGCCTACTCACGCCATTACACACCCTATCGCTTTCCACGCTTTGCTTTCTTGCATTGTAGGCGATAGGTTTTGCCGTAAGCCTTGGCATAGCGAACGATCTTACGCAGCATAGACTGATCCTCCAGCAGCGTGAACGGACACGGATCAGGTACCGTATTCACCTCCAAAATCCACGGCTTCAGCTGGCGATCAATCGCAAGATCGAGCCCCAGCTCTTTAATACCTGGATATGCCCCATGAAGCCGCTTGGCTACTCTTATCGCAAGTTTATCCATCCCTTCGAGCATCCCGCTCCGCAAAGCCTTGCTGGCAAAGGGCTTTAGCAAATATGCGGTCGGATATATCGTGCCACCTTGACTTCCGTTCGTAACGATCTTGCGAGGATGAGCCACTCGCCCGAGCGTCCCCGTAGCCTCCCACACCCCTCGAGGCGACCGCTGCATAACAAGCCTGATATCAAATGGCCTTCCGCCATGCTTAAGCATACGAATGCCTTTTTGCACCAGATATCCTTGTCGCTTAGTCACTTCCAGAATTGACCGATAAAATGCAGCATAAGTGCTGAAGGTCCGTCGCGTCTCTCCGAGCTGGTATACATACCTCGGTCCAACACGGCCTCCCCCACTTCCCGACTTCAGCTCAGCCCGCATGACGCCGTTCCCCTGCGATCCCCGTATCGGCTTAACGTACACCATTCGCCACTTTCGCAGCATCTCATCCAAAGATTTCTCAGTCATCACTTTCGTCTGCGGCAAATGCCGCGCAAGGCCAACGTCTCCGCGCAGCACCTCCGATTTCGCCCATTTGTCCGCCACACGGCGGCTTCCCTTCCTTCCGAGCGCACGCTCTCCAGGCTTTTGTTCCACCTCGTCCCTCCGTTCATCTATTCACTCTTATTAACATACGAACCCACTTCTAAATGGATATAGGCGTCTGTCGTCATAAGTCGAACCTGCACGCGGATGCGACATATGCTTTAGTAATCGACCAACCTAGATGCATGTCCCTGAGGAGGAATACCCCATGCCGCCCATCTATCCGCTGGAAAAGCTAGTTGAAAGCACCTGCCGCTACCACCCTTGGTACCGCAGCCTGCTTGCACGGCATCCGCTTCAAATACAGCTTCAAGAGAATCAGCTAACCGAGCTGCCGCTCATGACCGCCGATGTGCTTAACCACCATTATTTCACCTCTGCAGCTAGGCCCGAGCCGGAGCTGTCCGTCTATAAAACCTCAGGCACTTCATCCGGCATTCGAAAAGCGATTTATTATTCCAAAGAGGATGACGAAGGATATATCACAGCAAAAATGGTCTCTTACCGCGAGTGGCTCAAAAATCCAGCCATCGTTCACAAAGCATTAGCCGACATGGGTACCGGGCATGCCGCAAGCACCGCGCTTGCCATCTTCAGCCGACTCGGCTGGCAGGCAGCATCCCTGTCCTTCGAGCTGCCGATCGAAGCGCATATCGCCAAGCTTAAACAATTCCAGCCTGATCTACTCTACACAATGCCATCCATCCTTGATGCCATCGCGGCTGAAGCAGGCGACCCTCGGCTGTTCGGCATTCAGAAAATCATTCTTGTCGGCGAAATCGCCCCCATCGAATGGCAAGCACATATTGCCGCGCGATTCGGAATCGAGCCTACTGATATTTTAGATACTTACGGCTCTATCGAGATCGGCGCAATCGCTTCTTATTCCCATGAGCTCGGGCTATATATCATCGATGAAACCCTATGCGCCGAGGCACTGCCTGCCGAACAAATTGACGATCGATTCGAGCCGCTCCAAGGAAATGAAGCCGTCCTTGTGCTCACCTCCTATATACGGTCCATGTTTCCAGCCATCCGATACGTGACTTATGATGTCGTCCGTGATTTTCAAACCGCCACCATTAACGGAAAACCTCGCCAAGCCTTCAGCTGCATTTCAAAACGGATTGGGCCTGAATTGAAGCACGGTGAAAAAATCAGCCTTTATGATATCGAGAGCGTCGTGCATCAATTCGTTCACGATGCCGAGCTTCGCGTGAAGCTCGTGCACAACCAGCTCTCCATCCATATACGAAGCCATTCATTGAAAGAGGAGATGCTCGCTCACATTCAGCATGCTATCGAGCATAAAATTAGTGAAATCGGACAAATGATTCAGAACCGAATCCTTGCAGGCATCACTGTCACCCGCGCGGCAGAAAACGAGCAGCTTGAACGAGGGACAGTCAAATCCAAAAAGCTATATTTCTAAAAAGGGGGCTGTCTCCATGAAGAAAAGCATGTTGTCGATCATTGGAAATACACCGATCGTCCAGCTCTCAAAGCTGTTCGCGAGCGATCGCGGCATACAAGTATTTGCCAAGCTTGAACTGCTGAATCCAAGCGGCAGCGCAAAGGATCGCCCCGCCGCACGCATACTCGACAAGGCGTGGAACGAAGGATTAATTGGCCCCGGCTCTGTCATTATTGAGTCCAGCTCAGGCAATATGGCCATTAGCCTCGCTGCCCTGTGCTCCTATCTCGGCATGCGATTCATCAGCGTTATCGATCTTAAGACAACGCAGCAGAACATTCGAATTATGCGTACCTACGGCGCCGAAATTGAGCTGGTTACGGAAGCCGATCAAGGTACAGGCGAATTTCTGCCGGCAAGGCTATCTCGGGTGCAGCAGCTCCTCGCGGCTAATCCCGGCAGCTTTTGGCCTAATCAATATGCGAATAAGAACAACTATTTAGCCCATTATGAAGGTACGATGCGAGAGGTTATCGAAGAGCTGGGCCATGTCGATTACATAGTCGGCGGGGTGAGCACCTGCGGCACTATGCGGGGATGCGCCCAATATATCCAAGATCACAACCTCCCAACCAAGGTGGTTGCCGTCGATGCTGCGGGGAGCGTTATATTAGGCGGCGCGAATAGTGTCCGCAGATTCCCCGGCCTCGGAGCAGGAATTATTCCGCCTTTTGCCCAAACAAGTTTCATGGATCGCGCCATAAAGGTTGCAGACCAAGACATGGTTGCTGGCTGCAGACTGCTCGTTATGAAGGAATCCATTCTAGCCGGCCCTTCTACTGGCGCTGTTATTCATGCCTTAAAGTCAATCGAGCATGAATTGCCCGATAATGCCATATGCGTAGTTATTATTCACGATCGCGGCGAGCGCTACATGGATACCGTATACAACCCGGAGTGGGTGGAGCAGCAATTCGGAGAGTCAATGCCTTGCGAATGAATGCTCCGACAACATCACTTATATCTTATAGATCAACACTTAATATACGCCGTACCATAAAGACAGTTCAGGATAGAGAGGACAATGCTTGTGTTATATCTCGGCGATGAGCACATCCGCATGATCGGACTTAACTGGGAGGCACTTGTAGACAGCATGGAAAATGCGGTACGGATCATCGATTCGGGAGACTACAAGCAGCCCGTCAAGCCCTATCTCCGTTATCACAACCCCGCGAATCGGATTATCGCGATGCCTGCTTATGTTGGCGGAAGCGTGCAAACAGCGGGAATCAAATGGATTGCCAGCTTTCCCGGCAACCTCGACGCCGGTCTGCCGCGCGCCCACAGCATCACGCTGCTCAATGATGCCGCCACAGGCGTTCCGCGCGCCATGCTGAACACCCCCCTGCCAAGCGCAGCGCGAACAGCAGCTGTCAGCGGCTTGCTCCTCCGCCATTATTTAAACGCACAGGGCGAAGATCGCCGCATAAAGCTTGGCATTATCGGCTTCGGGCCAGTAGGCCGGCTGCATTACGATATGTGCTGCCAAATCTATAAGGAACGAATCGATAAGATTTATTTATTCGATATTAGAGAATGCCGGGTGGACAGCCTTGATCTTGATCGCGTGGACACCCATCTTCGCGAGCTGACACAAGTCGCGGCAAGCTGGCAGCAGCTATACAACGAATGCGATGTCGTCATTACGTGCACAGTGAGCAAGGAACGGTATATCAATGTATCACCGAAGAAAGGCTGTTTGCTGCTTGATGTATCTTTAAGGGATTTCCATACGGCCGCTTTAAGCAGCGTCCATGCGATTGTTGTGGACGATTGGGAAGAGGTCTGCCGCGAGAATACGGATATCGAGCTCCTCCATCTCCAACGCGGCTTGACCAAAGAGCAGACACTAACGTTGTCTGACGTCGTTTGCCGTCACGCCCTGAAGGACGTGCGAAGCGAGGAGCCTGTATTGTTTTGCCCGATGGGGATGGCTGTATTCGACTTGGCCACTGCAGCCTATTTCGTAGAACGTGCAAATGCACGGGGGATTGGTATCCAGCTTCAATAACTAGCACATCTATACAAAAAGGATGATGCTTGGCGCAAGGCCTGCATCATCCTTTCTATTTCACGCTATGTCCAAGGCTTAATCAGCCGATAAGAAAATTTACGCGGATTGCCCCAGTCGATTTGCCGGGAACGGATAGACCTTCGAGCGGTCTCCCGCTTTTCCTGCGCCCTCGCTTGCATTCCTCGTATTCGTAAGCTCCATAAACCAAGCTTCATCCCATGTATCTAATGCCAAGTCGATTGAATTCTGAAAAACTTGGGCATCGTCTAAAGGGATGTCAGATACGTTTTTGAGCCAAGATGACCGAACAGCAACGATTTTGCCGATGACTTCCTCGTTATCTGATTTAACAACATTTACAGTGACGAACCCTTGCAAAATATCAATCGTTTCGACAAATCCGTGAATTAGCTCGCCGTCTTTCGTTTTCCCTTGTACCCAGTCGCTTATGTTGAATTTCATCTTCCAACACCACCTATCCCCATTAGTAAGATCACCCGGTAACTGTACCTATTTCTCGTACACTTAGGCTAGAAAGGAAGACGCCGCATTTCTTTCAACTGACGCCTTACCGCTCAACTTCTTACTGTAAGTTTAATAGTTACAGTTACCTTTGTCAAGTGCTCTCCTGCATTTAGGCGCGAGCCTCTCCATCTACGGCAAAGCTAGCTCCAGCCCCAGAAGAAGCCATCTCTCTCCCACGCCGCTTTCCCTTTATGCAGCTTGCGGAATATCTTTTTAACCTCTTTATCAATCGATGCGTTGCCATGCTCATTCACATATATAAACGATTCACCGAAATGGCTTTTAATATGCGCCACTGCCTCACCCTGATGCAAAATCCCTTTTTCCTTCAACTCGCCCAGCATCCATGCTGCAACCTCTTCTGCGGTATGGGACATCGCTATCACTCCTTCACTTGAATAAACGCAGTACGTATCGCATACTTTCGTCTCTTACTTCAATATAACGCTGCATCGCCTTGATTGACAGCCCCTGAAGCAAACTTTATTATTATATTTATCACAATTTAATTTTGTTAAACTTAGGAATTATGATAAATGACTAGCAACTCTAGGCGCTTGCCGTCGAGCGGAGGATAACAACATGGAAAACCAAGATATATTGAAACTGGATAATCAAATCTGCTTTGCGTTCTACGCCTGTTCCCGGGAGATCACCAAGTTATACCGGCCCATGCTGGAGAAAATAGACCTTACTTACACACAGTATGTAACGATGCTCGCCTTGTGGGAAGAGGATCATGTAACGGTTACCGCATTAGGCAACAAGCTTTACTTGGACTCCGGCACATTGACGCCGCTGCTCAAAAAACTGGAGGCTGCAGGTCATCTGACGCGCACACGTGACCGCAATGACGAGCGGAGCGTGCTGGTAGAGCTGACCGCTCAAGGCAGAGCGCTGCGGGAGCAGGCAATCGACTTCCCTAATCAGCTGGCTTGCATGTTGGATGGCACACCTGAGGAAGCAGCTGGGTTGCTTGCGATTATGCATCAATTTTTACAAAAAATACAGCATAGCAGCAATAAAGAGTAACGTAACGCCGCAATAATAGCCGCCATTAGCGATTAGCGAAACAGGAGGAATAGCGATGAATCAAACCGTTCTACGGCCATTCGGTCCAACGAAGCTGCAATTATCTCCACTTGGACTAGGCTGCTGGCAGTTCAGCAATGGCAAGGGGATTGTAGGAAAGTTCTGGCCTGTTCTAGAGGGCAGTCTTATTAACGACATCGTGAGAACGAGCTTCGAGGGTGGGATCAATTGGTTTGACACCGCTGAGATCTATGGGAACGGACAATCCGAGCAATTGCTCGCACGCGCCTTGCGAGAAACGATTCAATCAGAAAACCCTGTTTATATTGCAACCAAATGGTGGCCGCTATTCCGGACTGCGGGCAGCATCGGCACGACGATCGAAGAGCGCATTAGGCTGCTGGAAGGCAGGACGATTCATCTGCATCAGGTTCATCAGCCCTTCTCCCTCTCCTCCGTCAGCAGTGAGATGAAGGAAATGGCCAAGCTAGCGGCAGCAGGCAAAATCCAGCACGTCGGCGTGAGCAACTTCTCTGCTAAGCAAATGATAGAAGCCGATCGCGTGCTGCGCGAGCACGGCTTGCGGCTTGCCTCCAATCAGGTGAAATACAGCCTGCTCGACCGACGCATTGAGCGCAATGGCATTCTAGAAACCGCTCAGCAGCTTGGCTGTGCGATTATTGCCTATTCTCCGCTTGAGCAGGGCATACTAAGCGGGAAATTCCATCATGATTCGGCACTGGTCAAGGCTATTAAAGGCCCCCGCAAATGGAGCCCAGCTTTTCAAGCCAAAAGCCTGAACCGTTCAAGACCGCTTATTGATTTGCTCGAGCAAATTGCCATAGCTTACGACGCTACTGCCACCCAAGTCGCTCTCAACTGGCTCATACATGCGCATGGCGATACCGTATTCGCCATCCCGGGCGCTTCCAAAATCCATCACGCCGAGCAAAATGTGAAGGCTATGCATTTCCGGCTGTCTGTAGATGAAATTGCGGAAATAAACGAGGTTTCGCATTTTGCCGCGTCCAAATAAGAAGCTCGGTATTGCTAATCACACCGGCTTCTCGATTCAAAGCAGTGAGGGAAGGGTATAAGGAGATGTAACCTCATATTTGCTTAGAAGCGAGAGGAGGGCTCACCCATGACGGTGACCATCGGTATTTTCGAGAAAGAAGAAAACGTCTTAGAAGCGATTAGATTGCTCCAAGCCGCACGGACAGACAAACAAAATCTTCAAATTATAGTGAAAAATAAGGAAGCCGCACCTTTGCTGGCAGGCCAGACCGACATTCCGGTTGACGAAGTTTATGACATTCGGGAAGCTCAGGAACGCAGCGGCGAGAGAGTAGTTGCTCCACTTGGAGCAGCACCGCTAGCAACCGGCGGCTATGCTGTCGGAGGAACGGGCGTCGCAGGCGGAAGTCCCGCCGGTTTTGTTACCGGCGCGCTCGATGCCGACAACGATACCCGAACCGAAGACGTCCTGCAGAGCATCGGCATTCCCGATAAACTCGCCAAAACTGCCGGAGACGCGATTGAGCAAGGACGCTACCTGCTTTCTGCCGATACGGATTACGAGGAAGAAGCAAAAGCGCTGCTCATTCAAGCCGGCGCTGCTGACGTCATTTATTAATCCTGAATAGAACCGAAATACGGAGGCTGCCCATTTTTTCTGGGCGGTCTCCTTTTTTTTGATTGACACCCTTTTTTACATTGTGTACAATTAAATTATAAAAAATATAAGTAAAAGTCATTGGAGGTTTTATCATGTCCTTGTACGATATCGAAGTAAAAACGATCAGAGGAGAGGCACAAACTCTCGCCCTTTATAAAGGGAAGGTTATGCTCATCGTCAATACGGCTACCAAATGCGGCTTCGTCAACCAGTTCAAGGGTCTCCAAAAGCTTCATGATACGTATAATAAGCAAGGCTTCTCCGTATTAGGATTTCCCTCCTCGCAATTCGCTAACCAAGAGCTTAGCGAGGACAGCAAGGTTGCCGAGGCTTGTGAGATCAACTTTGGCGTATCCTTCCCGCTTTATGCCAAAATCGACGTAAACGGCAGCACGGCACACCCGTTATTCCAGCGCCTGACAAGCGAAGCCCGAGGTTTCCTCGGCTCACGGTCAATCAAGTGGAACTTCACGAAGTTCCTCGTCGATCAGAACGGGAAAGTATTGAAACGCTTTGGCTCCAAGGATACACCAGAGCAAATCGAAAGCCACATTCAGAAGCTGCTGAAGGCTCCAACGCACGCTTAATCTCAAAGCGCTTCACAAGTCAAAAGCTGCCGGAAGCTCCGGCAGCTTTTTTGGGTGCTCTCTTTTTGTGAGCAGTCAATACCTTCATATTGCTTCACTGTATACGAAGCCTCTGACCTCCCATGTCCTGCCGCGCCTAGCAGCTGAACAATTGCTCATATCGCGAGCTATAGCAGTCACCGATGATGTAGATTGCCTCGTCTACACTTACTTCTCTCTCCGTCTGCTCCGCCAAATCCAGCAGCCGCACCGATCCCGCCTGCCAATTGCGCTCGTTAAGCAGCAACGCGTAACGAATACCATTACCCGGCAGCGATGCCAAACTATTTTCCAACTGCTGTCCACTCTTATCAAGCCTCACCCTGATGCCGTTTTCGCGCAGCTCCGCTGCCGTCTGAAGCAGCGCTGCCGCCGTTACGTTCAGCGGTATGAGTACGACTGTTGCATGAGCCTGCTCTACCACTCGTTTCTCAAGCAAATCCATAATAGCCTCCACCTCAAAGGACATCCGAGCTGCGCTGTATGCAGCCTCTTCTCCATTGATCAACCGCCAGGCAAAAGCGTCGACATACCTTCCGCCTCCTCCTAAGCTCAGTGTACAGCCATCATCAGAAGCCTCAAACACCTCATATACCGTTCCTGTATAATCCGACGGACCACGAGAGAGAAACGGGTCAAACACGCACTCCTTTTCCAGTCCGATTGCGCGCAGCATATTCCGTACAGCCAGCACCTCGTTCGCTCCCGCGCCGCCTTCGAGGCTATACGTCTCCATTAATTGCTCCAAGCCAGACTCCTCGTTCACTATCAACTCCATAACCGCGGACACTACTTTATCCGTCAGTCCACTCATCTGGAGCTCCTCTTTCACGGCGTTTGCCCCAGCTTTCGCCAGCTTATCCAGCGCAAGCATTACCGCGCTGGCATCTGAGATTGGAACGGCAGCAGCCTCCAACAGCTCTGTCAAAAACCGCCGGTTGTTCCACTTTAACTTAATCTTTATCGCAAGCGTTCGGAACACACCCCACGCCAGCTGCATCAGCTCTATCTCCGCTTCCGGACCTTCTATCCCCACAACTTCGACATCATATTGCAGGAACTCCCTCTGCCTGTCGTTCTCATTCAGTCCGTTACGAAGCACTTTCCCTAATTTATAGCGTTTGAATGGCATGATTAGTCCAGGTTTCCATACAATTTCATCGAAATCATAGAGCTCGAACTTCTCGCGAAGCGTCGCTTGAATTTCCCTTCTGCGGGCCTGCTCCTTGCCCCAATAACTATAATTCCCCTTTACATTACGCATCACGATCATCCCTCTCTTAGTAAATGGAATAAAAAAAACGCGCAGGACCCCATGGTCCTGCGCGCATCGTATGCTGCAGGGAGGCCAACGCGAGAAGCGCTAGCCCACCCTGAATGTTGATCAGGTGTGCTAACGCCTAATGAAATGATGAAGCTGGTTGAATTGTAATTTGTACATGATGCTTCACCCCTTCGTCTGAATTAAAGTGATTATAGCGAATAACACTAGATCACGCAACACCTTCTTTCAAAGTCGCGTCCCTCTTCCATTCTCATAATCGCTCGATGGCCGCCTTATTCATGCGCAATCGGCGAAAAGCCAGCATGATAATAAACAGCAGCATAAGAGCAGTATAGCTTTGCGCATGATCAATCAGGTTTCCAGGTCCCGCATCTGCCACGACCAGAAGCCCTTTGCCATCGGAATGGCCGGGAATGCCGTAGAGCAAGCTAGATACAAAGCTCACGCCCGTATAGATACCCGCACTCATCCAGATGGAATTCGTTCGCAGCAGCACAAAGCCAAGGGAGAGGCCGAGCATAATCGAAGCCAGCACCTGCGAAGCGCGGAAGCCCGACAGCCAGATATCGTCAAGCGCATAAAGACAAGCTGCAAGAAGCAGGAGATAGCCATTGCCTAATTTGCCTTTAAGATGCGCGAATACATAGCCCCTGACCACCAGCTCATTCATTAGCGAGCCCAGAAAAGCGACAGCGAATGCTTTTAACAGGAATGCCGCAGCGCTAGGCGCGCCTCGCAAGCCCTCTATATGAAGAGCCTCCGACAATGACAAAAAACCAAACATCGCCGCCCAAGCCGAGGCTCCGAGCAGGAAGCCGATTCGCACATTTCTTTTCCAGCCGTAATGACCCGTTAAGCCTAGCTCCCCCAGCCCCCTGAGACCGGTCAGCTTAGCCACCCAATGAACCAACACAAAAAACAAGCTTGCATATAGCAGCCACGGCATCGCCTGCCGGAGATCAAATAATTGCGGGATGAGGTTCATATATAAATCAATAATCAGGAAGCCCATTATTCCAAATATGATCTTCATAGCCAGAATCCTTTCTCTCTCAATTGGCCATGCCGACTCGTCCATTCTACGTGTCTCCACAGCTTATCCATTCCAGTATATTCACCATAATCCCGCTTATTCCCCTGCTTTATCGCCTATCTGAGCCCCTTCTTTCGTACCAAACAAATCGTTCACATTGTGCACGACCATTTATTTCACAAATGTTTACTTTCTTCACTTGTAAGCGTTTACAAAATGAACTACCTTGATATTGAGATCCCCATGCACGCAGTGAATTGCTGCAATATGCGACGGGTCGCTGCTGGCAGTGGATCATCTATCTCTTGTAGGAGGGAAATGAAGGATGCGTACAGCCCCAAAAAGGTTACTCTCTATGCTCATCATGTGTTTACTTATCGCGTTAACGTATGCGGGAATCAAGCTTGAGCACGCAGACGCAGCAAGCGTCAGCATAACGAACGGGACCGAATGGCTCGATACGGCCGGCAATCCGATCGATGCTCACAGCGGCAATATTTTGAAGGTGGGCTCTACTTACTACATGTACGGCGAGAAAGCAGTGAACTGGACGTTCGACCGGGTAAACGTGTACACTTCAACCGATTTAAAAAACTGGACGCTAGGCAACAGCATATTGACCAAAACCTCTGCGCCTGAGCTGAACTCCAGCAAAATCGAAAGGCCAAAGGTAATTTATAACGCAGCAACGAACAAATACGTACTTTGGATGCATTATGAGAACGGCACCGATTATTCGCTCGGCCGCGTAGCGGTTGCGACAAGCAGCACGCCTGACGGCAATTTCACTTATCAAGGAAGCTTCCGCCCTCTTGATTACGAGTCTCGGGACATGACCGTCTTCGTCGACACGAACGGTACCGCCTATTTGGTTACCGCGTCGAAGAAAAACGGCGGCACGAATGATACGATGGCTATTTTCCAGCTCAATAGCAGCTATACGAATGTCCAATCCTTTGTAGGCTGGGTATTCGAGAACGGATACCGCGAAGCCCCTGCTGTTGTGAAAAAGAACAATACGTATTATTTGTTCACCTCGCAAGCCTCGGGCTGGTATCCAAATCAAGGCAGCTACGCCACCTCTACATCAATGACCGGCTCTTGGTCGGCACTATCGCCATTCGGCGACCCCGCCGCTTACGGCTCGCAAATCCACAGCATCGCTACCATCACCGGCAGCAGCACAACCTCCTATATGTATATGGGCGATCGCTGGAACCCTCTCAACTTAAGCGACCATCATTACATCTGGCTGCCGCTTACCTTAAACGACGCAAGCGCAACCGCTTCGCTGAATTGGTACAGCTCATGGAGCATCGATGCCGCAACCGGCTCCGTAACTCTTCCATCTTTAGTCAACCACGCGCAGGGCAAGTCAGCGACTGCTAGCTCAACGGGCACAGGCTCTTCAGCCACGAACGCCAACGACGGCAATGCCCAGACCAGCTGGGCAGCTTCAAGCAGCTCTTGGCCAGCATGGTGGCAGGTTGATTTCGGTGCTCCGAAGACCATTACAGAGGTCGATATTTCCTGGTTTATGTATAAAGGCTCTGAGGCGTACTACAAATATAAAATCGAGGTCAGCAATGATGGCGTCAATTACTCCGCGATTGACCGGACAGGCAATACAAAATACGGTTTCACGACCGATGCCGTCCGTTTCACCGCCCGCTACGTGCGCATCAACCTTGTGAATGCCGTACTGTTCAACAACCCTAACAACTGGTACACGCCTACGGTACATGAAATCCGCCTCCTCGGTCCGGCAACCGCCGACGCGACCGGCTACAGCAGACTGGAATCCCATAATTTCTCCACCCGCTACGTTCGGCACTACAACTATGCGGCCCGCATCGACGAGAACGTATCTCCCACACTGGATTCCCAGTTCCGCATCGTGCCAGGGCTGGCAAGCGCATCCGGCGTTTCCTTTGAGTCAATGAACCTGCCGGGGTATTACCTAGCTCGCAACGCAAGCAACCAGATTGCGCTGCAGCCATTCACCGGAACCGCCGCCTTCAAAGGCGATGCCACCTTCAACCAAGTTGCCGGCTGGGCGGATAGCGCCAAGGCCTCCTATGAATCGTACAGCCAGCCCGGCAATTTCATACGACACTATAATTACGTGCTACAGCTGTCTACCGTCAACGCAGCAAGCGCAGCAACGCTCAAGAGCGATGCCACCTTCAAACGCTACAACTACTAGAAATTGAAATACCCCTAAAGCGTCGGCTCGCGCCATCGCTTCAGGGGTATTTCCCTCTCTTTCGTATACGTCTAGCTCACACTAAGTACAATCTCATCCACATAAACAAAAGCCTCGCCCGATCCTCCGGTCGGCTCAATCTTGATTCCGATCGCTTTCACCGCATCACGGTCAGCTACGCCATTTAACGGAATGTATAGCGTCTTGAACTCGGTTGAGTCTACGCTTACCGCTGTTCCGCTGTCATACCAGCTCCAGCCCGTTCCCGTTTTAATATACAACCGCACATTGGCCGTTCCAGCTGACAGCTTCACCTTAACGCTAACGCCATCTACCGCCGATAGATCCAGTGCCGATGCCTTCGCGAGTTCAAAGCCCGTTCCCGTCAAGCTGAAGGAAGCGCTCAGTGAATGCGTCCCCGATGTCGCAGCATCCGTCGTAATTGCCGGGGCCATAGCGCTCGCCTCGTTGGATTCCACGTTAAAGCCAGAGGTATCACTCTCAAAATCGTATAATACTCCCGCAGGCGATGGCGTGCTACCCGCTCCGCTTCCTCCGTTCGGAACGCCGCCCGTTCCATCATTAATCGCCTCGATATCGTCGAAATACAAGCTGCTGCTAAGCATTGCTCCCGATACCGCGTTCACATAAATATTGAAATCCTGCACGTTTTTGAGGCTTGCTTTATTGATTTTTTTGCCGGCATTGCCCGTATCCCAAGGCGCAACAGCGAACTCATTAAAGTGCAGTGAAACCCACTCTCCCTTTGCACCTGCAAGCGATGGGTAAGCCTCATATGAAACGCCGTCTACCTTCAGTTGAATAACCAGCTTCTGATTAGATCCATCCGGAACGATCCAGAATTTCAGCTTATTAAAGGCCGACCAATCCACGCCTCCGAGTCCTTTCGTGATGCCCGCATAACCTGATCCGCCAAGCGTATAATCGAATTTCATGGCATATTCGCCGCCGCTCTCATGCGAAGGATCAAGGCTTACCGCAACCGTGTCGCCTCCCGCTTTCACGAACTTGGCCTGCAGTGCAGCGTTCACGCCTTGATAACCTTCAAAATCATCAACGAGTGACGGGATGACCGGCGCTTCAAAATAACTGCTGATCAGCTGAATATTATCTACATAAATCGGACCGTCAAGCTGTAAGCCACTGCCGATCAACGATAAGGCAATGCTCGTCGCCTCTGCAGATTTGGCGGCATCATTCAAGTTGACCACCGCAGAATAACGTGCGTACACAACACCTTCTATTGTTACTGTCTCTAGTTCCGAAAGCTTTTCTTCCGTCGTCAGCATGCCATATTTGCCTTCATCCGACCAATCCGGCGGGAGCATAACGACCGTACGCAGACTTGCATTCGCATTAGCCGCACCCGCTGCTGCCGGAATCCACACATCCCATTTCACGCGGTTTACAGATGCCAAAGGAACAGCGCTTGCCGCATCTGTCAGCTCCAATTTAAATTCCTGCCAATTCTCGCTTGGCACAGCTCCCGTTACATTCAGCTGCAGCACGCCATTCCCACCTATCAATGCATGCGCTAGCGAAAGTCCCATTGCAGCCGGCCAAGTCCCGTTATTCTGAATACCGTCGATTGAATCATCGAATGTATACGAGCGGAGCGGAAGCTCGTCCACCTTAATGAAGGCGAGAACCGACTGCTCCAATACGACGCCGCCTTGCTTATACACCTTTACCGTAACCGACGCCGTTTTGCCATTCTGCTCGCCCGCTGGCGACCAGCTTGCTGAATAATAGCCGTCGTCATCCAAGCTCATTGGTATCTCCGATGCGGAGCCCTCCGCTACATACACGACCTTGGTCGGCGCTGCATGCAGCACCCTAGCCCTTATTAGCATATCCGCTTCTTTGACCGTGCTTTGATCGACAGGCGACACAATATGCAGGGAAGGCTTTTCCTCCGCCGCTCTAACCTGCTTGCCGTATACATCGCCGACTTCTGCCGCGAATGCGGTATATGAATCATTATAATAAGCGACCAAGTCGTCAAGCAGCTCATGATCGCCAAGCGTCGGCGCATCGCGATAAGGCACAAACAAATTTCCGTTCAGATGAAAATTGGCCCACGTCTGCATGTACGAAATCCTTCTTGCATCCGGATCTGCCTTGATAGCGGCAAGCACCTTCGTAAACCAATTCAAATCCATATTCCCCTGTGTCAGCATCCCTTGCGGACTATAGCCAAATTCAGAGAACGTAGCAATTTTCCCTTTGGCATCCGCCAGCCTCGAGATCATAGCCAGATCATTGACCAACAAGCTCAGGAAAGTATCGCTTCCCGGATTTTGCTGGTTGTCATATTGATCCATGCCGAGAATATCCACGTAGTCATCGCCGGGATAAGTCGTTAAATAAGTGTCTTCACTTCCCGAAAAAGCACCGTTCGGCGAGTAAACATACAACAAGCTGTGAACGTTCTTCTTATCCCGCAAATATTCAACGGTATACCGATATATTTCAACATATTCGCTAGCTGTCGTCGTCTTGGCCCCCCACCAGAACCAGCCTCCATTCTGCTCATGGAAAGGACGGAACAGAATCGGTATCAACTGGCCGTTACCGTCCTTAAGATTGTTAGCCAGCTCGGCGATAAGATCCAAATAAGCATTGAACTCGCTATTTTTGTCGCCTCCCGGCAGTATATGCTGCACGACAGAGCCCGCCGTATCATTAAAGCTGCCACCCGTTACGAAGTTCGGAAAGTGGGTGCTTAACGCGACTATGCCGCCAAGCTCATGCGCTTCCTTCATTTTTGCTGCGAGATTGATTCTGCTCTGCTCCGTATCGCCCGCGACCCCCGGCTTCTCTTTGCCTTCCAGACTGCCGGTGTCCCAGCCAAAAACAGCAGGGAAATCACCTACCGCCTTCTTCACATCCGATTGTGTCTCGGTCGAATTAATAAAGGATATGCCCTCAGTCGTTACATGCTGCTGGCCAAAGAGCACCTGTTGACCGCGCACATCATCCAAGTAGGCAAACAACGACTTTGTGAATGCAGTAGCATCCGGGTCTACCAAATCCTCCACCCGCTCTGCCTGGCCTCCTCCGTTATCCCCGCCGCTGTCGCCAGAACCGGCTCCGTCGCCTGTTGCATTCACTGTCTTTCCATCCTTAATGACAGCTTCTCCTATCGGAAGGCTCACCCCATTCAGCTTGACGTCATCCGCCTGAATAACCGTTTTTTTCACGTCGCCCAACCCTTTAATAGCGCTGCCCTTGGCACCTGCACGCAATGTCAGCTCACCCACATTCGTGCCTGTTTCAAGATCCAGCGTAAACATGCCGTTCGCTGTCATACGCTGAGCGGTCGAGCCTTGGCTGAAATGAACGCGTACGGGCCCATCCTTACGTTCTACCTCTACACCCGCGAGCGTAGAATGATCAAACGATACCGTATTTTCTCCCCCGCCCCATACGAATGTTTCACCTTTCACCGTGACGTTCACCAGCTTGGCGTCTCCGTCCGCTACCGCAGAGGTTACGTACAGATTGCCGTTTATCGTCATGTCCTTGAGTACCACATCCGCTTGATTCACAACGACATTGCCTGCGATTGATCCTCCTGCAAACTCGCCTGCTTTGGGATAATACCCAGCAACCAGCTTGTCGATAACGGCTATTAGCTCCGCCCTCGTTAATGGATTACGAGGCTTGAACGAGCCATCCCCATACCCTTCGAGTACGGAGGATAGAGCATCTACCGCTTTTTTCGCATATTCGGCAATGTCAGCTTTATCCTTAAAGGAAGCGCTGCCAACTCCTTTCAGACGGAAAGCCTTAGCCAATAGCACGACGGCATCCTGCCTAGTTACCGCATCCAGCGGCTTTGCTACATTCGAAGGATATCCCTCAAAATAACCCGCTTCGCGTGCGGCAGAAACCGCTTCTGCATACCACGCAGAGGGTGCGACATCCGAAAACGACTTCTCCGATTGCAATCGAAAGCCCAGCGAGGCATTAATGATCGTCACCAGTTCTGCACGGTTTATTGTCCTGTTCGGCCCGAAGGAGCCATCGGAATAACCTTTTATAACACCGTTGGACTGCCATCTCTCAATGGCTTCTTGCGACCAATGTCCTTGCGTGTCTTCTGTTTCCGTCTGAGCGAACACGGGCATGGCAAGCGATAGAACAAGCATCGGAGCAATAACTCCCGCAACCCATTTGCGTACTTTTTTCATCCGAATCCTCCTGTTTATTTGTTATTTTTGTTATTGCCAATACGTATTGGATGTAAGCGCTTTATAATTAGTATATCGATCGTTTCTTCACAAAAAAATGGTTTAAACTAGCTTTTATAGGCTTTAAATGATTTTATTATTATTTATTTTGTTATGTTGTTATGTTTGTTTCCCACTGCTCGGAACAATTCTCCTCCTCCCCACATTCGCCTAGCCTGAGTAAACCGCAACATATTCGCAATTAATTCCAGCAATATGCTATTATACTATTTGGACAAGCGCAAACGGCTATCGCCATCCTTTGGCGGCATTTTAAAAAAGGCGAATGTACGCAATCAGCATGATTCGAAGCTGTGCAGCATTCGCACATTTAAGGAGGATATGGAAATGTTGTTGAAAAACAAACGCTTTGGCATGATGCTGCTCCTTACTTTCGCATTGGTTCTAGTAGCGGCAGGCTGTGGCGGAACGAAAAGCACGAATAACGGTTCGACAACGGGATCAGACGGCGGGAATACCGCTGCCGCTACAAACCCGCCTACTGAAGCACCTGCCGAAGACGGCCCTGTACTTCTTGGATCAGACAAGCATCCTGTCGTAACGATCCAACTTAGCAATGACAAGGTCATCAAGCTAGAGCTTTACCCGGAGGTTGCTCCGAACTCTGTAAACAACTTTATTTCTCTTATTAATAAAAGCTTTTATGACGGCGTTATATTCCACCGCGTTATCCCAGGCTTTATGATTCAGGGCGGCGATCCGGACGGAACCGGAATGGGCGGCCCTGGTTACAGCATACCCGGCGAATTCAACAGCAACGGCTTCGAGAACAAGCTGAAACATACGCGCGGTATATTGTCCATGGCCCGCACGCAGGATCCGGATACCGGTGGCTCGCAATTTTTCATCATGGTCGCAGACGCGCCTTCGCTCGACAACGAGTATGCAGCCTTCGGCAAAGTAACGGAGGGCATGGAAGCGGTTGATGAGATCGTTAATCAAACGACCGGAGCAAACGATAGGCCAGAATCTCCGATTTCCATGAAAAAGGTGACGGTTGATACGCTTGGCATGACGTTCGAGGAACCGAAGAAAACGGAATAAAAAAGAGGACGGCTCCGAACGGGTACCTATAGCCGAGGACACTTGATAAAGTGCACTCAGCTATAGGTACCCGTTTCGTTTCAGCCATCCTCTTTTTGTTGCCCATGCCTTAGAAAACATCTTACCTTACGCGGCCAAGCCCATGTCGCATAACCTGAGCTGGGTGGAGGCATGTTACCGAAATTTCGTCATATGGTGAAGTATAAGTCCGCCGCAAAGGATGGTGAATCATGTACGGTTATGGGCCTGCCAGCGTAGTCCATGTTGCAAACTCACTCCATCATTCGCTGCAAGGAAAATATTTCGTAGGAGAAACGGATCAATTGAATCCGACGGACGCCAACCGCACTTGGGGAGCGCTGGTCAATCCGCTGCATTCCGATGTTCATCTTTACTTAGACCTTTATGTCCTTAGCAACTTATCGGATGACAAGCTCGTTTCACAAATATGCTTCTGTTCGAGCCTGCCCTCACATGGCATGCAATCGCATGAGATTGCATCGGCGAACCTCGCCTTGCATCCCGCGCCGCTGCCGCTCGGGCAGATCCAATTCGGAAGCGGCCTTGACACCACTGCACTTGCCGCAACGCCTGTTTCCACTCGGGTAATCCCCTCTTATTCAAGCATATCCAGTGAAAAAGCCGGACACTGGATTATCGGACCCGGCAAAGCCATTTTATTCACGCTAACGAGCGCGATGAACCACCCTGCCCCCGCGGTCATTTCGGTCGGATGGTGGGAAGGGCGTCATAACCTGTATTAACCAATCAAACCTGCCCATTGACACATTCATGATTAGTACTATATAGTACTAATCATGAACGCCAAACCAAAAAACGCTAACCGCGAAATCGCACTGCAAGCCGCAACGACCCTATTCCTAAGCAAAGGCTATCTCGTCACAAGCATGGATGATATCGTCACGGAGAGCAAAGTTTCCAAAACGAATATCTATTATTATTTCAAAAGCAAAGAGGAGCTGCTCTCCGCTATAATCGAAAGGTTAACGTCCCGATACGAAGCCCTCATCACCCATATCGCATCCAAGACGGAGCTGCCTGTCATGGAACGGCTTATGAGGCTGATGCAGGTGCTTATCGAGCAGGACATCGATTGCCTGGGAGGCTGCCCTTTCTTAACGCTCTACACACAGACGCCTCTTGATTCAGCAGCCGCCCGCAACCAGATCAGCTTATTCTTCACGAAGCAGCTGACCGTTCTGGAGCAGCTGCTTGCAGAAGGCATAGCGACCAAAGAATTCAACGATAGTCTGCAGCCGCAGGAGACGGCCGCTTTAATCCTATCTACGATCGAAGGCGGACTTTTCCTGCAGCATGCCCAGCCAGAATCAAAAATAATGCAGCAATCACTTCATACTTTAGCTTCCATGCTAAAGTAATTTTTTTAGTCAAATTAGTACTGTTTAGTACTAAAAACCAAAGGAGCTGAGCCGCCATGGCCCATATATTCATCACCGGAGGAACCGGCTTTGTCGGTACCGAGGTCATTAAACAACTGGCAGCGAACGGTCATCAGATCGCCGCTTTAATGCGCTCGACTCAGCGGCTATCCGTGCTCCATGATCAGTTAGACGAAGAGGCCTTCCGCTTGGTAACTGCCATAGTCGGAGATTTAACCCAGCCTGGACTAGGGATATCCGAGGCCGACCATCAAACCATACGCCAAGCTGACATCATTATTCATGCTGGAGGCCCGATGGATATTATGCTGGGCGAGTCGCAAGCCAAGCAGGTGTTTCTAGATGCTGCCGACCAATTGAGCAAGCTAGCCTCAGACGCGCATATAAACGGAAAGCTGCGGCATTTCATACATGTCGTCGGCTTCAAAAGTCCCGTTACCGATCAGAATATGGATCAGCCAGCCGCCATCCATAAGCTGCTTGAGCACGAATCCCCCTATGAACGCATGAAAATAAGGGCTGACCTTCATATTCGGGAACAAGCCAAACTGCACGGTTATCCTCTCTCCGTTGTCAACCCCAGCGTCGTCATCGGAGACTCCGCGACCGGCAATACCGAGCAAATAGGCGGACTCGGCATTCTCGTCGCCGCCGCTCGTCTGAAGCTTATGGGGACCGTTCCCGGAGGCGGCAGCTACTGGCTCCCGCTCGTCCACGTTGACCACGCCGCAGCATTCATTACAGCGCTCGTCGATGAGCCGCAGCCCGTCAGCGAAACGTACTACCTATTAGACGAGCAAGGCAGCAGTCCTAACATGACCGAGCTGATTCAAGGAATGAACAAGGAGCTTCGCCTTCGAGCGCCTATCGGCTCAATCTCCCTGCCCCTATTGAACAGACTATTGGGCGGCCCATTGGGAAGCAAGCTCGGCATCCCGCAGCAATCGCTTAGCTTCATTGTGAATACACCTTTTCCCACAGAAGCGACAAAGCGCATGAAACTCGCGCACAAGCAGGCCACTTCGGTGAATAGCGCTATACTCCCACATGTCGTTGCCGATCTCGATTATCGCCTATCGCATAGCGAATCTATCCATCCTGGTTTTTCGCGCGGAAAGCGAGGACCTCTCGCTACGCTGGAGAAAAAGGGAAGCGGCAATCCGATATTGCTGCTGCCCGGCACCTTCAGCGGAGCAGATTGCTTCATACCGCTCGCATCAGAGCTTCATGAGCGCCATGTTTGGATCGCTGATTTGCCTGGCTTTGGACGCAGCCCCTATCATCACCAATCCGAGGGCGTCATTGAAGGGCATGTCCGATCGATTATAGCAGCGATTACCGAGCAATCTCAGCCCATTACGCTAGTCGGACATTCTTACGGCGCCCTGCTGGCAGCGAAAGTGATGGAGGCTATCCCGGAACGCATTCAGTCTATGCATTTGCTGCAGCCCGCGCTCCATCCAACCTACGCACGATATCGCCTGCCCAGCATAAACCGGTTCATGCTCTCCAAGCTGTCCCGTCATGCTTTGGATCGTTCACTCATTAATCAGGGCTGCTTCGAGTCTCATGAGCAAATTCCCGCCAGCTATACGAACTTTGTCTTAGATGAGCTCAAGTCTCCGCGAGTACGGGCAACGCTAGCTGATACGTTGTCTGCTTTGACCAAGAGCGATACCTTCAAGCTCCAGCCAGCCAAATGGAATACCGTCCCAACCCACATCGCTTGGGGCCTTCTGGATCGCTATTACACGTTGCCCCAAGCTTATAGCCATCTCCCCGTTAAAAGACTAGAGCGTGGTCATCATTTTCCCATTTCACATCCAGCCGAGACTGCACAACTGCTGCGCCAAGCCGGAGTGTAATGCCCCATTATTGTTTAATATAAAAAGAAAGGACTGAAGACGCCCTTTCAATAGACGCTATCGTTTCGGCGAAACGTACAGCGAAAGGATGAGCAAACCCTTATCCTTTCCTGTACGCAAAAAGACGGCTCCACAAGGTCTATTCAGACCTGAGGAGCCGTCTTCTCGCTAGCTGCGCTTTTCCGCTATTTGCTTTCGAGCATGTTCATAATGACGGTAATCGCATCCGCTCTCGAAGCGGTAGCTTTTGGCGCGAACACATTGCCCGTCCGCCCTTGTATAATGCCTTTGTCGCTCACGGCTTTCACAGCGCTCATTGCCCAAGCAGGAATGTCCTTGTTGTCGGCAAAGCTTGTAATTGCATCTGGGTCTAAGGTTAACTTCGATCCCTTGGCAATCATCGACACCATCTCCATCCGCAATATATTAGCGCTCGGACGGAATGTATCGTCCGGATACCCGCTAATAATTCCCGCCTTAACCGCTTGTGCAACCGCATCTTTGGCCCAAGCCGCAATGCTTGCTTGATCGGCAAACGCAAGCGTCTCGCCTACCCCTTCTGCTTTCAAGGCGCCCATTAGCATTACGGAGAACTCCGCACGCGTAACCGTATTGTTCGGCTTAAAGGTTCCATCCACATACCCTTTCACGATACCAGCAGCAACAGCCTTTTGAATAGCCGCTTCTGCCCAGTGTCCGGATACGTCCGTGAAGCTCGCTCCTATTTCATCTACCGCGAATACGGCAAACTTCGTGAAATGATCGGTTTTCACGGTAATGGTGTTTCCACTCACCGTTCCGCCCATTTCGATCCACTGCTTCTTCGTCTCATCGTAATAGAACACGGAAGCCTTCTTGCCTTCCTTAATGAGCACCTTATCAAATTTAAAGGTTAACGTAGCTGGAACAATGAAATTGTCCGGAACGGATTTCAGTATTTCGAACAGCGGAGATAACAGCTGACTCGTTGAATCCACAATTCCGCCTGTGCCCGTCAGCTTCGTGATGGACAGCTTCATCTGTTCCTTCGTCGCTCCAGCAGGTATAGATACCGTTACGCTGTCATCAAGGCCTAGCGTACCCGAGCTTCCAGCGCCGATCGTAACCTCTCCTGAGTTGACTGCGCCGCCAGATCCACCGCTATTCTCCCCTGGAGTTGTAGGTGTTGTTGGCGTTTCAGCCACGTCTACCGCAATATCCTGCGTGCCCACCGTCTCGAACCAACCTTTAACGGTTTTAAAATCATTCGAGAATGCCAATGACAGCATCAACATGATGCGGGCATGCTGCGGATTGAGGTTGTCCCCGGCAATAATGCCGTCGCTGCCGCCAGTAATTGTACCAGAGCCCGTTCTCGTTGTCGAAACGAACGTAACGCCATGATCTTTAATGGCTGCAGCACGCGCCGTGCTCATCTTGGACGAAATGCCCGCGGCGCCAGTACCCGCAGTCACGATACCTTTTGCGCCATCCTCAACCGATGCGCGAATCGCTCCGCCGCCGGCTTCTTGGTAGCTGTAAACAATTTCAACCTTCGGCAAGCTGTCCTTCGAAATCGTTTTGAGATTAAACGGTGATTTCCAATCCGCATCGCCAGCTTTTAACGCCCGAGCATTCATACGATAAATGCGTACTGCCGGATCGTCAACGTAGCCAAGCGCACCGAACATCGGCGTTTCAAACGTATCCATCCGGTGCGCGTTGCTTTTGGTCACCTCACGCGCCGCATGAATGACATCATTCAGCATAACTACCGTACCATACCATTTCGTCTTATTGCTTCCTGCAACCTTAATGGCTTGATAAAGGTTAGCTGGCCCATCCGTTCCGATGGCATCCCAAGGCCGCATCGCACCCGTTACAACAACGGGCTTTTCACTCTGTACGGTTAGGTCTAGAAAATAAGCGATTTCCTCCATCGTATCCGTGCCTGTTGTTACAACCGCGCTGTCGTAAATTTCAAGCGCCGCATCTACCGCTAGCGACAGATCATAGAGCTCTTTCATCGTGTATCCGCCCGATCCTTTGTTGCCGAATTGGAAGGTGGATACATCTGCCGTTTTATGTTTCGGAAGCTCTGCCACCATATCCGCTATCTTATAAGTACCAGCAGCATAATTTTGGAAATTAGTTGGGTCTTTACCCCTCACCTGACCGGCAAGCGTGCCTCCTGTCGCCACAACAATGACATTAGGCAGCGCGGAAGCTTTATGCTCCGCAGACAATGCCGGAATATCGAAGGTCGGGAGCACCGGCGCTTCCTCCGCACGAGCTGAACTTGTGTAGCCGATCAGCAGCGTACTTAGGAGTGCCGCAATGAGGAGAGGAACGAAAATTTTCTTCGTTGTTTTCGATTGGTTCATTATGTTCATAACCGTACTCCTCCCCTAATTTATGGCGTCACCGGTACTGTTTCAGTCGTCGGCTCTGTTGCAGGCTCAGTGGTTGGTTCAATTGTCGAATCTGCTGTTGGCGCTGTTGTCGGCTCCGTTGTCGGAGAAGCAGTAGCCGTTGGAAGCACAACCTCAGGAGTAGGTTCCGTTACGATCGGCTCTTCCACGGAAGTGCTCAATACCGTATTCTCATCAACGGAAATTTCCACATCCTGCGTACCGAATGTCGTAAACCAGTTTCTGATTGTGCTAACGTCATTCGTGAACGCGAGTGAAAGCAACAGCATCATGCGGGCATGTGCCGCATTAAGGTTGTCTCCGCCAATTACATTGCCGCTGCCGCTGTCATAGATGGAACCCGAACCCGTTCTCGTCGTCGATACAAACACGACACCACTGTCTTTAATTGCCGCTGAACGCGCTGTGCTTAGCTGCGAAGAAATGCCGCCAGCACCCGTACCTGCTGTTACAATGCCTTTTGCCCCATCTGCTACAAGTCCGCGAATCGCACCGCCGCCAGCTTCTTGGTAGCTGTATACGATCTCTACGATAGGCAGGCTGTCTTTCGAAATCGTTCTTAGATCAAACGGTGATGCCCATGTTGATTTGCCTGCTTTCGCCGCTCTTGCAGGAGCACGGTAAATGCGAACCGCCGGATCATCTACATAACCAAGCGCGCCGAACATCGGAGCGTCAAACGTATCATTGCGGTGTGCATTCGTTTTTGTAACCTCACGCGCCGCGTAAATGACATCATTCAGCATTACAACGGTACCGAACCATTTTGTTTTGTCGCTGCCTGCCACTTTAATCGCTTGATATAGATTGGCAGGACCGTCTGTTCCAATAACATCCCAAGGTCTCATGGCACCTGTCACAACGACTGGCTTCTCGCTGCGTACCGTTAGGTCTAGGAAGTAAGCAATTTCTTCCATAGTATCCGTACCTGTCGTTACAACTGCGCTATCGTAAATTTCGAGCGCCGCATCTACCGCTAGCGATAGATCGTAAAGCTCTTTGATCGTGTATCCGCCTGATCCTTTATTGCCGAACTGGAAGGTGGATACATCTGCCGTTTTATGTTTCGGAAGCTGGGCAACCAGGTCAGCCATCTTGAACGTGCCCGCAGCATAGTTTTGGAAATTGGTTTTGTCCTCGTTTCTCGCTTTACCAGCAAGCGTACCTCCTGTTGCTACTACAATAACATTAGGCAAGCTTGATGCTTGATGTTCAGATGAAAGAGCCGGAATATCAAAGGTTGGTAGTCCTGGCGCTTCTTCCGCTCGGACAAAATTGTTTTTGGCCAGCACGCCTACCATCGCCGCTAACAGCGAAAGCACCAGCAATGGGACGAGCACCTTTTTAGCTAACTCACTCTTAACAATTTGTGTCATGTTATTCTCCTCCAATGTTATATATTTCTCTCTGTTCTACTTAATTAGTCTATTTTACGTTAGGTATTCTAACAAGTCTAAAATAGTCCAAAAAATCGCATACATCTGCTTTTAACTTCATTTTACCTCTATTTTTACTGATTTTCTCACTATATTAGACGATACATTTGTTAGTTTCTCTCCCTGAATTTAGTAAAAAAATTCATTCATTCCATCTCGCTAAAACTGTATTATTATTGGTAATACACCGACAAATCAGTGAATACATTCAGCTCTATTTCCCTGTTATTTCATATTTTTCTTTTCCATGAGACGAGATAGCCTCGCCTTTTATATTCTAAAGTAATTTTAGTAAATAATAAGCAAACTATTTTCAAAATATAAAATCCAGTACATTCCAAAACGATATATATAACATGAACATGACGCAAATATGTATCACTGAATACCACTTACATAATTAGCGTCCATTTCATCCCCCATAGCAATCTCCCCGATCCGGTTGACACCCTCATTCCCCAATGCTATGGTGGACGTGAGCAGGCATTCCGCTACTTCGGCGGGGTGCCTATCTGTCTATTTGGAAACGAAGGAGGGGAGAAGTCAACATGATTCAAGTGAAAGAATTTATTGATACGGATACGGTGTTTGCCGAGAAGAGAGCTAACGAGTTTCTAGCGGAGCTAAACGATGATCAAGTCATTAATATTTGTTACGGCTCCATGATCAAAACCGCTACATCAGGCAATACCTACCAAAGAAGCACCATTCTAGTCGTATATAAGCAGCTTGCAGAAAAGTAATAAAGAAAGCGGGTGATCCATCATTAAGCCCCGTCAGGATCATTTTGGGCCAAAAGAGACGCAGGGGAACGAGGAACCGGACATTCGAGGCATCCAAAAAGATAAGTGGGAAGTTTTTTTTCGACTTTTATCTTGTACGGCAGCAGTCGGACTGATAGCGGCGGCGATCGGCTACGCCGTTTATCTGTTTATTAAACAATAAGCGCGCTGGCATGAATATGTTAACACTCACTGAAGCCCGGAGGTTAGCCATGAACGACACTACTAACGATAGACTGTTTATGTTGAAAAGCGGAATATTCACAAAGCCATAGTCCCCCTCCCCCCCATTTTAGAAATGCAAAAAGCAAGCCGCTTGTGCCCCTATGGCATTAACAGCTTGCTTCTTTGCATTGTCGCAATATTATGATTACGCGCGCTCCTGTACGACAGGGCGGGGGATCCGGAATATCAGGAAGCTGTTCATCCAGCGAATATGTACCTCTCCGTTCATCCTGCCATTATACATGGAAATACGATAGGCAGTCATTTCCAAGCAACAAAAAATGCTGTCTGAAGGGTCTTTCCACCCATTCGGACAACATTTTTATTCCGCCTTGTTATTTCACGCCTAAGCGCATCCTATAGCTAAACCTAACTTCCAAGCTTCTTCCTGCAAAACAATGCTCAACGCTGCTCCGGAATTGCCGCAGCTGCTCATCCAGCTCCGTCGAGCCCAGCTTAAACACAGTCTGAATGCCGCCTTGGCTAACGGCTAGACCAACATACCTCTTGGCGTCGCAGGTCTCTAAGTTATGGAAGACGATTTCCTTCGAGAAGCGGAACAAGCCGCTGTTGTGGATATGCGTCAAATGTTTTTCCTTATCGCGCTTGCTCGCCCGATCCTTCTCCGGCACATGCTTATTGATAATCTCCTCTGATCGGTCAATAAGCTTTTTATATTCCGCTTCGACTGCCCAGTGCAGCGTTGGCGGCCAGTCGCAATCGTAAGCTGCGAATACCCCTTCCGGCCTAAGCACACGGGCGAATTCCCGCAGCGTGCTAACCGGCTCCATCCAGTGGAAGGATTGCGAGCAGGTCAGCACATCAACACTCTCCGCATCCAAAGCAAGCTTGTCCGAATAACCTTTGACGAACGATATGGACGCTTCGCCGCCTTGCTCAGGCAGCCTCGAAATCGCTTTGCCTCTCATATCGTCATTCGGCTCAAAGCCGATAATCCGATCGGCATGGCCTTGCCACACGTAGGATGACAGGCCCGTTCCGCAGCCGACATCAGCCACCAAATTAGGCCTGCGGCCGAGATAGCTCGTCAAAATATCAATGACGGCTTGCGGCGCTTTCGGCCGATGCTGATCATAATCATTTTCGAATCCCGAGAATCGGTCTACATTGTTTTGCGAATGGCTTCCTGAAGTCATGGCACTGCCTCCATTCCAGCTAAAGGGAGTTAGGCGGTTTATTGCCCACTAGCCATAATGATAGCATTAAATTCCGCATCATGCGCTAGCAGAAAGGTAGCAGCATCCGCCAAATAGTCTGCCTCGACATATAATGCGCCCTTTTCCAAAATAACAGTGCGTTTGGCATTCACCTTGAGCGTCAGCTTCCATGATTGCTTCGCTAGCTGCACTTCCTGCGCAGCTGCGTTCCATTTAACCTCCGCGCCCCAAGACGCGAATACCGCTCTAACAGGCAAATATGTTTTATCGCCTTTCTTAAACGGCTTTTGGGCGTTCGCAAACTTGACCTGTTTGCCTTCCAACCACACCTGCACATCCTTGCCAGCAGGGAGCAGCTCAGCTCCCTCCACCAGCTCTTGTTTAGTAATAATGGGTTTAAGTGTCTTCGAGTCAACCTCAAGCTGCTTCACGCTGTCGTTCAGCGTGTCGGCAATGTACAGCTTGCCCGCTGAATAAAGCAGCGAGGAAGGCTGATTGAACCGCGCTGCGTCTGCGCTCCCAACGACGTCGCCAGGCGCGCTTTGGCCTGCAATAGAAATCACTTTCCCCGCCTGTACGGCCCGAATGCGGTTATTAAGACTGTCCGCGACGTATAGAACTCCATCCGCATAAGCAAGTCCTCTAGGACGGTCGAAACGCGCATCAGCGCTTGTTCCATTCACGTAGCCGCCTGCCATATAACCAGTGCTTGCATCGATCGCCGTCGATTTGCCCGCAACCGTCGTTACTTTTCCATCCCGAATATAACGAATCAAATGATTGCCGCTGTCCGCAACGTATAAGCCGCCTTTCTCATCGAAAGCAAGACCCATCGGCTCGTTGAATTTGGCTTCAGCTGCGCCGCCATCCTTGTAACCGCCCGCTTCGCCAGCCACTCCGGCGAAAGTCGTCGTAACGCCTTCTGGGGAGATCATACGAATGACGTTGTTAAGCGTATCCGCTACATAAACATTATCCTTAGCATCTATCGCAATGCCCGCCGGAGCATTGAACTGCGCATCACCGAATTTGCCGTCCTTATAGCCGGACTTGCCGTTACCGGCAGCCGTATACACTCTTTCCTTCACCACTCTGCGCACTACATGGTTATCTGTATCACTCACATAGATTACGCCTTTGCTGCTCACCGCGGAGTACGATGGGTGATTGAAAGTAGAATTAACCGTTGTTCCATCCAAATAGCCGCTTGCCGTCTGTGTCGTAACCGCCGTCAGCTTGTTATTCTGCCACATGCTGACTTGGTTGCTTCCTGCACTCACGACGATCAACCCGCCGCCTTCTGCCTCGGCCAGCCCCCAAGGCTGACTGATTTTCCCGATGGTTTGAACGATCATCACAGCACTCGTCCGCTCGGTTATTAAGGCCGGCTCCGCAGCGGTCGCCGCATAAGCACTTCCATTAAGCAGGACCAATGCTGTCGCAAGCGCCGTCCCTGCTGCTAATATACGAAATTTCGTTTTCATCGTGTCGCTCCCTTCCTTTAGTCAATCGTTATACTAGAGGTATCTTTACATGAATGCTCAAGTTTAGCCATGTCTGCCCCCACTCGCTATCCATAATTGGTATAGCAAGCTCATACCACCCCGGTTCAACATACGATGCGTTAAAATATTCAGCTAATAATTTTAATGTTTTTATATCCCCTTCTCCAGATATCGCATAGACGCCGTCCAATTCATACGGCGGCTCAAATTCGCCTTCTTCGGATAGCCTATTCAGTACCGGCTGCCCTATTTCAAACCCATAGGTATTAATCAAGACCTCTTTATCCAACTGATTCGGATCTTCATGGACGAATTCGACCTCTCGCGTTAACAATGCTGCTTTATGGGTTATTAAAACCGACCTAAATTCCTTCTGCACGTCAAGTGTCTCGGCATTCATTAGAGAGTCAGCAGCAATCGTTACCAATAAGACTGTGCCATATTCCATTTCATTCACAAATTTCACAATAAGCTGCTTCGCTTCGTTCGGGTCAACAAACACGCTCTCAATGTCAAGCTCAATGGCTGAATTCTCTATTGGACCTTCGCTTCCCTCAATCAACGCTGGCAGGAACCCTGGCAAATCTGGCATTACAATTACGCTAACGTCGGATGGGTTAATCGGCATCCCATCAGCTGATGCAATGTTCGACGTAAAGGGTAAAATCAATGTGCTGCTATCTGGCGTGTAGGCCATATCCCCAATCGGTACAGGAGGCTTTTTAGCGACGATGTTTATAGCTTGCCTTACATAATGCGGTTGGCCTCTATCATCTTGAAGATTAATAATCACCTCATATAATGCCGGCTCAAGCAATTGGAAATTCGTTATATGGAGAGCAATGGCCATTCGGTTTGGCCCAACCATAGAAGTGTTCAACACATATTGCTTTAGATCATATTCAAACTCAGAGCCGCAGCCTTCTTCGTAATATCGCCCTGGGCTCGGGTACTCCCCTGTCTCCGGGCACACTTTATTTATTCGAATATCAGCTCCAACTTCGGAATCGTACGGAATTTGATATCCGAGCGAATACAGTTCTACAGCTACCACCCCTACTCCGTCATCCGAAGCATCCTCATGCTTATACTCCCTATCATAAAGTTCCTGTTTGAATATAAATTCGATATCCTGGCCGGACTCGATATTGCTCGTAACTAGATCTTCTCCTTGAATATCATTTGTTTCCGCATTCTTCAGTTGGCCAGCTAGAATTGTAAATCTAATTTTCGATCCATATTCAATCGGCTCCGATAGCTGCACGAGCAGCTGCTTCGAAGAATCCGAGCTAACAGTAACCTTATCAACGATTGCTCTTTCTTCGAAACGCTCCATTTCATCATTAAATACTTCTAGCTTCACAATCTTTGATCCGTCCTCAGGAAACGAGCTGTTAGGACCGTTGTAAGCAACCGAGGCTGTAAAAGGCAAATAGAATGTTTTGTCACTAAAAATATAGGATTGAACCCCTCTATAGAGTGCATCCAGATCTAGCAACGGGGGTACTGGCTCTTCTGTAGGAGCAGGCGTCTCCGTCGCTACCGGCGTTGCTGTAGGTGTCGCCGTTGGCACTGGTGTCGCCGTTGGCGTTGGCGCAGCTGTCGGTGCCTGTGTCGGCACCACTACGCCGCCTCCCCCGCCAATTTGGCCCGAACCATCCTCATAAACGATTTTGGTATCGCTCGACGTACTTCCGTTATCCTTCAAGGCAGCAGCCGCTTCCTCTTGCTTTTTAACCGCAATCAGCTGTTTAACCTGTTCAATTAGCGCTTTATCCGCCTTCGCATCCTTCTCCAGCAGGGCAAGGTAATGCTCCAGGCCAACTAAAGGAAGATCGCGATAATTCAGCTTTTCTTTATCGCCGCCATTCACATCCAGCCCAAGCTGTTCGTTCGGGTTAACGATCGTCTCTTCCTCGAGCTGTTCGCCGTGCTTCGTTTTTACCGATCCTTCAAAAACACCGACGTAGCTTTCGCCTTCTTCATATTGCACTGTAAATTGCGTCCCCATTACGCCCATGATAGCGGTAGGCGTCTCAATCTCGAAACGCGAATCCCCTTCCAGCTTTTTCTTGATCGTAATAAGCACTTTGCCCTTCAATAGGCTCAAGCTCGTCTTACCGCCCAGCGCCTTCGCGCTTTTGACCAGCTCACTGATCACAAGCGTCGTGCCGGAACCAATCGTAACCTGCTTGTCGCTGTCCAGATCCAGCGTAACTTTACCGTCACTGCCCGTTAGAATCGTATCGCCTTGCGTTAAAGCCATGCCTTTGAACGCATTAAACTTCTTCGAGCCGCCGCCCTTTTTCACTTCCGCTTTGCCCGCAGTCGCAGTAATCTTACCTGCCTTGTCCGTATCCTTCGCCATGACCGTCGTTGGCATAACGATAGCCAGCACCAGCAGCGAAATAAACAGCAGCTTTAATGTCCTCATTGTATTCCCTCCAGCTCATAGATTGTAATGCCCTGCTCCTTGCCCTTTACCTTGATCTCGCCAAGCGGGGCCGCATGAATTCGTCCCTTCACCCTTTGGTATACGGCATCGCTCACAATAATTTGGCCGGGCTTCGCGTTGCTCTCCAGCCTCGCCGCCGTATTGACCGTGTCGCCTATCGCCGTATAGTCCATCCTGCTCTTCGAGCCGATATTGCCAAAGACAGCCGGTCCGGTATGGATACCAAGACCAAACTTCACGCCAAAGCCGAAGCGTTCAATCAGCTTGCGCTCCAGCGCAGCCGAGCCTTCCTTCATCGCCCATGCCGCTTCGACCGCACGCATCGGATGATCCTCTAGAAGCAGCGGAGCGTTAAAAATAGCCATGGCCGCGTCTCCTATAAACTTATCCAGCGTGCCGTCGAATTTAAAGATGCAGTTAGCCGCAAGATCGAGGTACTCATTTAATATTTCTACGATTTCCTCCGGCTCCGCCTTCTCCGAGAGCGGGGTGAAGCCGCGGATATCAACAAACAGCACGGTTAGCTCCCTGCGCGTACCGCCTAGCTTAAGGCCATCCTCGCCGTTTTTCAGAATTTGGTTCACAACCTCCGGCGCAACATACCTACCGAATATATCGGTCACACGGCGTCGCTCGAACAGCTCTTCCACATAATGAAAGCCAACGACGATTATGCAGCTAATGACAAGCAGCGGAACGACGTAACCGACCGAAATAATAAGTCCTTTTTCATATAAATATCGGCCCCCAAGCACGAATACCGCAATGATGACAGCAACCGCCGAGAAAGAAATAGCCATATTCCATTTCCGGAACAGGAAGAACGCTAGCGCTGCCGCAAGCAGTAGAACGAGCTCGTTCCACTTCCAATCCAGCTTCTGCTTCAGATTCTCATCCAACAGCGCTTGAATAATATTGGCGTGGATTTCCACCCCGTACATGAGGCTTTTCACTTGCAGCGGTGTAAGATAATCATCCTTGAATCCCGTGGCATAAGGGCCAATCAACACGATTCTATCCTTGAAATATTCAGCAGGAACATCGCCGTTCAGCACCGCCGAATAAGGAATGGCCTCATATTGTCCTGGGCGGCCCGTGTATGAAATAGGGAATTGGCCAAATGCGTCAAGCGGAAGCATATCCGCATTCACCGTTTCTCCGAGCCGTTCCTTAAACATACGGTAGATAACCCAAGAAAAACTCTCTACCCGCTCCCCTTCATCCATGAAGCTATATAAGGAATTGCGTACGACGTGGTCTCGATCCGGTATCGTATTGATATGCCCGACTGCTGCTGCAGCCGTCTTAAGCTCTGGGAAGGGCTCGGACATTTCAAGCGCCTCGATATCCCCCTCTTTGGCAGAGGATGCAAATGTACCGTACACAGGCATGACCACATTGCCCGCATTTTTAGTCGCGCTAATTAACGCATCATCTGACGAAGGATCGTCTGCCGAAGGCGCCGGGAACGTGACGTCGAACGCGATAACCGCAGGGTCACCCGCATCGAGCGTTTCAATAAGCTGCGCATGAACATTCCGGTTCCACGGCCAGCTGCCATACTCCGTTACGCTCTCGTCATCGATTGCGATAATCGCGATGCGCGTATCAATATCGCCTTCCTTCTGCATAAAGCGGTCTTGAAAGAAATAGTCCATGGTGTCCAGAGAGCCCCGGTACATCAGGAACATGGATAAAGCGGTCAAGACCGCAATGATATGGATCAGCTTTATTTTCATCATACCCCCCCTCGCTGTTACGAAATAAGATCAAGCCACTCCCAGTAAGGCACGCTCAGAGCCGCAGCCAGCAGCACAGCCAGCCCATACCATAAAGCAACCCTCTGCGCTTGCCGGTGCGAAAACGCTTTTCCCTCCGTACTATAATAAGCCGTCAGATACGTCGGTGATTGATAAGCAAAGAAAAACGGATCGGTTGCGAGCAGAATAACAAATACAAGCACCCAAGGATGGATGCCAACCATTTCGCCCAAGGGGACGAGCGCCGTTACCAATAGAATAACTGCCGGATCGTCGCGAATAACAAACGTTATGGCAAAGGAAACCAAAATAACGGCTATAATAAACAAGGCGGGACTAGCCGTAAAAACGGACATATGCGCGCCAAGGAATTCCGACAGCAGCTCAGCAACGCCAAGCTGCCCAGCTACTCCCGCAAAGCTGAATGCCGCGCCGAGGAAGAGCAGGAACGTCCAATCGATGCCTGTCGCTATCGTTTGCTTATCCAACACGCCGCTTGTAACTAGCACCGCGAAGCCAATCAGCATAATCCACGTGCTGTCCATCCCATGAATCGGCTGCAGAACCATTAGCCCAATACAGCCTATAACCGTCCACATGGACACCCGTTCATCCTTTGTAAGAGGTCCCAGCAAGCGCAGCTGTTCATCCAACACCTCGCCCGTGACTAGCTTGGCAGGCTCCAGCTTGCGGAACATAAAGTGAAGGATGACAAGCATAAAGACGCCAAACACGATAAAGGCAGGCAAAGCATAGAGCAGCCATTGCAGCCAGGATACCCCTTTATCCGTCGAAGCAAGGCCAAAAGCCATTACATTCGTATAAGAGCCTGTCAGGACAAAGGGAGCAGTGAAACCGAAGAAGATCATGGCAACGAGCCCAAGCCCAGCGGCTCCTTTGCTTTTCTCGCCATAGCCAAGCGATTCCGCAAGCGTCTGCGCCATCGGTACGCCGATCGAAGCTTTGGCCGAAGAGGAAGGAAGCATTGGGTTCAGCAGTACGCCTCCGGCAACGATGCCCCAGAGCTGGCCGCGATAGCTAGCCGGAAATCGTTTGAGCGCATGCAGCGCGAAGCGGTAGGATATGCCCGACTTTGTAATAACCGCACTGATTGCCATGATGAAGATCATGAACAGCCACGAGCTTGAGCCAAAGCCTGACAATGCAATCTCAGGAGAGGCTACCCCGCCCAGCACCCATAACATAATCATGCCGAGCGCCACGACATAATCAGGCAAGACCGGCACGATCCACATCACGACTGCCGCTAATGCAATGCCAATAAAACGCATACCCGCTTCGGATAATCCACCAAACGGCTCAAGGATAAAAGATAAAACCATACATAGAATCGATAGGATTACGGCTGCCGCCTCTGCGGCACGATTGCCCTTGAGCAGCCTTCCAGCGCCCTGAACAAGCAGGTCGCTGCGCCTTCTCGCCAGCTTTTGCTTAGCAAGCCCATATGCCCGATCCGTGTTCAGCGCTCCGCCCTTTGACGACAGCGTGCCCGCTAGCGTGTCAGCAAGCTGCAAATACTCCAGCGCCYGATTATTTCTGCCCGCAGCCCTGCAAAGCTCAGTTCCGCGCTCATACAGAAATAAAAGCTCTTGCGGCTGGAAGGCATGCCCATGACCTAATGCCGCCTCTACAACGGACAAGCCCGTTTCAGGAGCGTTACTTTCGCAATAGGGCAGAAAATGCCGGAGAACAGGATAATTTACGGCTAATAAATCCCTCGGGCAGCGGTTAATGGTACGAAAGAGATCCGTTCGTTGCTGGTCGGTCACATCGCCAGCTACTCGCGCATATGTATCTAGCGCTGCAGGCCAATTCCCCTTGTCTCCCTGCACAATAATAAAGGCGGCCCAGTCATTCTGCGCCACGTACCAATTCACAGCTTTATCAACCCAAGAAGCCATTTCCTCATAACCGTAGCGTTCCTTGCTTATATCATTCAACACGGGCTTAAGTCCGTTTGTTAGAGTAAGCCATTCTGATGTTCTTGGATGGTCTTGAAAGCATTTCTTTAGGAAGGGATTGTGCAAAAGTTCGTTGTCTATTGAAAAATGGAAGGTATGCTCGGCAAGCCCTTTGCTAACAAGCGGAACGTGAGCGCACCACAGCAGAAACCGGGAAGTCTGTTCGCGCATTTGGCTAAGCTCATGGAGAACGCGTTCGGTTTCGGTCTTTTTGGCGGCATGCAGCCTGCCGTTTGTCGAAATTAATCGCCGTGAGAGCAGTTTAATAAAGTAGGCGGAAAAAACGGTATTCTCCGCAACAAGTCGCTCAAACGTGAGGCCGTCAATGACATAAAGCACAGATTGCTCCGCAGTTATAGATTCAGCAGATCTCGCTTCACCAGTAAGCAGGGCCATCTCTCCGACGACCTCGCCGGCTCCAAGTAAAGCAAGGGATCTCCTCACCTGCCCGTCTGCATGCGAGAAAAGCTCAATCGATCCGCTTTCTACAATATACATGCAATCGCCAAGGTCGCCTTGGCGGAACAGCCTCGTGCCGGCGGCAATTTCCCGTTTCTCCATCATGCCGAGAAGCTTCGCCAGCTCCATATTCGATAATCCTTTAAACATGTCAATGCCTGTAAGATTCACCTATTAATCTACCTCACATCAGCTAAACTAGTTCTTTAGTTTCATAGGTCTATTATATAGGAATAGTGAAAATAAGGGATAGTTGTCGAAAGTTATCTAAAAATAATTTTTATCATATATCTTGAAATACCTGTTGCTAAATGTTCAGCCATTCACTACTATGAAATTAAATAAATCCAATATGGAAAGTTGGTATTTAGATGAAAGAAATTCCGATTCCTTACGTCCGCAGCAATCAGACGGGCATTGTTATCTTTCTGCTTATAGCAATTGGACTGCAGCTGCCTTGGCTCATAGCGGTCTTGTTTATTATCCAAATCATCGGCCTCCTTGCAGGCCCGAAAGCAAATGCATTCATTCTAGCAGCCCGTCCTTTCCTCACTCGCTTCTTACCTGCAGCGCAGACAGAAGCAGCCGAGCTGCAGCGCTTCAACAACTCACTCGGCGTAGGCTTTCTCACCTTGTCGCTGCTTAGCTTTGCATTCGGCTGGTCTGCAGCCGGCTATATTTTTGCCGGGATGATGGGCGCTGCGGCTCTTGCAGCCATTCTCGGCTATTGCATCGGCTGCACGATTTACTTCCAGTACAAGCAATTTCGCGCACGACGCGTGAAACGAGGCTAACGCTACCTGGACACCGAGTGCCTTCGCACGGTCCTTCGCAAAGTGAACGCAGCCTCGGATGCCACAGATCCGTATCGCTCGAAGTCTATTTGCTACAGCTTAATAATAACCCTGCCGCTGGACTTTCCAGCCAGCAGGGCATCGACATGAGCGTTTACCTGCTCCAGCCCGATTTCCGTGAATAGCTCTCCGAGCACGCTTGGCTTATATTCGCCCGCCAGCAGCTCCCAAACCTTGCGCCTCTTATCCATGGCCGTCATAACCGAATCAATTCCGATCAACCTCACCGCCCTAATAATGAACGGGAATACCGTTGCAGGCAGCCCGGAGCCTCCGGTCAAGCCGCTCGCCGCGACAACGCCGCCGTATTTCATTTGCGACAGAAGCACTGCCAGCGTCTCTCCGCCGACACAATCAATCGCTCCCGCCCATCGCTGCTTGTCCAGCGCCCGCTTCGCGCCTGCTCCAAGCTCCTCGCGCGTAAGAATATGCTTCACGCCTAGCTCCTGCAGATAGCCGCCCTTATCCGCTTTCCCCGTACTCGCCGCTACCTCGTATCCGAGCTTGGCCGCAATGGCGGCAGCGACGCTTCCAACTCCGCCCGTCGCTCCCGTTACAAGAATAGGGCCATCCTCTGGGCGAATGCCGTTCTGCTGCAATTCGTATACCGACAAGCCTGCCGTAAAGCCCGCCGTCCCCAGTATCATCGCTTCTTTCATGGACAGATTTCCAGGCAGCTTTACCGCCCACTCAGCAGGCACCCTTGCATACTCGCTGTACCCGCCATAATGGCTGACTCCTAGACCATAACCCGTTACAATAATCTGTTCGCCAGGCCGGAATTCGTCGTCTTCGCTTGCGACAATCGTGCCCGCAAGGTCAATGCCCGGTACGAAGGGATAGCTCTTCACAACGCCTCCGCCTGCCATATACGCCAGCGCATCCTTGTAGTTCACGCTTGAATACGCTACTTGTATAAGCAGCTCGCCTTCCGGCAGGTCCTTAACCTCCAATCGCTTGATACCAGCAGCAACTTTGCCATCTATTTGATCGAGCACTAACGCTTTGAAACCAGACATGCGCATTCCTCCATCCGTCTATTCAAAGAGCTTCTCTCCGAGTCGTTCACTCATCCTCGTTCACTCTACAGTAGCAGTTTTCATAGTGAAATGCGACTTGCCGGATAAGCATGCAAAAGGATGCCGCAGCCGATTGGCAGCGAGCATCCTTATTATGTGTCATTCTTTTATTCGGCGAAAAACCGCGGTAAATAGGCTTTGTTTCGCTCCAGCATCTCATCAAGCATAAGCTGGGCGTCATTTGTCGAGTCCACAAGCGGATGATGCGCAAGCGCCAGCAGCGCAGTGTCCCTATTGCCCGTAACAGCTGCCTCAATAGCAAGCTGCTCATACACCTTGACCGCATGGATAAGCCCTTTGGCTGCGGCAGGCACGATTGCTACCTTTTGCGGAATCGGTCCTTCCTTGGTCACGATGCAATTCACCTCAATGCATGCGTCATCCGGTAGGAAATCCAGCACGCCTTGGTTCGGAACGTTCAACGTTTGAATATCGCGGCTGTCATTGTACAGCGAGTTCATCAGCTTAACCGCCGCTTCAGAATAATAAGCCCCGCCGCGTTGTTCAAGCTGCTTTGGCTTTTCCGATAAATTCGGGTCCTTGTATATGTCAAACAGCTCGTCCTCAAGCCGCTGGACAGTCTCCGCGCGCGTCTCCCCTTTGGCAGCCGCAGCCTGCTGCTCGGCCAATATTTCGCGCTTTAAGTAGAAATATTTGAGGTAATACGAAGGAATCGCTCCCAGCGAACGAAGCAAGCTGCCATTCCATGCGTATTGCGGTACGTTTTTGGCCGAATAGCCGTCCTCGTTGTTCAGCAGCTCCTCCAGCTTGGATTCTCCGTTCACCGTGATCGTACTGATCCAATGCAGGTGGTTAAGCCCCGCAAACTCGCAATAAATATTTTCGATCGGCACTTGATACACATTTTTCAGCCATTTATAGGCCGCGATAGGAGAGTTGCATAAACCAACGGATTTAATTTTCGAGTATTTGTGAATCGCTTCCGTAACCATTCCCGCTGGATTCGTGAAATTAAGCAGCCACGCATCCGGGCAAAGCTCCTCCATATCCTTGCAAATCTCAAGCAGGACGGGAATCGTGCGCAATGCCTTCATCATGCCTCCGGCACCAGTCGTCTCTTGTCCGATCATCTTGTACTTAAGCGGAATCGACTCGTCCCAGCCGCGCGCCTCCAGCCTGCCGACCCGCATTTGCGTCGTGACGAAATCAGCGCCTGCGAGCACCGATCGCCGATCCAGCGTCAGATTCAGTTTTATTGGCAAGCCTGATTTTTCGATCATTCGAATGGCCAGCTGCCCAACAATCGCCAGCTTATTGCGGCCCGCTTCAATATCAACCAGCACAATCTCCGTAACCGGAAAGGTTTCATAGTTCAAAATAAAGCCTTCAATTAATTCCGGCGTATAGGATGACCCGCCGCCAATCACAACTACTTTTAGTCCAGCACCCATTCTACAGGAGCCTCCTTCACAGCCAGATACTTGTACAAGCTTGCGTATACAGACTCTTCAATTGTAAGAGCCGTTTTTTCCATTGCTAATAATATCGCACCCGCTACAGGTTCCATCGTCAATACGGACAATCGGCAATTCGGAGCTGCCTTCTTTACGCTACGCTCAATAAATGGAGCCGTATAGCGGCTGTCGCCCCGAGTGAGCACACTTCCGACCATCACAAGATCAAATACGTCATCCTGCATGCTTAGCTTTCGAATAACGGCACTGGCTGCCAAGCCAAGCTCCTCGCCCTGCCGCTGCAAAATCCCGCCGGCAACCGAATCGCCTTGCTCAGCCGCTTCGAATAACAGCTTTGCAAGCATATGAGGGATGTGTCTGCCTTCATCTAGGAAATCATGGAACATAAGCTCTACCGATGCATAATTCAGCATGCGAAGCGTTAAACCCGTAAGCAGCGTCGCCTGCTCCCGGCCTTCCCATGCCCGAATAACCGAGCGAAATACCTCTACCGCGAGATTGCTGCCCCCGCCAAAATCACCATAGGCATAACCAAATCCGCCGCACTGAACGTGATCGCCATGCTTGTTGATGCCGTAGCTGTTCGTACCGCTTCCGCAAATGACGACAACGCCATCAGGCTGCTTCGTTCCAGCCCGCAAACCGATAACCGTATCGCATACAATGTCATAATGCACAAAGTCCAGCTGGGCAATCATCGGCCGTAAAATTATAAAATCCGCCTCGCGATCCGCCCCCGCTAGTCCAAATACCGCATATGCAATATCCGCTTTTACAACTGCTGCTTGCCGCAACGCTTGCATCACGGCAGCTTCAATATTGCCTTTTGCCAGCTCCACGCCTAATTGATGATTGCCGCAGCCGCTCTCGCCAAGGCCGATGACGCGCCCGGACTGATCCGTTACGACAGCAATCGTCTTGCTTCCTCCGCCATCAACACCCAAATAATATGTCAAATATAATCGCTCCCATGTGAATGCTTGGTTTAGATGGCTGCGCACACTCCCCTTGCAGGGAGCCCGCTCCGCGGGAGCAGTTCCCGCAAAGCGCACAGCCTCCAAACCGTTGCAGCAGATTGCATTTAGCGCGTAGCGCTGACTGCTCATTTGTTTATTTCAGCTTGCTTACATTCTCTTGCCACTTCTCGGTTTTGTATTTCAAAAGGCGCTCATAGCCCGCTTTTTGCGCATCCGCTTCAGCCTTGTCCAATATGCTCGCTACTTCTTCATCCGAGGCTGCGTTCATAATGGCTTTGGCTCTCGCTTTCTCGTAAATATCATGCACGCTTTGGGCTACGATGCCTTCATCGGTATCTCCCGCCGGATCCAGGTTAACGAATTCCGTCGTGTTGTACTGCGTTTTCCACGTAATTTCCGATTGCCAGTACGTTTCCCAGCTGCGCTTCTCCGCAGGAAGCGTAGATTCGAACTTCATTTTGGAATTATCTACATAAACGGTATTCCCATTCCATTGGAAGTTGACTGTAGCTGCCATAAGCGCTTCGCGCTCTTCAATGTCCGTTGTGAATTTCTCAGTGAACAACGGCGCTTCGTCCGCATCCGCTCCGTCCCAATATAGACCTTCAGGACCCCACATAATGGTACGTTGGCCTTCCGGGCCTGTGAACCAATCCAAGAATGCAAAGATTGCTTCTGGATCTTTGGCCGCTTTCGTAATCACGCTCACGTTCCAACCAAGCTGCTTGTAATCGCCTGGGAAAATTTTGTTTTTGTCGAGACCCGCTTTATGAACCGGCCATACCATGATGTAGCCTGCGCTTGGATCTGCTGCTTTAAGAAGCGCATTCCCCTTCGCACCGAACTCCGTTGGGCTGGATGCAGCGTACACCGCAATTTTGCCCGTTACGACCTTCTGCTCAACCTGCTCCAGCTTTTGCGTGAATGAATCCTGCGAGATTAGCTTCTCGCGGTACAGCTTGCTCGCATATTGAATGGATTCGCGGTAAACGGGATCCGTGAAGATCGAACCCAGCGTATCGCCGTTTGGTACGGCCTTCATCGCATTATACGTATAAGGACGGTTCTCGCCGAACGCCGACACCAATATATCAATACCTGATGCGCTTTGTCCGACTTCAAGAGGCACAACATCCGGGTATTTCTCCTTAACCTGTGTCAAATAGGCATACAGGTCATCCGTTGTTTCGAGGCTAGGAGAGCCAAGCTCCTCGTAAATCTTCTTGTTTACCAGGTATCCAGCGTTGCCGTTCGGCTGCGTGGTGTACCAGTTCGGGAATTGGTACAGCTTGCCGTCAGGTGAGCGCAGCATGTCAAGTGTCGCTTCTCCTGCCCATTTTTTCAAATTCGGGTATTTATCCAAGTAGTCATCAAACGGAACAAGCAATCCTTCAGAGCGAAGCTTCTCTACATCCGCGTCGCGCTCCATCCAGATCACGTCCGGCAGCTCCTGCGAGACGATCATCGTGTTCAACTTCTGCTTCGCGGCACCGCCGGAGCTGACCGGAACCACGTTTACTTTTTTATTGTCTTGAATCCACTTGGTTGCAAGATCTTCGCCCCAAGGCGGCATCGTGTACCAGTCATAATGTCCGTAAAAAGAGAATTCGAGCGGCTGCTCACCCAAAACATATGCGGCTGTCGTAGACTCCGGGGCATTGCTTGCTCCCTCCCCTGTTTCCGAATTTGCCTCCTTATTGCTTGCGCACCCCGTTAATACCAGACCCAAGACAACTGTGGTTGACAATGCCGCTTGAAACGCTTTACTGAATTTAGTCATCGCTCAAACTCCCTTCCGCCTATTTATCTATGGTTAAAGCTAACGCCTTGAACCCGTGGTTATTCCTTCAAGGAACCGATAAGAACGCCTTTTACGAAATACTTTTGCACAAAAGGATACACGCATAGGATAGGGACAGTCGCTACCATCATCGTAGCCATTGAGAGAGACTTCGTCGTAACAGCACGCATCGAGCTCATTCGTCCCTGCGCTGCCGAATCCATCTGAGACATCTGCTCGAGCATAATATTAGAGTTCAATATTTGTTGGAGCTTAGTCTGAATGGGAAGCAAATCAATGTTGGAAATATACAGGCTCGGCGAGAACCAGTCATTCCAGTGGTACACCGCCGTGAATAAGGAAAGYGTTGCAATAACAGGCCCCGATAGCGGAAAAATGATTCGGAACAGGATGCCCCAATTGCTGGAGCCGTCAATCTGAGCCGATTCCTCAAGACCGCCGGGAATGCCCATAAAGAAGGTTCTGAATATAATCATGTTCCACACGCTGATGATCCCGGGGATAACCATAACCCAGAACGAATTCATCAGATCAAGCTCACGAATGAGCAAATAGCTCGGGATTAATCCACCGCTGAAATACATCGTCAATATGCAAAAGACCATATAGAACTTTTTGCCGATCAAATTTCTCTTTGTCATGCCGTATGCGAAGATCGCCGTGGCCGCAATGGACAAAACCGTTCCGATAATCGTGCGAAGCACTGAGATAATGAAACCATTAACCAGACGTTTATCCTTAAAAACCACCTCGTAATTGTCCAAGGAGAACACCCGCGGCCAGAAGGTAATGCCGCCAAGCATCGTATCCGTTCCCGCGTTAAACGAAATAACCGCAGCGTTCCAGAAGGGATAGAAGGCAGTAAAGCCGAGTATAAACAATAAAAAATAGTTGACCGTTACAAAGGTTTTATCGCCAAAGGATAATTTCATTGCTGCGCCTCCCTTTCTCTCTTTACCACAAGCTGTTGCCCGACCTGCGAGCCATATAGTTCGCGCCTGCCAGCAAGCCTACGCTGATTACGGCTTTGAACAAGCCGGCAGCTGTCGCATATGAGAATCGGGAATTCTGGATGCCTACCCGGTACACATATGTATCGATAACATCGCTCACGTCACGCAGCACGGGATTTCCCGCAAGGAGCAAGATGTCCTCGAAGCCGGCATTAAGCAGATTGCCGATCGCTAGGATGGAGAACACGACGACGACAGGCAGAATGGACGGAACTGTAATCGAGAAAATCTGCCTCACCCTGCTTGCTCCGTCAATCGAGGCCGCTTCGTACAAATGCGGATTAATGCCGGCTATGGCAGCCAAATACACGATGGAAGCAAATCCGATTTCTTTCCAGACGCCAGTTGTGACGAGAATGGCCCAGAAATATTCAGGCAAGGATAGGAAGTTAATAGGCTCTTTAATGAGATGCAGAGACTCCAGCAGAATATTCAAGCTGCCGTTGTCCGTCGAGAGCATCGATACGACGAAGCCGGATACGATAACCCAGGATAGGAAGTGAGGCAAATAGCTGATGGTCTGAACGATGCGTTTAAAGGTACGGTTATGAACCTCGTTCAGCATAAGCGCGAGCAGGATCGGCGCCGGGAAACCTATGCCAAGCTTGAGCAGGCTAATGATCAAGGTATTCCGCATAACCGTCCAGAACTCAGGAGCATTGAAGAACATTTCGAAATGCTTGAAGCCCACCCAAGGGCTGTTCAGGAAGCCTTTGAAAATGCTGTAATCTTGAAAGGCCATCAGTACGCCGTACATCGGAATATAGCTGAATACAAAAATGAAGAGCAGCGCGGGTATGACCATGAGTTGAATATCCCATTGCTTAATGAATCGTTTCGCGAGCCCTGGCTGCTTGAACACATGCTGCGGCTTTCTAATTTCAGTCTCAAGCATGGTACCCCTCCTTTTTGTGTTAGATTCATTAACTTATCGCGTCATGTTTTTACTATATCTTCATTTTAGCCTGCAGACTGCCCGCATTCTCCTCTTAAACGATTGATAACTGGCACTATCTTACTGTTTTCATCCTGTAATGCTTCTTGAGATTTTGGGAGAGGAACCGATATGCTTTTTGAATAATCGATTGAAGTTAGACAAGCTGCGAAAACCACATTCCATGGCAATGTCCGTAATTTTCATGTCGCTTGTCTCAAGCAGCGTGACTGCGTGCTCTAGACGGATATGGATCAAATAAAGCAGAGGCGGCGTGCCCACAGCCCGTCGGAAGAGATCACTGAACCTTGAAGGACTTAAATAGACGAGTCCCGCCAGCTCCTCCAGCGTCCATGGATGGGCGAAATTCTGCTCCATATCGTAGATCACCTTGCGCATTTTCTCCAGCTGCCTTGCACCTATGCTGTCCTTCTCCTTGCCTACTCCTTCCCTGCGAAAGTAACGATTCACGCAAGCCAGGAAACGGAGCATATTGGCGAATACAATTGTTCCGTACGAGGCTTCACGCTTGAGATGCTCATCTTGCAGCTCCTTAAGCAGTCCTCTAAGCTCATCAATATGAGGCTCATTTCGGTCGAGCAAATTGGTGAAGTGGACACCCATATCCTTGAAGGGGCACAAAATTTCTTGGTCATAGCGGAGTGCATTCATGAACCAATTGGCATCGAAGGAAATAACCTGCATGACAAGATCCTTCGTCTCATATGCGCAGTGGAGATCATTCGAATTAATGAGGAGAATGTCCCCTTCTTGAAATTCGAACGTTTGGCCGTTAATGATGTAATAGCCCGTGCCGGATTTGATCCAATTGATCTCGAGCACATCATGCCAGTGAAGCTTCTGATAATACGCAGTGACACCTATCGTATCCACTACCTGAATCGGATAATGCTTGGCCAAAGCAAGCTTTTCTCTCGGAATATCCGAGCCCCGCACAACGGTCATAACAACCTCTCCTTTGATTAAAAGTATGTCATTTATCTTTTTCTCGCCTAAAACCTAACATATACATTCCGCAATATTCGACAGTTTTCTTCTCTTTTTCTCATATTACCTCATTATGTGTCAAATAACATTACACAACATTCGGTTATTTTCCACAAAAAAGCGCCTTCCCCTAACAATATCAGGAAAAGACGCTTCCACCCTATTAGCATGCTTGGCGCAGTTATTAGTATCTAATGGTGCCTAGTCCGATTCTGCCTGCAATTCCCGTATACTCGTGTTGACCGTCCTCATCCCACCAGGCATCCCGAACAGATAGGCCTCGCAAATACTCAAAATCGGGGTACACGACCAAATCCTGCAAATAAGCAGAGATTGTACTGTTTTCTTTTCGCATGCGATTCAGCGCTTGAATAATGTCCTGGCCTGTTTCAATGCCAATTCCATGTCCGAAATAGAGATTTTCGTCCAACATGACGACGTTTTCCCCCTGCCACTCAGGCGTCTCCGGATCATGCTCCGGGTTTTTGAAATAAAGCACATCGCCGGGATATGCTTCGTTTTTGTTATAGGCTGTTATCAAGCTTAAATCGCGGTCATACTGCCAGTCCCTTAGAAACAGGTTTTTAAAGTAAGCATTAAACACGGCATCGCCAACCGTATCAAGCACCGCTTTATACAAAATAATGATGATTGCACCCGCGCATTCAAACCCGTATAAATGCCCGTTTTCGAATATATCGTTAATGCCTACGGACGGCAGAACGCCTCCTTTCAATTGAAAGCCTCCGTTTTCCGTACGCGTCCAGTACTGCTCATTGCACTTCGAACCGGCAAAGGTTGCGAAGCTCACGCCACTGGCATAGAGCGCTTTGGCTGCCTCTACGATATGCGTCCGCGTCTTCAGCTCGAACTCCAGCGCATCTACTGAAGGGTAGTGATATACGACTTGACTTTGCCGCTTATCTTGCAATATTTTACGCTCCAGCTCCGTTAACGTCAGCGGATTCATAGAGAACATTTGATTGCCCGCAATAAGTATCATCCTCATGCTCCTCCCTCTCACTCATCATGTACCTGGGTTATTGTACGTGTAAAAATGTTTTTTGTGAGTCGTGACGGAGATGCTTCGTCGAATCCGCGATTCATCTTCTGTTGTTTGTCTGACCGTGTTATAATTTGTCCACATCCCCAATGAAAGGTAATCCTAATGATGAGCTACTATTTCTCGGTATGTTCCACGGTTAACTATCAGGAAACCTATATTAGCTTTTTACTTGAGCAGTATGAGCACTTAAACCTCCCTTATTCCTTTCAGACCTCTCTCAGCTATATTACCAGTCCTATTCTGATGGGTAAGGACAGCATCATCATTTGGAATGCTCAGGATGAGCCTGCGGGTGCAATCGGTTTTATTCACGGCACTGGCGAGCATGACTACGAGGATCGAAACATCATACAGATTCAGGTGCTATTTCTCAAAAAAAGCAGCCGCAGCGGAAGAACTTTCCTTCGATCCATGCAGTTTCTAGGCCAACACCTGGCACAGATAAACGAGCCTGTCACAGAGCTGCGCTTCTGGATTCCAGCCCAGTCCGCGCTTCAAAAGCTGTGTGCCAAATGGGCCGTCAAAAGCCAATCAAACGCGACAGAGTACGGCGATATCGAGGAATATCGGATGGATTATGCCCTTTGGCATGCCGCTGTAATGAAGTATCCTCATGAACTATATTATTAAGCGCAGAAGGAGCAGACCTTAACATGATGCTTACCGTTTTGAAATACATGGCAAGCTGCATGCGTGCTTACCGATCGCTAGCCGCATTGTTTTTCACTCTGCTGCTGCTCGACCTCGCATTTATATCGCTTGCCCCGTTAAGCTTCCAACTGCTTATTGATCGGGCCATTCTACCAAAGGACATGAATGCCTTTACGCTCATTCTAACGGCGCTTGCCGTCAGCGGCGTCCTTTGCTTAAGCGCAGGCGTGGTCAGCGACCGTATTCTCGCCAGGCTGAGCGCTCATATCCAGCAGGATCTGCGGAAACGTCTATTCGAGCATATGCAGCAGGTTAATATGGGATTCTTCGAGAAAAAACGCTCAAGCGAGCTGCTTTCTTATTTCACCGTTGATTTGCCTTCGATTGAAAGGGCTATGAACGCCATAATGACCATTGGCATGCAGTCCATTACGGTCGTATCTATCAGCACAATTGTTTTATTTTATTTGCAATGGAGCATGGCGCTGGTCATCGTCATGGGAGCCGCTATTATATTTGTGGGCCCTTACCTGCTAGGCCGCCGTGCCCAAGCCATCAACATTAGCCATAAGGAACAGCTGGATCTGTTGATCGGCGATATTCAAGAAAACATTAAAGCGCAGAAGGTCATTAAAGGGTTTAATCTACAGCAGGCGATGACGAACAGGTTCGCCCAACGTCTGCAAGCCATGTTTTTGATCCATTATCGAAAAAACGTAATCAGCTCGCAATTGGAACGCCTGCCTATGATTAGTCTGCTTCTTGTTAATTTATCCATTATCGGTTTCGGCTCCTATCTGGCGCTTCGCGGTCATATTACGCTAGGTGCCTTGGTGGCTTTTTTCACCATGTATACGTCTATGGGCAATTCAGTATTCAACTTAACCTTTATCATCCCGGTATTCACGGATGCATCCGTGAGCATAGACCGAATGAACAGCCTTCTTCATGCCCCCAAAGAAGCGTCAGGCGGTCTTTCTTTACCAGCTGGCAATGATTCAAAACGAGGCATTCGGTTCTCAGATGTTTCATTCCGGTATAACAAGGAGCAGGAGGCGCTCAAACGGATCGATCTGCGCATCGCCGCAGGCACGACTGCCGCTTTCGTAGGGTCAAGCGGCTCAGGCAAAAGCACGCTTGTTCAATTGGTACTGGGATTCTATCAGCCAAGCGCAGGCCACATCGAAATTAACGGAATTCCGATGCATGATATAAACCTCGGTTCCTATCGGGAGCAGATCGGCTCCGTATTCCAGGAGAACTTCCTGTTCCGCGGAACAATTCTAGACAATATTCGCATCAGCAAGCCGAGCGCTACTAAGGAAGAGGTTATCGAAGCAGCTAAAAAAGCGGAGATTCACGTGTACATTATGACCCTCTCCGGCGGCTATGACACCATGGTGCAGGATGAAGGCTCTAATTTCTCCGGAGGTCAGCGGCAAAGGCTCGCCATTGCCCGCGCCATATTGAAAAATCCGCAAATCTTGCTGCTGGACGAAGCCACTTCCGCGCTGGATCCGATATCCGAGGCTTCCATTAACCGAACCTTTAAGGAGCTCTCACAAAACCGAACAGTCATTACAGTTACCCACCGCCTTGCTTCCATAACTCACGCTAACCAGATTTATGTATTCGATAAGGGCGAGCTAGTAGGCAGCGGCACGCATCAGGATTTGCTGGCAGAAGGCGGCTATTATAAGGAACTTTGGGACAAGCAGAACGGCATGCAGGTTTCAAGCAATGGGCAGGAAGCTGATATCGATGAGGAAAGACTTGCGAAGCTGCCTTTCTTTCACGGCGTGGATACGGAGATTTTGAAGGAAATACGCAGTCTCTTCAATACGGAGAGCTTTGCTGCAAAGCAGCAGGTTATTCAAGCCGGCGAGCAAGGCGAAAAGTTTTACTTGATTGCACGGGGCCGTGTCGAGGTATCGCGCAAAAACACGGATGTCGAAGGCGGCAAACAGCATTTGGCGATCCTGGAGGACGGCGATCATTTCGGCGAAATCGCCCTGCTTAACAACGTGCCGCGGACAGCCGACATAACAGCCTTAACCCCCTGCGTGTTTCTGACGCTGCAGCGGAAAGGGCTTCATTACGTGCTGTCGAAACATCCGGAAATTAACGACCGTGTAAGAAAAACGCTGCAGGAACGCAAGTAAAGGAGGTTGCACAGAAGATGTCCGCGCAATTCCATGTCTGTCAAAACGATGCCGATCGAGCCGAATTTGTTCGTTACTTCATTAAGAACCGCAATGAATTCAATAGGCAGTTCACGCTCGCCGATACGCTGCTCCATATTCTGCAATCCTTGCACCAATCGAGGATTATGCTCATTAAGAACGGACAGGGCCATACCGTGGGCTGGATGTTCTTCAAATACGTGGACCGACATTACGAGACAAACCCTCAGGGCGAAATTGTTTTTATAGATTCTGCTATCATGAATGCTTCCTATCGCGGCGGCCGGTTATTTTTCCGCGGTTTCCGGCTGATGGCGAATTATATTCAAATAGACAATCCCAACGTGAAACAATTCGAGTTCCGGGCACTCGAAAGCGACGCGTACCTGAATAAGCTTTATGGCAAATTCGCTTCCGTTATCGGACAATCTGAAGGAAATTACGGGTTAGAGAATATATTCTCGACCGACTTTACACAGCTGCTTCGCTTATTAAACCAATCAAAAAATGACAATTTACGCCACTTTATTCCATATGATATCGTAAATCTATGAAACTAGTAAAGGAGGCCTATACCATGGTTCCGCAACTGCCACAAATCAAAAAAGAAAACAAAGGTTCAGGTTTCGGCAAATTCTCAGATTTGATGAAATTGAACGAACAATCCCGCTTGACTGCAACGAAATAGATCCGGTATTCGAGCAAGGAAAAGAGCCGTGAACGATTCGTCCGCAGCTCTTTTCCTTGGTTGAAAGCTATTATTTTCGAATATTCCCACCAGCCGTACCAGCGCCGCTTGAGCTATACGGATCCGAGTACTCCGTATTTGTTCTCTCCCACACATCTGCGTAAGCGGGATGTCTCTTGAATTGCGCAAGCGCATAAGAGCAAGAAGGAATTATTTTACGCCCCTTCTCCCTAGCCTCCTCGACTACGAAATCAAGAAGCTGCTTCCCTAGATCTCTGCCGCGGTATTCGCCATCCACATGCGTATGATCAATTACCCAAGTGTCCACATCAACCATCGTGAACGTAATTTCACCGATTGTACCCTTCGTCGTGGTCAATACATAGCTGTTTCCTTGTTTTTGTGCCCATATTTCCTCTTCTACCGCTCCATACATATCCTTATCCGAACTCATGCCTGCTTGCACCTCCTGAGAATAGTCATGAACCCTCTTCCGGTCAAACTGCGGGTCTACTCCTTCTTACCCAACGAGCAAAGTATGAATCCAAGGAAAGCTTCGGATTACGTTTTTTTGGCGACAGGTATCCATATTTCGCTTCTAAAAGCGGGCGAAGATGTATCCTTGCTCTCATTCCACAATATTTCCGGTCCTTCCGCTTGCTCATAGCTTGCATTCAGGAACCATTCCGAATAAATCCGCCCCCATACGTTCTGCAGCGTCTCCGGAAACGGACCAACCGCTTCGAATACGGCCCAGGTTGTTGCAGGAACCTCAAGTACCGAAAACGCCCCCGCCTCCGTCGCTGCCGCAGTCGTTGCGGCACCGATATAATGATCCAGCTCGCCCTTCTCCTCCATGCGTCCCTCAGAGAAATGGATGGAAGCGCTAATGAGTCCCTGCGGCTCGACATTAGACAGGTTCTTCCACACACCGATTGTCTCTGCGTCTAAGCTTTGCCACATGGCAGCAATCTCAGGATTCACGCCTTCAAAAACAATGGCAACCCGCTTCTTCAAACCGACAATGCGGAATGCCTCTTTCTCTACAATCCGATAGTTCAATGGAATGCCTCCTTTAATGGATAAATGGAAGGTTATCCGCGGATAGGCTTTCAATAAATGGCTGTCGCTTCTCGCTTCCGATGGCGCTGCGCCATGCATAGCCTGGAACGCCCGTGCAAAGGAATCCGGCGAGCCGTAGCCGTATTTAACGGCAACATCGATAATTTTCTCTTTGCTTTGAATGAGATCAAAGGCCGCAAGCGTTAGGCGTCTGCGGCGCACATATTCCGAGGGCGAAACTCCGGCAAGAAACGAGAACATGCGCTTGAAATGGTATTCGGAGCAAAGCGCATGCCTAGCCGCTTCCTTGAAATCGATCTCGTCCGTTAGATGCTCCTCCATGTAGTTCAGCGCGTCGTTTATTTGATGTAGCAAATCCACGAGTATAACCTCCTCTCTCCCTAAAGATAGCTGAATGCATGCAGCGGGTCCCGACTATTTGTGCACGCTTTTGCAGGGTAAGCTATGCAGCGGAATTCATCTTCGCCTTGTTATGGTCATATAGGCTTATGGTAGACCATAGGGCTGCGCATAACAATATGGCAGCAAGAATGCCAATGATTCCCGCAAGCTTATAACCGGCAATAGCCGACCAGACGAGCATCAGCGGCAGCAGCAGCCAAAACCGGGATAGTATGGCGGCCTTGCGAGCGTCTGTCTTCGACCACGGAAATTGGGCAATAAAGGCTTCTGCGAACCATTGCCTCCATTGCATGTGCAGCCAAGACATGCCGATTGCCGTTAAAGCCGCGACGAGAAACAAAGCAACCGGGCCGGGAACAAGCGATACGGCGTAGGTTGCAGCCGACATAAAGCCAAGCCATACGCGAATATGCGTCATGCCGCGCAGGAAGGCTTTGATCCTCAGCTCTGCCAGCATCGTTGATGCGTCCGACTTGCGGAATAAGCGCTGCGAGGCGCGAAACAGATAAGGCCGTTTCAGACGGACAACCGGCTTTGACTCAATAACCTGGCTCATGAGCAGCTCCGTGCTTCGCAGACGCGCCGCATTCTCCGTTTTCACCTCTGCTTCGAACTGTATAGGCGTTTTCAATCCGGCCCATAAGAGAACAAGCATCAAAATCGCTGCCGCTGCAAGAGAAAGACCTAAGAGGCTTTCGTTCCGCTCCCATCTCATCATTGGCGTCAAATATAGCGCACCAAACAAGAGAAACCCTACTATTTCAAATGCCCACTTGCGCCGACCCTTCAGCTTGCCGTTCGCCAGTTGAATGCCAAGAGCAAGCACCATGCCCATTACGATCGTGAAGCCATAGGCAAGCACCACCTGTAACCAGGACATCGACTCTGCTTGCCTTAGAAACGGCAGCAGCAGCAAATATGGCAGAGCCACCACGATCAATTTTTTAATCAGCGTAAAACCGATTCCGCAGCGCTTGATGCTTTGCAGCCACTCCGGCCGCTGCAGCAGAAATAATCGGTCCGCCTCCTCGACGAATATGCGGATCTGCCCCATGAACAGAACAATTAACAATACGATCGGATACAACGTCGACCAAGGCAGCTTCATCGCCCACTCCGGCATGTCCATTAATACTTCTCGATATAGACCGCCCCCAATAAATAGGCCGGGCAGAAGCAAGTACAGCCATACCGTCCAATCCAGTACACTATTCCAAGCGCGAAGCTGGTCCCTCTGGTTGCGTTTCAGCCTTATCCAGAATAATTGGCGAGGTGTTATCATGCCATGCCTCCCTCTATGTCAATGCGTGAAAGCACTCGAACAACGTCGCTTCCTTCGCACAGCCCGCATCGTTTCTCACATCATCCAAGGAGCCCCGCGCCACGACCGAGCCATTGTTAATCAGCACAAAACCGGTACAGATACGCTCAGCGGTATCCAGAACGTGCGTGGACATGAGAACACCCGCTCCTCGCTCCCGTTCACCTTCAAGAAGCTTTAGGAAATCCGTCGTTGCACGCGGATCCAGCCCGACAAAAGGCTCGTCCACGATATATACATCCGGCTCAAGCAGAAAAGCGATAATCAGCATGAGCTTTTGCTGCATGCCCTTGGAGAAATGCGATGGATAATGATGCTTCTCCTCCGTCAATCTAAAACGTTCCAGAAGCTCCTCTGCTTTGGCGGCAAATTGCCGCTCTTCGATTCCGAATGCCGATGCAGCCAAATGCAGATGCTCCCACAAAGTCATGTATTCATAAAAGACCGGCTGCTCCGGCACATAAGCGTACCGTTTGTTTTTACCTCCGAGCATAATCTCTCCATTCACATAAGTCATTAAGCCAAGTATCGTTTTGATTGTTGTACTCTTCCCCGCTCCGTTTGGCCCGATGAGCCCAACCAGCTCTCCCGGTGCAACCTCAAGGACAATCTGGCGGATTGTCGGCTTATCTTCTTCATATCCAGCTTCCTTTATCGCTGCCCGCAGCACATAATTTCGGTTCTCCATCTGTTGCTGACCGCCTCTCGTGATCGAATCATCCGTATGTTTCTACGACTCAATCGCCATCAATGTTCCAGCTATTCATGACCAAAGAGCGTTCATTAGCCAGCCGGTTTTCAAAAAAGCCGATACCGCAGCATGCGATATCAGCTTCTTTTGACATTTTGTTTTTGCACAAATACACACAAACCAAATCACAGCTTAACGCTCTAAAAGGCCTGCTTTCACCAAGCCGTTGCGAATGCCCTGTTCATCGACATGCGTCGTTACGTAATCCGCATAAGGAAGCAGCTCAGGATGAGAATTACCCATGGCAACGCCGAAGCCCACCGTCTCGAGCATTTCTTTATCATTAAGACCGTCGCCAAAAGCAACTGCATCGGCCGCCGTTAAACCGAGCTTGTCCAGCAGCGCTTCAATGCCCTGCGCTTTCGATCCTCCAGCCGGAAGCACGTCAATGGCCTGCGGATGCCAACGAATCAGCTTCAGCTCCGAATGCAAGCCGTCATAAAGATGCTCCTCATGAATCTCGCAGTGAAGGAACACTTGGTAAATGCCGTCTGTTTTCCAGAATTCCGGGTTGTAGCCTGGAAGATCAACCTTCAAGGAATTAACCGAATCGATAATAAAAGGATGATCCTCTTTATCAGCAAAGAAGTTATGCTCGCCTTCGAAGACAAGTCCGTGATTATGCTCGGCTGCAACCTTAACGAGCGCCTCCAAACGATGTTTCTCGATTTCGCGTTTGTAGAGAGGCACGCCTTTGTAGACGACATAGCCGCCATTCAAACAAACGAAGGACTCAATGCCAAGCTGCTCCGCAAGCGGTTTAATGAAATAAGGCGCACGACCGGTCGCAATAATCGGCTCTACCCCGCTTTCCTTGAGCTCCGCAATCGCCCTAATGGTATCTGCCGGTATTTCCTTCTGTTCGTTGATTAACGTGCCGTCAATGTCAAAAAACACAATTTTATAAGCCATTATTATTTCTCTCCTGTCCCTTGCTGCAGACATCTGCCGCCTGTCCTTTTCTAATAGTATAAAGAATCAGGCTCCGAAAAGAAATCATTACCGTCTCATTGATTAAGAATGAGCACCCGTGATCGGAAATACCGCTGATCTTATAGGCCATTCGGTGCTTGACTGCGATTGGAGGTTTCCTGTATATTAATGGAATCATCACAATAAGAACGGCTTACGATGGAAGCACCCGTAAGAGATGGCGTATAACGCCTATCTTGCAGGTGCTTTTTTTGCGTTGTTCGCCACAATCAAAGGAGGCTTCATTATTCATGAGAACCGTTCCAAGGCTTACCGTATTCTGGCTTGCTGTCATGCTCCTGCTCGCAAGCCCAAGCGCCATTTCCGCCGCGTCTTTCGAGTTCAGTGTCACCGCCAAGACTGCATTCGACAAAATGAGGGGTGCAGCGGATAAGTCGACCGCGGCCAAGCTGTCCGCTCAATACTCGGAGCTGCAAAGTACGCAGAAGCTGCTGATCGACTGGGATACCCGCATTGATAAGCTTCATTACCAGAACGAGGAAGCCGTACTCGCAACGCGTAAAGGCATTAAGGAAATCGACGCGGACAAGCTGCTGAAGCTTGAATCCGCCGTGGCGCAGGCAAAGAAGAAATATGTACCTTTGTTCCAGCTTTATGATTCATTGAACCAACAGCTCAGTATTGCGAAGTCATTCAAAGACAAGCTTGCTGTAAGCATATTGAAGCCGCAGGTTGAGACGACCAGGGCGGCCGTGCAGCTCGCGAAGCTGGATATCCGCAGCAAGGAGGCCGCGCTTAAATCAGCCAAGTCGCACACTGCCGATACGATAAAAAAGCTGCGGAATCAGCTTAGCGGCATCGATCCTCTTAAAGTGAAAATAAAAGCGGCAAAGAGCACCATCAGCACCGTTAAAAAACAATTTTCCACCGAGACATCCCTTCTGAATCAAGTCGTCAAAAAGGGCGATGCAGCGGGTTCGTCGAATTCCCTTGCCCGAATGCTAGCCTTTATCAAACAAATCAATGAACAAAAGCAAAAAAACTATTCGTATGAGCAGCAAACGATGGTAATCATCGCAAAGGTGGATGCCCAACTTCTATCGTTAAAAAAATAATGTGCTGAAACGGGAACCTTTTTTCTCCGATGCGGTCTAATTGACAGAGGTGAACGCATTGGAGGACGGAATGGATTACTTGAAATATTTGGCGCCAGGCTATGACAGGGCTGCCGTGCTGCGTGATTTAATGGAAGCGTTCGGTCATGACGTATGGAGCTTCGCCTACTTTTTAACCCATAAATCCGACGCCGCAGACGATATCTCGCAAGAAGTATTTTTGGCGGCATTCAACGGGTTGTATGGCTTTCGCGGCGAGTGTACGATAAAAAGCTGGCTGCTAACCATAACGCGGAATAAAGCGCTGCATTATTTGCAAAATGCCTTTATCCGCAAAGTAACCCTTACCGATCGATTGGTTAGAGGCGTCTCGCCAGCGGCAGAGCAAATCGTATTTGACCGTCTAGATAACCGTGACCTATGGGATACAGTTATGCGGCTGCCTCGCAAATACAGGGAAGTACTGGTGCTTGACTACCATTATGGCCTTAAAGTGAAAGAAATAGCACAATTAATCCGTATTTCGGAAGGTACCGTTAAATCAAGAGCGCATCGGGCAAAGAAAATAATGAGCAAGCTGCTAACCCGTAATGATGAGGAGGCGTTAGGTTATGAGTGAAGAAAGGCCGACCTGGGCAAAGCAAATGGAGAACTCGCCTTTCCGCAGCAGCCATTTCTCAGCGGAGCTGAAGCAGCAGGTGCTCAAGCGCGCAAAAGTCACCCGTCGTACGTTCAAATTTCCCCGTATCGCAATCATTATTGTACCTTTGGCATTCATAATGCTTCTGATCGGTTTGTCCCAGCAACTGAATGGGGTTTTGCCTTTCCGTACTCCTTATATTGGCAACAAGCCGAATGTGGCAGGTATGGAACGAACAGCTTATTATAAACAGGATCGTTTATTGTTTACCGTTTATCCAGAAGCTGATGTCAGGGCTGGAGTAATGGCAGGCTATATCTTTCACTTCGAAGAGTCTATAGATACCTATAAGGGGAAAACCATGACGATTCAAGCGCAGCATATGAGATCGGGTCAGCAGGAAACCATTTCACTCGGTGAGATTGCTGGACCAAGCAGCGGTTATGAGACCCTTGAGCGTCTGACCGCGCGTTTTGCGCTGCCGCTCGGAGGGGTGTGGACATTGGAGGTACTGCTAGATGATCAAAAGTATGGCAATGTGGTGCTTTCCTTGCTCGACCCTTCGTGGGAAGTTAGTCCCGAGTTCCGATCCGGCTCCTATTTGATGCGTGGCATTAGCGATCAGGTCGGCTTCATAGATGCCGGGTTTGTCGCAGGTAAACAGCAAAAGTACATGTGGCATTTCTGGGGAAGCGACGAGCAGTTAAACGGTCCATTCGACGTCAAAGCCGTGAAAGAAGGCTCTGATCATATCATCGACGTATTCTCCACCAATCCGCTGCTCTCATCCAATGCCTTGGGCGGCAAGCTAAACGGAGCTGACCGACACACCGTTTCATCTATGAAATTGCCGGAGAAGGGGACTTGGCGATTGCTGCCTTATGTACGCGGGCGATTATTGGATACCATTGTTGTAGAAGTAAAATGATCGATAAAGAGCCATAAGGACCGGTTGACTGGAACTTATGGCTCTTTAACATTACGTGTATTTCGTTATCATTTATTCGCGAACTCGGTAAGCTTTTCGGACATTGTTTTTATTTCTTCGATTAGAATCATTCACTCGTTTCGGGCAGCCAAACCTCAACGGTGGTGCCTGTCCCAAGCTCGCTGGAAACGACCAGCCGACCATCATGCGAGGAGATAATTTTGTCTACGATCATCATCCCAAGCCCGTTCCCGTCGCGGCGAGTCGTATGGAAAGGCTGTCCAATGCGACGCTTGACCTCATCCGTCATGCCTACGCCGTTATCCTTGAACAAGACTCTTTGATAAGAATCGACCATATCCAATTGAATGCTTACCTCTCCTCCGAAAGGCAAAGCTTCCATGGCGTTTTTCAAAATGTTCAAAAACACCTGCTTGATCTGATCCCGGTCGCAGCGAATGATCGCCATTTCTTTATATTCAGTCCGAATAATAATGCCATTCATCTCGAATTGCATTTCAAATACGGATAAAACCTCCTGCAAAATATCGGCACACTGCTCTTCTTTATATTGGAGAGCCTGCGGCCTCCCCAAAATTAAAAACTCGCCCACAATCGCATTCATGCGATCCAGCTCGGACATCATCACGTTGTAATAGTGGGGATTCGTTGTTTTGCTCGATAGCTGCAGCATTCCCTTTACCGTTGTCATCGGATTGCGAATTTCATGCGCGATGCTTACGGCAAGCTGGCCTGCAAACCCAAGCTTCTCGCTGTTTCGCAGCAGCTCTTCGGCCACCTTCATCTCGGTAATATCCCGCAAGCTTCCGACTACCCGTATAAGCTCATTCCCTTTGTCATAGATCGGTACAACATCGAGCATATAGTAATGGTGCTCATCCTCTATTTTGACCGATACCTCGATGCCGACGCAGGTCTCGCCATGCAGGATAAACCGTTCAAAATAAGGTCCAATAATTTTCAAATCAAAAGCTTTCTCCCCTATGCATCTACGCTTGCCATTGCTCACTTTACTTAATATGACGGAACTGTAATCGTTTATTTCTAGTATGGTGCCCAAAGCATCCGTAATAATGACACCGTAGTAGTTCGTTTCCAGCAGCACTTGATTCAGAATTTGCAGCTGCGTATTATGCTTGCGGAGCAGAAGCTCACGCTCGATAGAATCAACTATGGTGCATAATAAGGCTAACAAATGCGGGTGCGCGGAGCTGGTGTCTGTCATAATCGAGAGCGACCCCAGCAGCTGCCCACTACTTTCCAAATGGAAAGGTGCCGTATAGCATGCGAGCTGGTGCAGAACATGGTGGTAATGATCCTGTCCCTTAAGCTCAATCGGACCGTTAGTGCGCAGAGCCATATCGATCGCATTTGGCCCAAGCTCCTCGCAGAAGCGTACTCCTTCGGTTATGCCCAATTGGCGGGCTGTGCTTATAATTGCGGGATTGCCCCTGAACTCAAGAATATGTCCTTGATGATCGGTAATCGCAGCAAAGAAAGGATCCTCCGCGACAGAGGACAGAAATTTGTCTACAAACACGCTTATGACTTCAATAATCTCTTTGTAGTGGCTTTGCTGGCTTTCCAGCGCCTCGCTTGAAAGCCATTCAGTATATATAGGCAGCTCATCCGGATTCAGGCCTCGCAACCGACATTGTTTATGTGCTTCTGTTATCATATCGTTTTTTATCATGTTGTTTTACCAATTAACCTTTCCGGGATGGCTTGTTTCCATATTGTTGGACATTATCCTTTATTCTAGCTGCGAGGATCACAATCCTTCCCATTTTTATTAAAAATCGCTTATATTATCAAAAAAATAAATAAGACTGCTCTTCAAGGTCGATAACCTTGAAGAACAGCCTCTCATATGTGTGATGTCTTTCACTGCGTTTATGCTGGCAGCTCTCCGACTCCTATTTATTTCTTAGGCAGCAGCTTTACGTTCATGTCATCCAGATATAAGGTCGTTAATCCCTCATAGCCAGAGTCGCTTCCTACTATAACATATAGCTCGCCTTTTTCATTGGTTTTGAGCACTGCCGAATATTCCATTGCAACTGGCTGAAAGCCCGTCAGATCACTGTTTGGCTGTACCATATTTCCAACGATTTTCATGTCTGTGCCTTCTGTACTTTGATTGCCCTTGTCGACATTCACTTTATAATACAGATGACCGCCCTCATCCACTTGCAATCTGGCAGGCTCCTTGCTTACAAAACCGGCTTTGATTCTGACCGCTTCACCTGGAGCGCCCCCAACTCCCATCATGCCGCCTGATTGGTCGGTATAAAGCTTGAACGATAATGAGGCCTCATACGTCGTATTCGGTTTTAAGCCTTCCAACTTCTTCGTCACATACATAAACAAATCATCGCTGCGGTTCATACCGTTCAGCTTCAGTCCGTAGTTTGTCTTGTTCCCAGCGGTAGGAAGCAGCTCTCTTGCATATTTCAGCTCGTAGATTGCCGGATCGTAGTCTACTGGAAGATCTGCGAAATCCCCCTTCCAGCCATCCTCTCCTTGATCAAAGTTAAATGGGAACGATTGCGCGCTCTCTCCCGCCTGCAGCGTGATCTTTTTCTCTTTTGCGTTCCAAAGGGTTGCGGCTCCAAGGAGCTGTGCCACGCTTTTGGCAGGAACAAAGGTTGTGCCCTTCACCGCGGTTACTTTAGCCGGCAGCTTCACGTTTTTAATATAAGTGCCAATGACCGCATCGCTATTCAGCGTTACCGTTACCGTTAAGCCATCCTTCGCTAAAGTGATTTGTTTAGTTGCCGAATCCAAATGAATGGAGGCTTGAAGGCCTTCAGCCAAAGCTCGTACTGGTACCATCGTTACGCCATTCAAGATGTAAGGAGCTACAGCCAACGTGTACTCCCCGCGGTAGTCCGTTGCCTTTTTGCTGCCGATTTGGAATTGAAGAGGGGTATTTGCAGCTCCTGCTGCCCCGTAAGAAACAGCTCCCGGTGCTACAGCGCTGAGAAGCACCGCTGTCGTCAAAGAGGCCACCATTATATTTTTGTTCAATAGCTTCTTGAGTTTCATATGTCTACCATCCTTTGTTGTTAGAAGTATTGTTGCATGTACACTCCTAACGAGCCCAAGATGGTTTAAGTTGCAATACGATTGGTAGCTTCAACTTATCTTAATATTACCAAATCCACTCAAACCGATTATTCCGCCAAAGCCTGCTCCAAATCCGCGATCAGATCCTCGTGGTCTTCAATACCGACAGAAATACGGACCAAGCCATCGGTAATGCCAAGCAATGACCGCCTCTCCCTGGGTATGGAAGCATGTGTCATTTTTGCCGGCACGGATATGAGACTCTCCACAGCTCCCAAGCTTTCAGCTAGCGTAAAGTATTTCAGCCTTCGGATCATATCCGCTGCCTTCTCACCGCTGCCTACATCAAAGGAGACAATGCCGCCGAAGCCGCGCGCTTGACGTTTAGCAAGCTCATGCTGCGGATGGCTCCGCAATCCCGGATAATGAATGCTTTCAATCGTATCCCGTTCCGACAAATATTCGACAATAGCATGAGCGTTTTCCTCATGGGCCTCCATCCGCAGGCCGAGTGTCTTCAAGCCTCGCATGAGCAGCCATGCGTCCTGCGGTCCAAGCACGCCGCCCGTTGCATTTTGCACAAAATGCAGCTCCTCGCCCAGCTTGTCGTTCTTCACGACAGCCAGCCCTGCGACTACATCGCTGTGCCCGCCGATGTACTTCGTTGCCGAATGCAGTACAATATCCGCTCCTAACGCCAGCGGATTCTGCCAATAGGGGGTGCTGAACGTATTATCGACAATGAAGAGCAGCTCCTCGGCTTTACACCATTCTGCTAGCGCTGCAATATCGGACACTTTAAGCAGTGGATTTGTAGGCGTTTCGACGAATAGAGCTTTCGTATTGGGCTGAAGCGCTTTTGCAACTTCCTCCAAGCTTGTCGTATCCGCAAAGGTAGTGTCGATCCCTAGCCGATTCAGTACCTTTGTCGCGATGCGATACGTTCCCCCATATACATCGTCTGTTAGAATGATATGATCTCCTGCTTTCAGCAAGGAAAATACGGCATGGATCGCAGCCATTCCCGAGCTGAACGCAAACCCTCTTGCGCCTTCCTCCAAATCAGCAATATACTGCTCGAGGGCATGGCGCGTTGGATTGCCCGTACGTGAATATTCATATCCTTTATGCACGCCAATATCATCCTGTTTATACGTGCTAACTTGATAAATCGGAACGCTTACTGCTCCCGTATGAGGATCAAACGGGCTTCCGCCATGGATAAGCTTTGTTTTCCGCTTCAGCCTAAGCACCCCCGCCATATATCTGTTTGCTCAAATACCGCTCGCTGCCGTCTGGGAATACCGTAACGATTCGGCTGTTCGGCTTTGCCGCCGCCGCTTCAAGAAGTGCCGCATGCAGTGCCGCCCCCGAAGAGCTTCCAACCAGCATCCCCTCTAGCCGTGCCAGCCCCTTCACCCTTGCAAAAGCATGCTCATCCGTTACCGTATAAATAGCATCGAAATAAGAGATGTCCATAAACGGGGCGAGCTTCTCTACGCCGATACCTTCGGTCCGATGCGGGCCAAGCGGGCCTCCGCCCAGAATGGAGCCTTCCGGCTCGACAATCACGGTCTTTATATTCGGGTTGCGCTCCTTCAAATAACGCGCCGTTCCCATAAAGGTGCCTCCGGTGCCCGCACCAGCGACAAATGTATCGATTTCGCCATGCAATTCATTCCAAAGCTCGGGACCCAGCGTTTTATAATACGTTTCTGGATTAGCCGCATTGGAGAACTGCCTTGGCGAGTAAGAGCCTGGAATGGCTTTGAGCAGCTCTTCCGCCTTCTCCACCGCGCCGACTATTCCAAGCTCAGACGGCGTATTCACTATGGTCGCTCCAAGCGCCTTCATAAGCTGCTGCTTCTCCATGCTGAATTTCTCCGGTACAACGAACAGCATCGAAACTCCTCGCCCGATTGCCGCCAAAGCAAGCCCTATCCCTGTGTTGCCTGCCGTTGCTTCGATAACCGTACCGCCAGGCGCCAGCTGCCCGCTGGCAAACGCATGATTCAGCAGCTCGACGCCGAGTCGGTCTTTGATACTGCCTCCCGGGTTTTTATATTCCAGCTTTGCATACAGCCTCACTCCATCCGGCAGCGCATAACCTTGAAGCTCGACCAGAGGCGTATTGCCAATAAGCTCGTGGATATGTTGAAACCTAGCCATCTGCAGTCCCTCCCACGATATGCGATTTTTTGACGCATTTCCTTAATGGGTCTATACCCTGCATTATATGAAGCAGTCCTGCTTTGTGCTTGCGCCTGCCGCCGTCTGAGTAAAGGATAACTCCGCTTTTTTATCGTGTCCAAGTCAAGTGTAACCACAAATCGTTCTATCGCTTTATACAACATTTCAATAATAATTTATTATTCCGATGTGCTATGATGGATTTATAGGTATATCTTATTCTAGAACCCATCCGAATGTGAAAAATAGGAGGTGAGCGGTTGTCAGCAGGACTAACCGAAAAGCTAAGTAAACCGATTATTGCCAAACCATCGTTCTGGCCTGCCTTAGCGACACTCTTCTTCGGATCGTTCGTTGGCATGTACCATGTCGTTTCATTGAATGTTTCGCTGCCGGGCTTTATCGGCATTTTCGATACGGATTTAGGAAAGGTGCAGTGGATTATCACCGGATTTTCGCTCGCCTGCGGAGTCATTGCTCCAGCCAGCGGCTATGCGGGAGATCGTTTCGGGGGCAAACAAGTTTTTTTATTTTGCCTAGCGGGCATTACGGTTACCTCGGTGCTCTGCGCTTTCTCTTGGAATATTTACGCGCTTATCGCCTTTCGCATTTTGCAGGGTGTATTCTGCGGACTCATTCAGCCGGTCTCGCTGGCGTTGATCTACCGGACCGTTCCAGCCGACAAGCAGCCCCTTGCGGTTAGTGTCTGGTCGTTCTCCACTATACTCGGAACAGCGCTTGCCCCATCGGTCAGCGGCTGGCTGCAAGGCTACGACTGGCATTATATCTTTCTCGTAACGGTGCCTGTCGGCATAGTTGCGCTCGTGATCGGCAGCCGAATTCTCCCTACCAATTCCGTTAACAAGGAAACCAAGCTGGATCGTCTCGGACTTGTGCTTGCAGCCTCGGGCAGCCTGTCGCTGCTGCTTCTTTTTGGAAATATATATGCCTGGGGCTGGCAATCCGCTGCTTTTTGGGTGTGCTTGACCGTCGGGGCTGGCAGCGCGGTTTGGTTTGTTATCCATCAGCTAAGAGCAAAGACGCCATTGCTGCAGCTTCGTTTATTCCGCAACCGTACGTTTACGATCAGCTTGGTTGTTTCCCTAATCCTATCTGTTGCGCTCTACTCAGGCATTTATTTTGTGCCGCTGTATTTGTCGGAAATTCACGGGCTCAGCTCTTTTCATATCGGGCTGTTATTTCTGCCGGGAGCCGCTTGTTTAACTTGCGCAACCTTCTTCTCCGGCCGGTATTATCATAAATTCGGACCGGCAGTGCTCGCCATTATCGGCACCTCCATCCTAATCGTTACCACCTTCTTGTTCAGCAGGATGCAGGTCAGCACCAGTCTGCTGGCTATTATGATTATTATCGCGATCCGCAATACGGGAACCGGCCTAGCACTGACGCCTGTGACCAATGCCGGCATGATGGCCATTCCCAAGGAGTTGTCCGGCCACGCCTCAGCGCTCATCAACTGGCTACGGCAAATATTCAGCGCGATGGCGCTGGGTTTGTTTACGTCGTTATTTTATGCAAGGCTAGCTGTTCATCAAGAGCAGCTTGGGAAAAACGATGCGGTCTATCCCTCGGCTTATACGCTAAGCATTAACGACGCTTTCTTATTCTCCGCCATCATTATTCTGTCTGCTCTGCCGCTGGCCTTGCTGCTTCGCAAGCCGAAAATAGGAAGCAGCATCGAGAAATCTAAGGTTAGAGCCAATTGAACGGGTTTGCGATTACATGCAGGCAGTCGATAGCCTATTTGAACACAAGTATAACCTTTTAATCGCGTAGTATCACCAAATAATACTTAGTGTTATTTATTACAAAGCAATTTTTCTATGCTAGAAGATTCCAGCTGACCTCCTATGCCAGCTGCACATGAGCCAAAACAGTATTCCCTTGCTTCCCGTTCGGACTTCCTCATCTTCTTAAGCTCAATGATTTCCTAATGCTTGCACAGCTCATAAAGGACTAGGGTCCATTGTTCCACATTCCTGCCAGTTACCTCAACGAGGCTGCCATTTCATAACGGCAGCCTCGCTCAAATGATTATTAATAGTGACTGTTAGTTTAAAGTCCACCTTTTTTGAATGATCCGAATGCAATAGCTTGCGGGCCGGAGGGAGGAGCGCAGCAGAGCGAAACGTCACGCGGTTCCCCAGCGCTTTCAAATTCTGAATCCTCTTTTGCGGAAAAAATTTCCCATGCATTTCCATCCGGGTCATGTACCCAAACCTTATCTTGCACCGCGTAGCAACAGGTCGTGTTCATTTCATCGATAAGAAGCAGCCCGGACTTTTGAAGGCGATCACCAATAGCCAGAACATCTTCGGTATTATTGACTTGAAAACCCAGATGGTTGAGTACGCCGTTTTTTTCAAAAGGACGGACATTTAATGAAAAATGGAGTGCCGGATTATCTAGCTCAAACTTCGCGTAATTTTCTTTCACCTTCGTCGGCTCAGCACCAAAAAAGGCTTTGTAAAAGTCGAGCGATTTCTGAAGGTCGCTGCAGTTTACCGCTACGTGCATCCGTTTCATCATGCTCATTTACCTTCTTTCACAAATCGTTCAATACGATTTTTAATGGATTCACGCACTTCGCGGAACTCTGCCATGATTTCTTCTTCCGTACCAGTCGCTTTCGCAGGGTCCTCAAAGCTCCAATGCCATTTTTCAGCTTTATCGTTGTGAACGACCGGGCAATGATCGTTTGCGTGACCGCATAGTGTGATGATGTAATCTGCTTGATTTAGGATCTTGGGGTCAATCACGTCCGAAGAATGCTCAGAGATGTCCACACCGGCTTCATCCATGACTCGGACTGCCCGAGGATTTAACCCATGTGCTTCAAGACCGGCGCTTTTGACTTCGTAGCTTTCACTTCCCAGCGCTCTCAAAAACCCGTCTGCTATTTGGCTTCTGCAGGAATTACCTGTGCAAAGAAAATAAACTAGTTTCTTCTCCAATTCATTCAGCTCCTTATTCATGTAATGTTTTATAAACCATTGAAGCAGCAATTGCTCCCAGAACAGTAGCCACTAAGTACAACCACAGGTGTTGCATATCACCTGAAACCAATGCTGGTCCTAGTGAACGTGCGGGATTCATAGATGCTCCACTGATCGGACCTGCGAACATCGCCATCAGCCCGACAGTAGCTCCAATCGATATGCCAGCAAAGCTTTTAACCGCTTTACCGTGTACAGCTGACCCCAAGATGACGATCATCAACAAAAACGTCAAAATAAACTCCAAAACAAACGATTGGCTCTCAGATGAACGAGGTAGTGTTGCGCCTAAACTCGCGACATTTCCAAACAAAAGAAAAAGAGTGCATGCAGCAGCGATGGCCGCAACAAACTGAATCGACATGTAATACAAACTGTCTCGAAGTGAAATATCTCCCCGTACCCAAAATCCAATCGTTACCGCAGGATTAAAATGGGCACCTGATATATGACCGAATGTATAGATCAGAACTGTAACAACAAGCCCGAATGTCAGGGCAATTCCTACATGTGTAATACTTTTAGTGATCTCCTCAATCACCATTGCCCCAGGACCGGCAAACACTAAAAAATACGTTCCTATAAACTCAGCAATTAGTTTCTTTTTCAATTGTCGCTCCGCAGCAGTCACTACCCGTTCGAGTTGGTTTGAAAATGCAGCACAGCTCCTCAGAAAGGATATGGCTAACCTGTTCTTGATTAATTTCGTAATAACTCCAAGTACCGCGCGTCTCCTTCGTAATAAACCCGGCATCAAGCAAAATCTTCAGGTGATATGATAGCTTGGATTGAGACATCTCGAAAATATCAGTGAGATCGCAAACGCAAGTATTTCCGCGTTGGGTAAGCTCATACATGATTTGAAGCCGTTTTTCATCGGCAAGCGCTTTAAATTTTGATTCGTAATCTTTGAGCGAAACCTCGTTCATAGGGATCATAACCTTCTTTTATTAATCAATTTTTTTTGATTTATTAGTTGAATTGAATTTATCACCATTCTCCCCTCTAGTCAATTGCTTTATCAAAAAAAATTGATTAATGTTTCAATCTCTCCGTTAGCATAATAAAAAGAACAGGCCTTTGCAGCGCCTGCTCGTTCATGTGTTAGTCAACTAACAACATATCCTCTTAACATAAGATCTCCTTTGGATAACCAATTTCGATTTATAACCGTCCTTTACCTGCATCAATGATCGGTTTCATGCTAATATATCCGGTATAGACCGGAATATGGCGAGAAGGCAGGGTGTAGATATGGAAGTACGACAAGCAGAACGAATGATTGAGGAGTGGGCGTCCGCAAACGCCGATGTGATTGGCATAGGCCCGAATAAGATCCGAGCGTCATATATATAACCCCGGAGGCTTTGGCAACTTGTCTATCTGTTTGACGGACGGCCGCACACGCCTTCACGTCAAGCTGGCTCCACCTAGCAAAGCCGCGCGGCTGCGACAGTGGGCGGTCGTCAGCGATTATCTTGCCGAGCACTACGCCGCGCCTAGGCTGGTCCATGCAATTGACCACGAAATCGTGCCGGGGTATCCGTACGGCCTTGTTTTCGAATATATCGAGGATGCGACCACGCTTGCGGAAGTGCGGAATCCCGAAGCCGCGCTGACGGGTGTCATGGAGACCGCCGCGAAGCTCCATCGCGACGATCGTCTTCGCAGTATGCTGCCTAAGGAGGAGATACGCACTTATGCGAATGCATTTGAGGACGAGTACATTGCCCGGTTTACTGATGATCTCGATGGAATCCGCGGGTCGCGAGAGCTGCTCAGGGATTTCGTGTCGGACGAGACGATTTCGTGGTTCGGGGAAGAGATCAGGAGGCTGAGGGATACAGTCCGGCAGACACCTGCATTTCTACTCCCAGCGGGCGATGTTGTTCATAACGACCTGAATGGCAACAACGTACTGACGTGCGGCAGGAACGGGTTCCGGATCATCGACTGGGACGATCTTTCCGGCCAGGGCGATGCGGCGATGGACTACTCGGTACTGCTTTGGCCACTAACGCATGATCCGACATGGCCGATATGGAGGGAGAAGGTTCTGGCAGGAGCAGGGGCTGCGGCCGTCGAGCGGTTGGAACTATATTTTCGGGCAAAGCTGCTCGATGACGTCATCGACGTGCTGGCCGATTATGTTGAGGCGGAGCAGATACCAGAGCATCGGGCAGAGGCCCAGCGTAAGGCTAAGTCCGTTCATCTTCACTCGTATCCGCAGTATCTCGCCAAATATGGCGTCGGATAAAGCGGCCTCACCGCTGTCACCTGACAGTTATTTCAATAATGGCTGCCGGTGGTCCGGCAGTTGTGCATGGTGCTATCGCTACCCGTTAGTTGAACTACCTGTTATATGATCATCGGTTCCATTAACGTTCGTTTATATATTTCTCCCAGTGCTTGATTTCGTCATTATTAGGTTTAATCAGTAGTTCATCTCTTGAAGATGCTTTTTCAGCATTATGAACATAATTAGGATGTTCCCAAGTTGATTCACATTCACTACAACATAGAATTAGCTTGTTTGAGCTAGCTTCTTTTAAAATTTCAACCCAGCCCTGGTCACAAATTACACACCATTTTACTTTGTTTTTGTAGTAATCAATAATAATCATCCTATCTATAATAGAAGTCATTCTTTAACTTTCCTGCCAGTTAGCTCAACGAATCTACCGTTCAATGCCGGCAGACTCGTCCTGGTGATTATGATAGTTAGCTTAATAACTTGATCATTGGTTAGTTTGCTATTATCAAAAAAATACGTGAATTGAATGTATAGATGAACTATCATCCCATTCATTATCAGGTACAAAATGAATACCTTTCACATTGGTTGGTTTAAACCGCCACCACATAGTATCGTATAAGAACTCCTCATCTATCTCATATTTCAATCCACTAATTTGATTTAAAACTGACCCTATACCTACAAGATTATTATACATTCCTTTATAGTTCCCTTTGGCATAAATATTGTACAAACCCTTCGTTTTATTCAAGGTAAACCAAAAATCATTACTCTCGATAACAGTCATCTCATATTTATTATGTTGAACTATTTCATATTCAAAATCTATTTTACTGATTAACTCATCAATATTCCATCTTAAATGATACTTACCTACCCTTATCCCTGGTATGATTTCCAGTTCAAAAGAATCATTCATATTAAGTATTTCTCCTTGGTTTTTATGTACAATAATTTATTTTGGTACTCAATCGTGCTCGTAGAGTTAGCTGAATCCCAATTCTTCTTTGATTTCTGCCAATTCTCCTGATAACTTATCGAATAGAACTTTGTTGTTTATATCCGATCTATCTCTGAAATTGGTCTTTCCTAAGAAGGCCATATATGCGCTTGCAAGTTTCTTCTTGATTCTCTGTTCAATTTCACATTGTTGGTATTCATAATCAAAAAAGCTATCCATCGTTTTTCGAGCGCGGTCATTAAACCCAAAATACTCCATACCTATTGACAATAAATCAGTACAATCTAACGCGTTATTGTAAAATGCCTCTTTAGTTTTCCTTTTCATGCTATCCCTCACAATTTGAAAACTTTATGGCTTATCTATGGTAAACAATTTGACCAGAGCACCACGCTATCCTGCCAGTTAGCTCAACGAGGCTGCCAATTTATGCCGGCAGCCTCGTCCTGGTGATTATGAAGCTATAGTTCCCAGTTAGTTTAATCATCACTTGTTGCTGTTATCTTCCGTATTCAATAATTTTAAATGCCTGCTTTAAGCAATCAAGTTGATTTAATTTTACCTCCAATTTATCGTTGAACACTCCGTAAATAAGTATCGCTAAATCTGTTTCAGACTTACACGACGAGGATTTCTGAGCGATTTCTATTACTTCAACGCTATATTCGTTTTCTGGAGCACCTCCTGCTAAAAGACCAACAGGGTCCCAATTATTAATTACTTGGGTTAGAAACTCTATATTTATGTTCACCTATTTATCACCTTCTGATATTGGTTATGTTCTAATTATCCCGCCTGTTAACATAACGCTGCTGCCGATCAGTGCCACATCGGCGTCTTAGTTGTTTATTAAGCTATAGTTTCCCGATAGCTTAATCCTCCGGAGGATTCACACCTTCGTTGGCCTTCGGGTGTTGCAGCTGTAGCTTGACTAGTTGCTCGTACCGTTCGCGGATCTTCGGTACTGCCCCCTCGCGTAACTTTTCGATCCTATCAGCAGACAGACGATCAAGTTCCTCTTTCTGCTCCGAGCTGACCTTGTAAACTTTCGCCGTTATGACCTCGCTTGTTTCATACACAATTTCCGCTTTCTCCAGAGCCTGTTTTTTCTTGTCCATGCTTAATTTCCCCGTTTCTCAATTAAAGCGACAGACGGACGGTTGCCTTTTCATTAAGCTATAGTTTCCAGTTAGCTCAACAGTCTTTCGCTTTTTACATGTCAAAATCGCTTTTATATGGGTTTGCATATAAATCAATATCAAACTCCGCTTCTACGCTTTTTGCGAATTCAATCTGTTTATTATCGAGGTGTAAAGCTGGCGTTCGACCATTTTCCATTATTATTACGATTGAGAAAAGGCAATCCAATCTATACGTCTTTCTTAACTGATTTATTATCGCTGTTTTATTTTTCAATGGTTCCAAAACATGAGCCAATTGTTCAGTAACATCATAGGATTCTTGATACCCTGAACTTAGTACCCAGGCTGTTTCTTTTCTGTAATGTACTGTGGTATTAATTATTTTGTCATTCTTCTGTCTAACAATAACATCACCTTTATTATACGATTCTGTTGGTTCTATGCTGAGCAATTCAGTAACTTCATTTACTTGAAATTTCTCTCCTAAGAGACTGAAATACGCCATTACCTTGGTCTTGTCTATTTTCAACACCTCAATCATTTATGAAATCATCCTTGTCTCGATTGTACCACTAACTAATAAAGGCAGCCGATCGTTTGACCAGCAGCCTCTTGTGTTTATTGAGCTATAGTTCCAAGTTAGCGTAATGTACTCATTAACTTGGCCAGCTTAATCATGTCATTTTTGATGAAATAGAAACTACTCACTAAAAGGCAGCCTTTTGTTCTAGATTATGTATGATACGGGGCGCTGCTTCATAAAAGAAATGAACCAATTTTTTCATTTGTTCTACAAAATCTTCACTATCGGGACCACCTATATTCACTGCTGTTTTCTGACCGTTATATACTTCATTGAATAATGGGATTTCACGATTGTACTGCTCTTTAATATAATCTCTATGAAGTTCACTCATTGCAATAATTATATCGTACTCTTTAAAGTGATTTTCATCAAAAAGCGTTCTTTTGAAGTCAGTGGTGTCTATATTCAATTCATTCATTATATTAAAGTGAATATTGGAATACTTGCTAATATCACTATTTGCTCTTATCCCAGCCGAAGCAACCTTAAATGAAGTCTTATTAATACTACGGAGAAAATCCTTCATACAAAATTCAGCTATTACGCTTCGAGTAAAATTATCGGTACATACAAACATAATATTCATTAAAACCAACTCCATTCCAATGACCATTTTATGGAATTATAGCAAATGAAACAGGGAAATTACCATCAATATTTTTCGTTTGATTATTCAACTAACCTGCCAGTTAGCTTAACGCTAATAGGACATTTTATGCGTAAGTAAAAGGAGCAGCTGCGGCTGCTCCTTTATCGTTCTTAGTCCAGAAACCGTATCAAATCAACAATTCTATTCTAGTACTCTTTTTCTTTTACAATCTGTCGGGAGTGAGAATAAGAGCGCAACATCGCGAAAGTCCGGGTGTGGTATAACTGAAATGAAAAAAATTAATCGTCAGGAGTTGGAGAACATGGGGAAGCTGTTCAACAAAGTAGCGATCGTGACTGGGGGCAGCCGAGGCATCGGTCGGGGTATCGCACAGAGGCTTGGCCGCGAAGGAGCGACCGTCGTTGTGCACTATTTAGCCAGCCGAGGCTCTGCAGAAGAAGTAGTTGAGGACATTAACCGCAGCGGAGGATCTGCCTTTGCCGTCGGATCCGACCTCGGTACGCTTAATGGGATCCAGACTTTTTATGCCACTGTAGAACAAGAACTCACCACACGCTTTGGTACGACAGGAATCGATATTCTCGTCAACAATGCTGGGACGAGTCTTGCTACTGCCATCGAAGATACGAAAGAAGAAGACTTTGATTCGCTAATATCGCTGAATGTGAAGGCGCCGTTCTTCATGATTCAGCAAGTGCTGCCGCATCTTCGTAATGATGGGCGCATCATTCAAATTTCATCGGCAGTTACACGTATTTCCCTACCTTCAATACCAGCGTACAGTATGTCGAAAGCAGCTATCAATGGACTGACTCTTTCGTTGGCCAACCAACTCGGCCCGCGTGGAATTACGATCAATGCGATTGCCCCGGGATTCGTGGCTACGGATATGAACGCGGGTATGCTTCAGGATCCCGGTAGCCGTCAGTTTGGCGCTAACTTCTCGATTTTCGGAAGGTGGGGCGAACCTAAGGATATTGCGGATATCGCGGTATTCCTCGCATCTCCAGAGGGCGGATGGATTACGGGGCAGGTAATCGACGCTAGTGGCGGTTCGCATCTATAAATAGGTGACATGAGGCAGCCCCGTTTTTCGGGCTGTTCTATATTCTTAGGTGAATGCTCGACAGCTTAATTGAAAGAAGTCGCCTCCTGATTAGGAGGCGAACCTGGTTTTGTTTCTAGATCAGACCGACTAGAGATATGGACTTTTCTGGGATAAGACTACAGGCTGTATTTGAAACCTTCCAACAGAGAACGACAAATGCAGAACGTGAACACGTTATATGTACACCGGACTTTTACAGTAGCAGCAAAAGAAATTTGATGTGGCAGAATTTCATAAGTAATAAACTTATAGAAGAAACTAAACGAACATAAAAGCCCTAATTTTCCATTTCCCCTTTATGATCTTTACTTCAATCATAAAAAAGCAAATGGTTTGAAGGGCCTTTTCTATGTTTCTAAAAAGGATTTGTATGTAGTCATGTTCATAAAAGTGGGGGGGTATTCGAATTTCTGTTATTGAGCTATCGTTCCCTGTTGAAAAGTCGGGGTTTATTGGTAAACGCTAGGACTCAACATAATTATTGATGATTGCTCGGGTTTCTTCACTAGTAATGGTCATACTCCTCTCTTCGTTCGTACTTTATCCATATTCTTATGACGTTACTTCAAAAATAGTTTCATCAAGCTTACTACAATTGGGTTTACATTGTACCCCTTCGGGTTTACAGAATATCGTTTCCCCGTATCCATCTCCCCAATGCGATCCATTTCTTCATCGCTTAAATGGAAGTCGAGTATGTCGATGTTTTCCTTTATCCTTTTGGGATTTGAGGATTTTGGTATAACGATAGTATCTCTATTTAAATGCCATCGCAAAATGACTTGTCCAACCGTTTTCTGATGATGGCGAGCAATAGATTTGAGTACCTCATTCTCAAACAAAGACTTATTTCCTTGGCCCAACGGCCCCCAAGCCTCATGCAAAATCTGATGATGTAACATGTACTCTCGCAATCGATGTTGTTGAAACTCTGGATGGGTCTCAATTTGATTGACCATCGGAGCAATCTTAGCATGCTTCATAAGATGTTCAAGGTGCTCAATCTCGAAGTTGGCTACTCCAATGACTCGGACTTTCCCCTCAGTATAAAGTTTCTCCATTGCCTTCCAAGCCTCTACGTAATGGGGACCAGCGAAATGAATGAGATACATGTCAAGGTAATTTGTATTTAGTTTTTTACAGCTTTTCTCAAAAGCCCGTTGCGTTTGTGCATAACCTAGATCGGTTGTCCATACTTTTGACGTTAAAAAAAAATCCTCTCGGGCAATGCCACTGTTTTGTATTTCTCGCCCCAATGCTTCTTCATTACCGTATATTCGTGCCGTATCGAAATGTCGGTAACCTGTTTTAATGGCTTCGCTAATGGTCTTCTCAAAAACTCCATCTTTACCTTGTTTGACATTATAGACCCCAAATCCAAGCTGAGGAATTTCCACTCCATTTATCGCTTCAACTGATAAGCTCATCGATCCGCCCCCCCTTTGGTATGGACTATAATTGTTGTATCGCGATTTATTCACATAGTTTTATTACACCGTCAACTAGATCTCGTAAGGATTGCAATTTGTTTTTGGCATCTATACGATAAAAGTTTTTGGTTCCCTCTTTATGGACACTTACAATTCCAGCGTCTTTTAGTATTTTTAAATGATGTGAAAGTGCAGGTCTAGATAAATGTGTATTCATACTAATTTCTCCCACACGCATTCCAGACCCCTGTGCCAAAGTAATGAGAATGGCTTGTCGAGTTTCATTTCCAATCGCAATTAACACTAATTGATTCTCTTTAAATTCATGCGTTAATTGATTTCCAAAGTCCTGATCCATCGAGTCCCTCCTTGGTCAAAACACATGAACGATTGAATTGAAATTATCTTATCATAATATTGCCGAAGACATATCATCGGTAAAGTAAATCGAGATCATTAGGTAGATAATTGGGGTGATGTGATATCCAATAATAGCAAAGTTCGCATCGTAAAAATACACCAGGAATAACCTATCTCCGACTTATTTTGGATCTGCCCGTGAATCGGAACGATGATAGTAAGCAGCTGTCGTAGCTGCAATAAACTCAAAAAATTATCCTTTGATAGGTGGCGTTTTTATAATAATCGTGTCGTTTGCAAGATTCCAATTTACGCTAGCGCCAAGTGCTTCTGTTATAAAGCGAAGCGGTACAAAAGTTCTGCCTCCATCATATCGCGGTGGTTCTGGCAGCTGCTTCTTCTTGCCATTGATTACGGCTTCATGTTTATAGACCTCTAATAGAAGCTTGGTTTGGTCTTTGCTTATCGTAATCTTCCCAGCATCATACGAGACTTTTGCGCCCATGGCTTCAAATATATCGCGAAGCGGCACAAAGGTCGTCCCATTTATAATGAAGGGGTCAGAGCTAAGGGGGAGCTTGGAGTCATTGAATTGAATCGTATAGCCTTTCATTACAGTTGAGGGCTTAATGTCTGTAATTGGTTTCGGTTCTTTAGTTTGAATAAGTTCTATGTTACTTGATCCCCATGACCTTACCGTTCCTTTCTTGTCTAACGCGATACCGCTATTCATAAGCCTGGATTCGATATCTAAAATAGCAGTTAATCCTTTGAGCTGTTTAAGCGAACCGTTTTCTTCAAAGTTCCATACCGTACCATTTGGATGTAAGGCCAAATTATAATTAGAGCTGTGACGTGCCGCTGATATTTTAATAAATCCACCTTTTATTGATGTAGCTTCTCTGTTATCGTAGTTTAGAAATCCGCCTTTTTTGAGCATAAACATGGCGCCGTTATAATCATTGCTCATTTCTGAAACGGTTATCACATCCTTTATTGCAGTCGTTGTATCTTTGCCCATTCGAATGTGATTCCAATACCCCCACCTTTCAACGCGGCCATCTCCTTTGACAAAGGAGACGTTGTTAGTTGAGGCTGCAATTGAAGTAACATCGGAAACATTGGCTTTACCAGGTGAATAGGCTTGATCCATGTCTGAATGATCTGGCATCGTGCTGCAATAGGATTCATCGAAAGTGAAATCTGACCGCGTCATTGCGGACATGCACACATCTCCCCATACCCAAGCGACCCTCTCTTTCGTAAGTGCTACGTGATAATGACCTCCGCTTGCTATAGCAGTCACCTTATTCAAGCCAATTACTTGAGTTGGCTCGTATGTTTTCTCAGCCACACTGCCGTTTCCAATAAGTCCATATGTATTGGAACCCCAAGTCCACACCGTGCCGTCCGATTTCAAAGCAAGATTGCCAACTTCTACTGAGATAGCTCCTGGAATTTTAGGACCACGTTTAGCGTGTTCATTGCCTGACCACGTCCAAATCGTTCCATCATTTTGTAATGCCATGTTTCGTCCCTCAAAGGAATCAATATCAATAATATCGGTAAGCGGAATACCTCTAACAGCTATATTTTTCTGACCGAAAACGGTATTTACTTGTAATAGGTTTAGCATTAGAACAACAATTAAGAGTAATAACCTATGAATTTGTTTTTTCTTTATCATCCTACATACTCCTTTTTATAGTAAATTTGGATTATCATATTAGACTCATAAAAGGACGGAAAGTTGTTCTACACCACTTGCCAGCATTTAAAAAAACAAATTTCCATTTGGAAAATACACAGGAAGAATCCATTCATCTTCAAGCGAAACCGATTGATTTTATTCTACCTTTCCCTTTTTTTGAAAATAGAGGAGGTCTCTTGCTCTTAAACGATCCTGCCCGTATAGCTTAACAAAATGAGCAGGCACCGATAGCGCCTGCTCATCCATGTATTATTCAACTACCGTTACCCATTAGTTCAATCCGGTTACTTTAATGTGACTCCTTTCATTCCCTTCAGCCAATCGGTCCAATTGGGGGACTGGAGATTGGAAAAGAGTTTGCTATCTATCACATTTGTTGATTAAGTTATGGGTTCGGGTTAATTACCTCTCCGCTAAGATGTAGCTCGGTGATGACCGGATTAGTAAAATTCGTAATCGGTTCAGGCGGAGCATCAAAGCCAACCCCAAAGCCTGATGCAGGTCCAGCTGCAGCAGTCAAGAAGTAGTTCGCTGTCGGCCCTGCCGCTCCCGTATCGGTGACGTTAAAGGTTGATGTGAAAAAGCCTTGTATCTGGGTAGTACCCGTACCCACCAAATTAATTTCCGTTACGGTACCGCCGTCTACGATTGTACCGACTAACGTACCTGTAATTGCCGCATCACGATAAATGCTGAAGCGCATCACTTGGCTAGCAACCGCTAATTGGGGAGCAGGTCCACTTTCAAACATATAACTCCATCCGATGGTCGCGTTAAGCGCGATGCGGCTACCTCCATTAACCCTGCTCACTGTTAAGAACTCGCCCGACACCTGTACTTCAGGCCCAATGGTAGCAGGAGCTACCGGCAGGCCGACCGAAATGATAACCGGTCCGCCTGCTACCATGAGATTCGGAATTTCGATATAGCCGTAGGAGGTAAGCAGTCCGCTCCCTGCTGGACCTGGAACACCTTGGGGACCTACCGGTCCAGCAGGGCCGCTCGGGCCAACGGGGCCAGTGAGTCCTCTTGGTCCTCGGCGGACATTGACTTTGACTTTACGTGTGCCGCATTTTTTGGTTAGCACCCTTCTTCTCTTATGCCTTGGAGCACAATGCACGATCTACACCTCCAGAATAATTAGACAGCGTTAGGTCCGATAACCTTCCCGCTAAAATGAATTTCACTGATATTGATATTCATAAAATCGTTGATAGCCGTTGGACCACCATCATTCAGATCAAAACTAAACCCGGTAGATGGACCTGCAGCAGCCGTTAGATAATAGTTTACCGTGCTGCCCGTTAATCCCGAATCTGTGCATGTGAATGAAGCAGTGAATGTCCCCGTGACGAGCGTTGTCGCATCGCCTTCATCGTTGATTTGAGTGACGCTCCCTGCATTTAAGACTTGGCATATGCGCTGACCCGTCAATGGCGCATCGCGAAATAAACTAAACTGTATTCTTTGCGTTCCAATGGCCACTTCTGGTGCGGGGAGCGTAATGAAAGAAAAACTCCATACAACGGTTGCTGCTAAAGCAATTCTGCTACTCGCTTCTATACCACGAAGCTCCAAAAATCGATTGCTAACTTGTACCTCAGGCCCTGTTGTCGCTGGCGCGACTGGCGATGAAAGTACAACAATGGAAGGGCCGCCTGCTGTCATCGGATTGGGAATTTGAACAAAATCATAGTAAGTCAGCAGTCCGGGTCGCGTAAGTCCCGGTGGCCCTTGTGGTCCTTGCGGTCCCTGCTGCCCAATTGCTCCTGCAAATCCGCGTCTCCCCCGTGGGGCTGCTACTTTTATTTCCAAATCGCTACAAAATGGTTTGGAACTCATAATTTGTAATTTTTCTTCGCGACGAATAGCCTCGAGAACCAATAACTACACCTCCCGATACAGATGCCTTATCATATGTTATTGCAACTTAGATGTGATAGGCAGTTAACGAGATTCATAGACGAAGTTCCCAGTCTAATGAAAAAAAACGCATTACCTCATCTTGATCCCTCAATCTTCAGGAACACGAGAGGATGCTGGAGCTTACTAAGGAAACCGCGGGTTAAATGACAGGAATGTCCTAACTTGTGGATTTTGTTATATGATTCGCTTCTGCTGAGAAGTAGAGTATAGTAGGAGTAGTTAAAAATATATTCCAGGAGGCTACTGCCATGTCACAGGAGATTTGGATTAACCTGCCGGTCAAAGATGTTGCGAGGTCAACTGCCTTTTTCAATGAGATTGGATTCCATGCGGTGAGCGTTGGTAATGAGAGAGCCAAACTTGCCATAGGCCAAACAACGATTCTACTTTTCCCGGATGCGTCGTTTGAGAAATTCACAGGTTCAAAAATCGCAGATACTGCCCATAGCGCTGAAGTCATATTTTCCATTGGCGCAGACAGCAGAGAAGAAGTAGATGCCTTTATTCAAAAAGTAGAGCTTGCCGGAGGAAGCATCTTTGGCAAGCCGAGTGAAACGGACGGCTGGATGTACGGCGCAGGATTTGCCGATCTAGACGGTCACCGCTGGAACCTGCTGTACATGGACGAGAGCAAAATGCCGAAACACTAATACGGAAACGCCGGTCATCTACTTAAGGTCACCGGCATTTTTTTACTCCTCGTATACTCTGATATCTGTCATTCAAATCAAAATCGGCGCATAGAAGGAAAAATTTGCGGGCCTTGATTAAATGATATATTTTGGTTATTATGCCACTCTGCCCGTTAGCATATGAAAAAATGGAGCAGCTGCCGATGCAACTGCTCCATGATGCGTTGAATTAACGTTCCCCCTTAGTTGAGTGGCGAACCCACTAACACCGGTGATGAAATTAGTCAACTATTAACGAATAAAACTGATTAAGACTGCTATCGCACCCATTAACACTAAAATTGAGTAGAGAAAGTAACCGAAGACCTTCAGTGGACGCGGCATTGTGTTTAAATTTATTTTTCTCATCGGTCCTCCACCCTCAATACTTTGAATAGAGCGAAGGTTCTCATCGACATAATTATCATTATTGTATACTTGATCCTTTTCGGGCTGGGTTTCGTGAATGTTGTTTGCGCTCAACGATAAATCTTTTATAAACCAAGCATCCGTAGCATTATGCTCTGAACCATCTAGTGGTCTTTCAAGTTGTTGGAAACCTAATTTGATGTAAAGAAGATTTGCTGTTTGAAGTTTCTTCAATGTCTCTAAGTAGCAGTGTGTATAGTGTTCCTTGGAGAAGTCGAGTGCTACTTTCATAAGATCTTTCGACAGACCCCTACCTTGAGCTTCAGGTGTAATGTATAGCTTTTGCAACTCGCAAATTCCCTGTTCCTGCCCAAATGGTGCAATCCCCACACCGCCTACCACTTCATTTTGTTCATTCACCGCAACCCAATACTTTGAATTTGATTGTTCCTTGTAATATTGTGCCAGACTGCTCAGTTGAGGGTCAAAATATGCAGTTCCCGGAATGTTTAGGCTAAATGATTCCAATGAGCGTTTAATAATTCGCTCTATTGTTTGATTGTCCTTTTCTTCAATTTCACGTATTTGCATTATTTCATTCCCCAATATATAAGTAATTATAAATTATTACCTTTAAATTTATTAACCAAATCATTCAATCTATTCAAGTACTCTGTCCTGTCCGTTTGCGGAATGAAGCAGCCGATCATTGTTGGTCGGCTGCTTCCAAGCTTTTATTGAACTACCGTTTCCTGTTTGTGTAACACTTGAACATATTTTTTGTTACTTTTCTCCAATGTGAAACACGCCAATTATGGTTTCACCATCAACATCATATAGCGGAATATCACGACCACCTGGTGATCTACTGTTCTGTATCGCAATGGCTTCCTCGGGTGATTTTGGTAGCTCACCATCTAAGTCTTTTTTCAGCACATATCCTTCTATGCCATCCACACCCATAGCACTAATTAATTCAGGTCTCGTATCTGAAGAAGTAGCATCTGCGTCAGAACCGTATGCCTGTCCGTTTTTGTTTTTAGGATAGAAATCTATATTCTTAGCGCCGCTAATATGATAAGAACCAATTATGGTTTTCCCACCGACATCATATAGCGGGACATCATGGCCAAGTTCTGTTAGATAATCTTTTTTCAACACATATCCTGCAATGCCATCCACACTTCCTACATGAATCAAGTCAGGTAGCAGTTCATCGGGAATGGCTTCTTCCGCAGAACCGTATGTCTGTCCATGTTCATTTTCAGAATTGATCTGAAAATTTATATAGCTTTGATTAGTCGCATTTTTAGCATCTGTGCTTTGGAATACCATTGCACCTCCCACTCCTACACACATGATAAAAACAACACTAATCAATATTTTGAGGCCTTTATAATTCATCCTCACATTTGTTCACTCCTTAACGTTTTTTCGCTCTTCACTCTATAGGCGTTCGTCTCGTCCGTAGCCCTCTATTAAGGTTCAATGTGTACATTGGTTGCATACCATTCGCCTTTCTTCAATTTTATCATCAGGGAAACAGGTTCTTCAAAGCCAAAGTCTCCTGGAGTGTACTGCTGTTTTACCCCTACTTTTGCATAACCGAAAAAATGCAAAACAAATGGGGTTTCAATTTTATGGAATTCAGGTTTGTAAGTATATTTAGAGGAAGTTAAATGCCTTTGTAATGGAATAGCAAGTGTTGTTATTCTATTGTGCCCGCTAGTTGAATGATGATGTTTTTTATATCTAATTTTTTCAAATAAAACCTAATACAATCCATGCTAGGGTTTCAAACAATTAAATACCTCCTTTGGTCGTTAATAATAATAACGTTAATTTCTGGAAAAAGTTGCTTGCACCATCTCTTCTATCCCTCGAATGTTTCCTTTACCCTCAAGACCAGCTATGTTTTCCCAGAACTAATATCTAGCTATGACACTACGAATAAAGATTTTAAACTTGCAGGACAATCTAAGGTAAGACGAGACTATGCTATATTTAATTCAATTGCTAATTAGAGTTCTGTTTACTTCCTACGTTTCTAAATCAAAAAAGCCAAAAAGTCGTGTAGGACACGACCTTTTTGGCTTTTTGAAACAACTGACTATGTGCCGATATGAATTATAATTCAACTGATATTCCAAACAAAATTACGGTAGATATTCATGATAGATATTTCCTAATCGTGGCTATACCCTTAATAACTTATTTCAATTATATCGTTACCACGATCGTTATGAACAAAACGAGGCAGGTCAGCAAATAACAATACTTCTTCATTTAGTGATACTTGCAAAACCGCCATTTTGCTACGGCGGTTTTGCTTTTGGTCAAATATCAAGACTTTGCGGCTATTTCCTGTACCATTTGCTTCACAAAATCGTCAACAGGCAGTATGCCCGCGTCACCCTTGCCCCGTTTCCTCACAGCAGCTTTCCCAGTGTTTTTCTCATTTTCCCCTACAACCAGCATATAAGGAACCTTCTCGAGCCCCGCCTCGCGGATCTTATAGCCTAGCTTTTCATTGCGCGAATCCACCTGCGTCCTTATGCCGGCTTCGGCCAATACTTGTTTCACTTGCAGGGCATAGTCAATATATTTCTCCGATACGGGCAGCAGCTTCACTTGAACGGGAGCCAGCCAAAGCGGGAACGCGCCTGAGAAATGCTCGGTTAATATTCCAATAAAACGGTCAATCGAACCGTACACCGCGCGGTGGATAACGACCGGACGGTGCTTCTGGTTGTCCTCGCCAATGTAGGAGAGGTCAAATTTCTCCGGCATTTGGAAGTCGAGCTGAATCGTGCCGCACTGCCAGCTGCGCTTGAGCGCGTCGAGTATATGGAAATCGATTTTGGGACCATAGAACGCCCCGTCGCCCTCATTCACACGATACGTAATATTTCGGTTGTCCAGCACGCTCCGCAGCGATTGCTCGGCCTGATCCCACAGCTCCTCGGAGCCCATGGAATCCTCTGGCCTTGTTGACAGCTCGATTTTGAATTCAAAACCAAACACATTGTACACATGGTCGATCAGCGCGATCGCCTTGTTAATCTCTTCTTCGATTTGGTCAGGCCGGACGAAGATATGCGCATCATCCTGGCAAAACGTGCGGACGCGCATCATGCCATTCAAGGCTCCCGAATACTCGTGCCGGTGCACCTGGCCGAATTCCGCCATCCGGATCGGCAGCTCCCTGTAGGAGTGCAGGTTGTTTTTGAATATAAGCATATGACCCGGACAGTTCATCGGCTTAAGCGCATACGGCGTGTCGTCTACATCCGTGAAATACATGTTGTCCTTGTAGTGGTCCCAGTGACCGGACTGCTCCCACATCCGCCTGTTCATCATAAATGGCGTACGCACTTCCTCATAATCGCGCTGCCGCTGCAGGCCGCGAATCAAGTTCTCAAGCTCCGTACGGATGGTCATGCCATTCGGCAAGTAAAACGGCATGCCCGGTGCTTCCTCGGAGAACATAAACAGCTCCAGCTCCTTGCCGAGCTTGCGGTGATCGCGCTTCTTCGCTTCCTCCAGCAGCTCCAAATGTTCTTCAAGCTGTGCTTTCTTCGGAAATGATGTGCCGTATATACGCTGCAGCATCTTGTTGTCCGAATTGCCGCGCCAGTAGGCACCGGCAACATTTTGCAGCTTGAACGCCTTGATACGCCCTGTTGACGGCAAATGCGGGCCGCGACATAAATCAACAAACTCGCCTTGCTCATATAGGGTAATGACCGCATCCTCCGGCAAATCGCGGATCAGCTCGAGCTTAAGCGGCTCCTCCTGCCGGGCGAATAACGCCGATGCATTCTCACGGCTGACTTCGCTGCGCAGGATTGGCAGATTCTCTTGTATAATTCGGCCCATTTCGGCTTCAATTGYCGAGAGGTCCTCGCTCGATAGCGGCTTCTCAATGTCAATGTCGTAATAGAAGCCATCTTCGATAACCGGACCGATGCCCAGCTTCACAGCCTGCTCCCCGTAGATTCGTTTGAGCGCCTGCGCCATGACGTGAGCCGTGCTATGACGATATACTTCTAGTCCTTCTGGGCTGTCCAGTGTCACGATTTCTACATGGCTATTCTCGATGACCTCTCGTTTCAGATCGACCAGCTTGCCGTCTACTTTCCCTGCGACAGCATTTTTAGCGAGCCCCATGCTGATCGATTCCGCGATTTGCGCTAGTGTCGTGCCACTCTGATACTCCTTAACTGTTCCATCCGGTAATGTAATCTCAATATTCATTATGCAGCCTCCGATCGAATGAGTGGAACGCAAAAAAACACATCTCTCCCAGAAAGGGACGAGTGCGTTCAGCTCGTGGTTCCACCCTCATTCGATCTGCCGCTATATTCTCATGGCTGTGCCACTCATCAGCAAAAGCAAGATCCTTATTGAGCATCCTTTAACGGGGATGACACGGTGTTATTTACAACCGCCCGAACAAGCGACGGGTTCCATAACACGGCTGCAAAGGGGTAACTACGCATTCGTCAGCTGTAGAGGCTCTCAGCAATCGCCTCTTTCTCTGGACAGCCCGTAAAGGTAATCATGTCTTTGGTCATAGCCTATTTCTGGGTAAATTGTAATCCTAACTTCTGAAGATGTCAACCCTGGCGATTCCCCGCTTTACACGGTTGAAGAGCGCTCATGCAGGAAATCGGAGGGTGAACGGCCCGTGCTGCGCTTGAAAATACGATAGAAATAGGACACGTCATTATAGCCCAAATAATCGGCGATTTCGCTGATCATCAGCTGTGATTCCGTCAGCATATAAATCGCAGTTTTTATCCGCTGATTATGAACATATTCACTAATCGTCTGGCTCGTGACCGTTTTGAATAAAGTTGCGGCGTAATTAGGCGTTGTGTTAATCACATCACCTAATTCATCCTTTGTCACCCGCTCTCGATAGTGAGTAGATATGTACTGCTTCATGCTGTCTACTCGGCGATGCTTCTCCGATGGGATTATCCCCCGGTCCCGCTCCTGATTAATATAGATCAGAGCCTCCATCAGAAGGGACTGCGCCATTAATTCAAAATAGGACGGTCTCTCCTTATATTGCGTCAATATCGTGCGAAGCCGTTCTTGCACAACCTCAAAGCAGCCCAGCCGTACCCGCAGCGGCTCCTGAAGCTGAAGAATCGGCAAGGCGCATTCCGATGCGGTTCTGCGGAAGTTGATCACGTACTTGGTGTGCACGAGCGTTGGGATGCTTTTGCCATAGTAGGAAATAGGACCAGGAATCAGAAGCAGGTCGCCCTTCTCCAGAATGGCCTTCTCCTCGTTCACCCAATATACACATTTGCCATAGGTGACCAGCAGCAGGTGAAAGGATAGCTTGCGCCCCTCCCCCTCCTCGTACCAATCTGCGCCGTTGTCCTGATGGACATCCGAAATTGCCAGCATTCTTACCGCTCCTCACCACAATACTATTGTACATTCATTGTACTATAGTTCTTATATGCTTTCGAGCCTCCGCGTTACAATGAAAAAAACGAGGAGGCCTACAACATGCTAAAAACAAAAATTATTTGTACAATGGGTCCCGCTTGCGATTCCGTTTCCACAATTAAAGAAATGATCCAAGCAGGAATGACCGTTGGTAGACTGAATATGGCTCACGGCGAATTAGAAGACCATGTCATGCGAATGAACAATATACGGCAAGCAGCGCGCGAGCTTAACACTTTCGTGCCTATTATGATGGATATTAAAGGACCTGAAGTGCGCATCGGCAAGCTGAAGGAAGCTTCCTGCGAGCTTGTAATCGGCGAAGAGCTGGCCTTAACGACAGAAGATGTTCTTGGCGACGCGACGCGCCTGCCTGTTAACTATAATGAGCTGCCATTAGTCGTGAAGCCAGGAGACCGCATCCTGATTGACGACGGACTTGTCGATCTCACAGTGCTTTCCGTAGAAGGCACAGAGATTCGCTGCCGCATTATCAGCGGCGGCACGCTGAAACCGCGCAAAGGCGTTAACCTGCCAGGCATCAAAACGACTTTGCCAGGCGTAACGGAGCGCGATGTCGTGCATATCCATTTTGGCATCAAGCATAATGTCGAGATCATTGCCGCCTCCTTCGTGCGCAAAGCAGAGGACATTCTGGAGATCCGCAATATTCTCGAAGAAGCTAATGCGAGCCATGTCCAAATCATCTCCAAAATCGAGAACGAAGAGGGCATGCTTAACCTAGATGCAATCATCGAAGCGTCTGACGGCATTATGGTTGCCCGCGGCGACCTTGGCGTGGAAGTGCCGATTGAAGACGTGCCGATGATGCAGCGCGAAATGATCAACAAATGCAACCTGGTCGGCAAGCCCGTAATCGTTGCTACCCATATGCTCGAGTCCATGCAGGTAAACCCTCGCCCAACAAGAGCCGAGGTCAGTGACGTAGCGAACGCGGTCATTCAAGGCGCAGACGTCGTCATGCTTTCGGGCGAGACGGCTGCCGGGAAATATCCGATTCCTTCCGTTCGTACAATGGCTTCCATCGCGAAAAAAGCGGAATCCATGATCGATTACAAAGAGCAGTTCGATAAAAGAAGAGCACAGCAAAGCACCAACATTACAGAGGTTATCAGTCAAGGCGTCGTCAGTTCCTCGCTTGAGCTGAATGCCAGAGCCATACTCACCTCGACGGAAAGCGGCTTTACCGCGCGTATGGTGTCCAAATACCGCCCGAGCGCCCCGATCATCGCGATTACGCAGCATGACCATGTACTGCCGAAAATTTGCCTGCTGTCCGGTGTTATTCCCGTGAAGGGCGATCCTGTTACAACGACGGACGAAATGTTCGAATCCGCAACGCGCAATGCGAAGCTAACTGGGCTTATCGACACTGGCGATATTATCGTCCTGTCTGCAGGCGTGCCGATCGGCCAAGCTGGCGCAACCAACCTGATCAAGGTTACGCAGGTTTAGTACCCGCCACATATGACTTAAAACCATACGCCGTGCATTTCTAAAGCTCATTTGAAACCACGCAAATAGATTCAAGCCGCAGCGTTTAAAGACGCTGCGGCTTTTTAGCATAATCAGGCTTGAGCATCGGTACTTCTCTAACAACCCTCCAACCAAAACCTTTTATTCATTAAGCGAGGCTGCTCAGGCTCATGAGAAGAGCGAATCGAGACACGGACGAGGCAGAATTCTATTAAAGGTGCAATAATCTGGAATAACCCTCCTATCGCTTTTTTGTTTGAGTTAATTCGTGATAAACAATGATGTCAAAGGACTTTTCAGTCAGGCAAAAAGACGGACATTCATGAACCTTTCACAATATGGATGTTTCCACATGACTTTTGGAGCATATAATAATTATAACGAGACTTTAATAGGAAGCGTAGGAGGGTACGGGTATGAAAAAAGAACATACTGTCTATTTTAAAGTGATGCATGGAAAGGAAACCAAATTGCTGACCGGCCTCATCTATCTGGAAGAAAATACGCAGCCAACCGCGCAGGATTATGAGGCTTGTCTAAAACAGTGCGGCCATGATGTACATATTGAAAACCATGAGCAGTTTATATTCCGATCCAATAATCCGAATGATGATTATCTTATTGACGTGCTTGAAAACTATAAGAAAAACGACAAGGATATGCATGCGGACCATTTGGCCCAAAGCTTTGTCAAAAGAACGCCTTTCCTTTAATTTGACTTAAACAGTAGCTAAAGTACCTATTCCCAACTAAGACCTTGGAAATATTTTCATAATGAGGCGGCTGTGCTATGCTTTCCATAGAATGAACAAAATGTAAACGCATAGCATTCCTTGCTTCCCATTATGTTCCATGAAAGTTGGTGAATCATGAGTACAGGCGAGAGCATCATCATCGTTGTCGTCATTCTTATTTCATTACCGCTTCTCTTACTCGCCTTCATGGTCATTCGGCAATCGTTCCAAGCAAATCGGGAAATCAAACATATCTTGAAGAATGGTATGGCTTTTGATGCGACTGTAAGCTCCATACGGCAAACCAACACGGAGATTAACGGTCATCCCGAGGTATTTATCGGTTTAACGATTCCGAGAGAACATGCCGAGCCGCATCGTACCATCATTAAAACCGTTATTTATATGGTCAATATTCCGCAGTATCAGCCCGGACGCAAAGTGAAGGTAAAGGTGCTGGAGCTGGATGGGAAGATTAAGGTCGCGCTTGAAGGCGCCCATGTTTTCTAATACCTGCAGGAATAAGAAAGAGCGCCTTTTGAAGGCGCTCTTTCTTATTGTACAGCAGCCAGTTTCTTTGGCTTGCGCAGCAATAACGTGAGCGGCAAGGAGACAATAATGATGATGGTCCCTACGTGGAACACATCCTGTACACTGAACGAGAGAGCAGCCTTCGGGGACACATTCCCGCCTGCCAGATGTACAATCGTCTGCGCCGACAGAATAGAGCTGAACAAACTGATCGACAGCGCCGAGGTGCCCTGCCTAATCCAGTTCATGACTGCTGACGCATGACCTGAGTTTACGATTGGCACTGCGGACATAGCAGCGTTCGTGACCGGCATATTGCTGAAGCCTATGCCCATATAACGAATCGCCACCCATATCGTAACGAATAAAGCGCTTGTGGCCATGCCGGCACGACTAAGCTCCCATGTCGCGATGCCCATGAGCAGGAGTCCGATAAAGATTAGCCTGGAGGGTCCAATTTTCCCATACAGCCTGCCTACTGCCAGTGAAACCAGCACCATCGCGAGCGTACCTGGCAGCATAACCAGGCCCGTTGCAAAGCTGGATTCCCCTTTAATATTTTGCATGAAAATCGGTACCAATAAAGTTCCCGCATATAAGGAAATCGTTATGCAGCAATTCACGATAAGGCCATACGTGAAACGGGGGATTTTCAATACGCGCAAATTGAGCAACGGGTTCTCGACTCGCAGCGTCCTTTTCACGAAATAGGTAAGGACAACGATGCCCGCGGCAATCATCCCCAGCGTCTGCCAGCCTGCCCAGCCCCAGCTATGGGCCTCGCTGAAGGCGACGAGCAGCGCGCTTGTGCCGATCAGAACAGCCCCGAATCCGATCCAATCAAGCTTAATTCCGCTGCTTAATCGATAATGAGGGATGTATTTGGCTGCTGCGATAACCGCTATTATGCCAATCGGCACATTCAGCAGAAACAACGATTTCCAGCCATAGCTCTCCGCAAGCCATCCTCCAACTGTCGGTCCCAGCGCAGGCGCCAGCATCGCCGATACACTCCAGAAGCTGACGGCAACGGCCTGCTTCGACTTTTCAATCGTCTGATAAATGATCGTCATCGTCGTGGGCATAATAATACCGCTAAAAAAACCTTGAAGAATCCGAAACACGATAAGCGATTCGATGCTCCATGCAAAGGTGCATAATACCGAAGCCAGCGTAAAGCCTGCCAGTGCAAACACATAAAGCCTTTTATAGCTCCATTTGTCTCCCATGAAACCGATAATCGGCGCAATAATGCCCGTCGCCATCATAAAGCCTGACAACATCCATTGCACCGTATTAAGGCTTGCTTGAAAATCGTCCATGAATATAGGCAATGCCACATTTATCGTAGTTGTACTCAAAGAGGCCATAAAGTTTCCGAAAAACACGGCAATCATTACGGTCCAAAATGACGATACTGCTTTCTGTGAGGTATCCACGTTCATGCTCCTAACCGTTTAATGGATTGAGCGCCTTCGCTACCCGGCTCTCGTATTCGATCAGCTCTTCTTTAAACTGCTCCATCCGTGCGATTTTAGTATCGATCATGGCCTTTTCTTTTTGCAAAATGCTCGCTATCTCCATAAGCTTGCGTCTGCGCGCCTCCATGTCCTCTGTCGTACGGTACTCAGTTTTCTGCTGCTCAATAATCGCTTGAAATGTCATGTATTGCTGAAGCTCGGCAAGGGAAAAACCGAGCACCTCTTTGGCCAGCATAATTTTGTTAATCTTCTCAATATCGTCCTCGGAGTATAGACGGATGCCGCCTTGCGTTCTTTCCGGGGGAGAAATTAAGCCGAAATCCTCATAGTACCTTATCGCTCGCTTGGTCAAGCCGGTACGTTTTGCCACTTCTTCGATTTTCAATAGCTGCACTGCTCCGCACCTCCGTTATCCTATACCATTAGCATACGCTCAATGACAGTTAACGTCAACGTTAACTGTCAACTAAAAAAATATATGATGTTGTTTCATACACATTGGTCATTAATATTCCAACTCGAGCACTCCAATTCCTCATACGTGCAACATTGGCTTGCTTTGAGCGTCTGGACCTATCTGTACTACTTAACCAACCAGCCTCTCACTTCATGAGGCGTCCCCCTCTTCACCAATTAAAAAAGCCGTCTCTCCGGGATTTAATCCCTTTGAGACAGCCCTTGCGTCCTCGTCCTGCTGCGCTATCGTTTATCGATTGGCAACCAGCTTTTCACGCCGTCATCCTCAATAATACCAAGCGTCGCGTCCGTAATATCGGTATCCAAGAGAAGCTTGTCGCGAACCTTGAACTTGATATCATCGGCATCTGCAAGCGATAATCCCGCCTTCAGCTCCATTAATGCTTCCACATGATAGTACCGGCCCTCCTGCAGGATGCGCATTTGATAAATATCGGTGACCAACGGCTCCGAGAAAATGATCTGCGATACTTTGTCCGCGACCTCTTTGGGTGCCGACACTCCGATTAGACCAATCATATTGTCATAACCTACGCGGAAGGCTACCCCAAACATCAGCAAGCCAATGAGTATCGTAACTAGACCATCCATCCGGTCGAAGGTTGTGAAGTAGACAACGATAACAGCAATCATTGCCAGCAGCGCGCCGGTAACGGCAACGATATCCTCATAAAAGACCAATCTCGTTGCCGGTGCTGAACGGCCTACATTTTTGAAAGCAGCCGGAGCAATTTGGAAGCCGTGTGCCTCAACCTTCGCTTCATGCAAAATCTCCTTCATCGCTTTGATAAGGATGAACCCGTCTACAATCAAATTAATAATTAATACGCCGATATTAAGCCAAATGCCTTCACTCTCGGCTGGATGGTTGAATAAATGCCAGCCCTCATGAATGGTTTCATACGCCATTATGGTAACGACAATTACGGCAACCATGCAAAACAAATTAATAACGCGGCCAAAGCCCGTTGGAAATCGTGGCGTCGGCCGCTTCTCGGACAGAATGCTTCCCACAAAGACGAAGCCCTGATTAATGGCATCCGCTAAGGAATGCATGGCGGAGGCGAACATGGCCCCGCTGCCGCTAAATGCTGCTGCAAATGCTTTAATCGCAGCGATTATAGCATTCCCTATCATTGCGATCGCAGAAGACTTGTTGCCTTTCTTGATTAAAGCCAATAACCCTAAACGCTCCACTTTAGATTCCATAATCTCCTCCTGCGGCAACTTTTTACTGTTACCTTACCACCATTAGCCAGATTTGATTCAGGCTCGGCCAGCAGAATGAAGATATTGTTGCCTTTATTTCTTCGAAAGCCTTATCGCGAGAAAGACACCTTCGACCACCAAGCCTAGTATGAAGCCTGCAGCCACCGCTTCTAAAAAGACGAGAAAGCTGACCAAATCCTCCCAGCCTGTCGTATTGCGCGAATAAAAAGCCATTAATACGAGCCCGATTAATGTGCCTAGATTAGAAAATAGCCATAGTTTTTTTGCACCCAGCCAGCCCGTAAAGCTAAATAAAAAAGACAATACGACGGCGAGTATCATAAAACGAAAAGCATGCATGCCCGTGAATGGCTGACCTAAAACGAGAAAACGAATAACCCATAACAAAATACTGAGCAGCAACGAGGACGCACCAGCCAGCAGCCACCACCCGGCGCTTCTTACCGCAGGAATCCAGCGCATTCGAATTAACTCCTCTCCGAAACTGTTTTGTTTACATTAACGAATAAAGCGCTTACTTTGTTTCAGCGGCTGGTTATAATCTGCTCCAAAGCCGCCTCATTCAAGTTTTCTTCACTATCTATATTAAACAACGGTTTCGAGTTTCCATTATTTTTTTATCCTTGTAAAAGATACATCCATCGACAATTAGCTTATTTTCCTCTGTGATTATAACACTCAACGATTATGAAATATATAAACTGCAATTCCCCGCCTCAAGAAAAAACGGCTTCGCCGTCCTCTGCAAGAGCAGGATATCCGTTTCTCATAGAAATAGAAGAATACTTTATGACGCGAAACTGAAACATATATATTCTTATATTTTCAAAAAGAGCTGAACGGAAGGTTGACTTCCGTTCAGCTCTTTCCCTACACGGCCACGAGTCAGCACAAGCTACTCTACGCCGTCTTTAAAGTTCTTATCATAGTTTTTATCGCCTTTGTGTTCAAGATCATAAAGCGTTTTCTCCAGTGTCGCTACGATTTCTTCCTTCACCTGCGCCAGCGTGTCATAGAATAGCGCCTCTTCCGCGCCAACGATCTTGACTCCGCTAATCGCCTGTATCGACTGGAATTTCCGATGATGATCGGCTAGATCGTCAATCGCTTTGAGTGTATGTACGCTTTGAAGAAACAAATCCTTGTGGTGTTGGTTGGCTAGTCTGCTCTCCAGCCGCTGCATTCTTTCGTTCATGGGCACTATTCCCTTCGTATACGCAAAGTTATGAGGCGTTTGGATACAACTTCTTCCACCCATTGTACAATCAATTGCCAAGCAAAAACAACCTCGCTACATGTACCCGTGCGGCCCGTTCCCCCTCAGCTGGCATACATTCAGTAAACGCTCAGTCCGGCTTCATATGTGCTTAACGTAACCATACGACATAACCATACTCAATGAAATGCTTGAGCAATAGCTTCGTGTATTGAGATCAGCATTATTTGGGCAACGGATGGCTAGCAATGATCTCTTGGCTTGGCAAGATAAATAGCAACAGGCACGGCCGATTGCGATGGTATGATAAACCATTGCGATTGGCTGTGCCTGATTGAATTGGGACTACTATTTGTTTAAACCACCGTGCTGGTCTGGCTCCATTCTTTTGGTACCGTGAAGATCATGCCCTTCGTCAAGAGGCGGTCAAGCAGGGACTTGAATGGCTCGAATGCAATCCAATCATGGATAAGAATGATTTCATTGCCAATCCTTCCTTCAGTTAACGAATGGGATTCTGCCCCTAAATCGAATGTATCGAGCGTACATGACACATGTAATCCCCGCTTCATGCTCGCTTCGTCCTGCTCTTCGTATTGTATATGATCAAAGGATGGCTGCTCGTAACCCATCTGCTCAAGCATCCGTTGGATACCGGCGAAATGCTCAAGCCTCGATTCGTCCTCGGAATAAGGAAACCGAAAAACTTTTGCAGGCCTGATGGCCTTCGCTTTGGCGTAAAGCCCATTGATTACCTGATCCGTGCGCGCCACCTGACCTCTAGCGTCATCCCAGCTAATAGAGGAGAAATCCGCGTGATCATAGCTTCGATTCCCAATAATATGACCTGACCGAATCGCATGCACTGCTGCTTCTGAGAATCGTTCCAGTGCTTCACCCAAACAAAACCAAATGGCGCGCACGCCTCTGGCATTTAAATAATCAACCTTCTGCATAAAATCCTCGGCTGGCCCTTCATCAATCGTAAGGTACGCCGCTCTTTCCACCGCTAGCATAACAAAGAACCTCCGTTAATTTATTGCGCTCTACATTAATCACTCCTCTATTATACCTGATAATAAAAATTTTGTTTGATTGCGCCGCAATAGTGGTAGTACACTAGGAACCCGCCCCAATTAGGCTCTGTGCCTGCTAGAACAGCTTCTTTCGGTTTAATCGTTAAAACAGGCGTTCAAAACAGTCTGTTCTGCGACTGTTCTGAACGCCTGCCTATGAGACATTCTCCACTATTCATTAGGGATGTTTCCTCGCAGCATTCAATTCGCTCTCATTCTGATGCCATTCTTTCAGCATGCTCTGATAGAAATTGCTCTCCTGCGTGCTTAGCCCTTGCTTGTTGTCCTTGACGATTAAGTTACCGATATTGCGCTTCAAAATAATACTCCGACGTCCTAACATGTCCATATAAGTCAATGAAATTCACCCTCCAGCTTATGTTTTCCAATCGGTCCATTCAAGTATAACGAATACTAATCCCGTTGAAAAACAGCAGCAGGCCGCGCTATTTCCAGTAATTTCGTCTAAGGCCGACTGAGCGAAGACCACCCCTGCCCGTTCGGAAACATCCTTCCATATCCTCCATATAACGACCCTATCACCACATGGCAGGTATAAACCGATCCAGTTAAGGTCCGATTCCCTCATTGCGGATATGATTTGTTTTCAATTCGGAGCGATAAAGTTTAATTTTGGCTTTTACAGTAACAGGCGTTCTCGCAAATCGTTCATTCCAGCTCCCTGAGATCGGCATAAACTGTGCATATTGCTTCCGATACATTTGCTCGCCAAATCCAAAAACATCTACCCCAAACCTTTTCTGCACGCTTTTAATCGTTGCGCCCATTTGCTGCTCCAAATACTTAGCGCTGAGCTTCTCCAGCTGCTCGTAGCCAGCAATCGATGTTAACCGAATGGATTCATCTACGCTTGCAACTATACCGTCCCCTTCCAGATTCAAACGAAGAACCAACTCTCCATTCTCCATCTCCGCTTGAAGAGCTGTTTTAATATGATAGAGTCGAATCGCGGTGTTGTCATATGAAGGAATACTAACCATTGTCCCTTTAACCTGATTCCTTGCCAGCGCAAGCATTCTGCTTTCTTCCAAAGAAAGAAAACCGAGCAGCTTATCTTCTGAGAAAACGCCCGCTCCGGCAATTACAATTGACGCCTTCGGCGTAACCGACTTGATGCTCTGCAGTGTATTCGCCTCCTTGAAGGTTCCCTTAAGCGAGATTGCGCCGAGTGCAAGCTCCCTGCCTTCGGTAAGAAGAGCCTCCGAGATATCGAACAAGCGAGACTCTGGTATTCCTCCCCATGACAAACGGTAGCTTTTTACTTGTGCGGTAATTTTAGACGAGGTCAGCGTCCCACGTGGATAAAGCACCTTTAGAAGCTGAGCAGCAGGAACATCCTTCGAGATTAAGACGAGAACATCCTCTCGTATGTACCTTGTCCGCTGCAGCGGATCTAATAAATCCGCAAGGCCATGTCTAGCCAATCGTTCATCAACGATAAATACACCAATATGTGAGATGAGCAGCGTCCGATCTATGCTTTCATTGAAGCGCGTAATCAATTCTGCCAATGTATTCCCCTCAATTGATTGTATAACAGCAGGCACCGTATCCTTATTTCCTTCCAGTTGGTCGGCGATCATCGTCTCGATGGTTAGACGAAGCTTGCCATCGCTCCCCGGCTCCAATGCCGCACCTGTAATTAGAGATGTTTTGTTCAACTCCACGTTGTCCCAACAACCGGATAAGAGCAATGAAAGTGCGGTGATCCATATGCTAAGCAACAATCTATTCCTTTTATTCATGGCTTCCGCCGCCGCCCCCTTCATCATTCGACAAAGGTGTTTGAAAGACGAGAATCGCATCCTTTTGCTCACGCAAACGAAAGGGAACAAACGGAGAAAGGTAGGAAACTCCGAAAGAATGCAGTCTGACCAAATGGATGAGCAAAAATGCCGAGCCAAGAATGACGCCGTAAAAACCAAGCGCCGCTGCCAGAAAAATAAAACCGAATCGAAACAGACGAATGTTGGCGCCAAAAGTGAATATCGGAGCAACGAAGCCAGAAATAGCCGTTAACGAGACTACGATTACGTTAATATTGGAGACAATGCCCGCTTGTACGGCTGCTTCTCCGAGTACGAGCGCGCCGACAATGGAAATTGCGGGACCTACAACCCGAGGCATCCTGGTGCCTGCCTCGCGTAATATTTCGAATGTAATTTCCATTAAGAGAATTTCAATAACTGCAGGAAAGGGAACCCCTTCCCGTTGTGCCAAAATACTTGTGAGCAGCACCGTAGGAACCAATTCAGCGTGAAAGGTCGTTACTGCAATGTAGAGACAAGGGACGAACAGAGAAAAGAAGAATGCAAGGTAGCGCAGCAGCCGAGTAAAGGTGCCGAACGCAAACCACTGATAGTGATCTTCAGGCGATTTGAAAAAATCGTTCATAACAGCGGGAACGACGAGGACAAACGGACTGCCGTTAACGATAATGGCAGCCTTCGCCTCCAAAATAGAGGCGCATACCGCATCCGGCCGCTCACTGCTATATACCGTTGGGAACAAAGAAAACCTTTTCGGCCTAAGAAGCTCTTCTATGCTTCCGGAATCAAGCACGCTGGACACGCGGTTCGTTTGCAATCTGGCTCTGATCCTTCGCAGCAGCTCTACATCCAGCCTCCCTTCTATATAGGCTAAGTAAACGGAGGTTTGTGATTGCTCGCCCAAGGTATATTTCTCAAAGCGCAGCTGCTCATTAATCAGACGTCTGCGAATTAAGCTCATATTCGTATCCACCGATTCCGTAAAGCCGTCCTTGGGGCCTCTTACAACCGTCTGTGTAGTCGGCTCCGCTACCGCTCTCGTATCCAGCTGCTTCACATCGAGCATAAGCGTGAAGGTTGCTCCTTCTAATGCAAGCCCCGCATGGCCAACAGCCAGTTTTTGCGTAAACTTTTTTAAATCATGAATATATGTACCGGATAAACCGCCATAATAGTTCTCGTTCATGTGCTCCAGCAATGCGTCAACACAGCTAAAGGGCTGATTCATACCGACATGGGAAAGCGGCCGAACGATATTGTCCATCATAAAAGTCACGTTCGTCATCGTTTCTAAGTAGCAGAGCAATCCTTTTTGCTCGCCAACGCGAACCGCAACGATCGCAAGATCATCCGTATTACCGAATACACGCTTCAAATAGGCGCGAATATGCTCCAGTGATTGTATCGGCGAGCTATTCGAATCATTTTGCAAAGTATGATCTCGTTCGTTCATTCGCTGCCGCCTCTCTTTCGCTTAGAAAGAATCCAAATCCATATCCCTGTCAGAAGGGGGATAACCAGCTGAAACGGAATATGCAGGTACCGAATAACAAGCTGAAGTCCTTCTTCCGTGTGTTCAGCAAAATTGTGTGAGACTAGCAGCGAAAGCGCTCCAATCATCAATGCAAGGGGATAGATGTAGGTTTTACTCGGCTTGCCGAAAATGACTGAGATTCCTTTCGCTCCCGCGTATAAAAAAATGGCGCATTTGAGAAAAACGCCAAAAATAATGATCAAAGCAACAAGTGCATCCATTCGATTGATGAAATCCGAAATGTTAATGAGCCTAGCCGCATCCAATAAGGGAAAGGTAGAATATTTCTCATATTCCATGCCCATCGACCAGATCTGGAGCAAATCGGAGAAAGCGAGAATAACGCCTGCCGACACGATCGCCGCCATTCCAGCTTTTCGAAACATAGCCTTATTCCCCATCTGCGGAAACATCACTAAAAAAACGATTAATTCTCCATATGGAACCCACAAGGAGCTTGAAAAGCTCGTCTGTAGAAGAGGCGCGGCGCCCTTGGACAAAAAGGGAAGCATCCTTTGCGGCTCGAGTGATCCGCTCATCAGCAGCATGATGGCTATGCAAATAAAAAACAAGAAAATCAGCCCAATGATAGCCTCCGATAATTTGCCTAATGCCCGAGCTCCGCCATACGCCGCATAAGCAACGATAAGCACAAACAACACGACAACGATCTCAAGCGGGGTTATGCGTAGCAGAGTCGTCATCACCAGCTCCAGCATATCCCGTACGTTACGGGCCGCAATATAAAGAAAATAGACGGCATAACCGAGTACGAGCACTTTGCCGATCACGCTCCCCCATGCCTTAATCAAGACAGCATAGAAGCCTTTTCTTGATTCAGAGGAAACCAAGGCGGTATAGCAAAGAAACAAAAGGGCCGCAGGGAGAATGGTAAAGAGAGGGACCAGCCACACATCCGGTACCAGCTTCGGCGTACCGAAAATAATAGAAGTGCCTAGCAGCAAAGCCAGCATCAAGCTATACATTTGGAATGTGCTCATCTTGTTCGTCATGGCTTCGTCCGATTTCCGCGTGTTTCTTTCCTTGCTGAGCGCTGCCGTTTATGCCTTCTTGCGCGTCTAGTGCTTCTCCAATCACGGAATAAGGATAAACCTAACGCTGCTGCAAGCAAGAGGTAAGTTTGAAAACCATTATAATTGAGGCCTTGTTTGCCTAGTGCTGCACCAAAGCTTTCTTTGTATACACCCATATCCAAGAGAGCAATTAATAACGATGCTAAAAGTAAAGCTGCTAAAACGCCTACCGTCGTCATTTTGAACAGCTCCGTTTCTACATTCATTTATTTACCTGATTTATTTTCCGCATAACTATCTGAAATTATGTAAAAGAAAGGAGCAAGAACAAGCAGACATGACAAAAAGACCGAAAATAGACAACAAAAAACCACAGCCCCGTGAGGAGACTGTGGTTCATCGTAAAGGTTAAGCTTTGCCTAAGATCTCATCTATTTCGCTTTTCAGTAATAGATATCTGTGGACGCTGCGGTTAATCGCAACCTTGGTCAGGTTATGCTTTAGCACGTAAACCTTCATTTGGTCTTTCGTCATGCCTAGTAGATCGCCAGCCTCGGTAACCGTTAATACCTCCTGCTTGCTCGTTGCATTAAACGTTTTCTTCACCTTTTGATCCCAGTCTTCAAATACTACCTGCATATTTCCGACTCCTTTATCATAGTCAATGATCTTTATTGACTGCACCTCTTAATTATAACACGAACAGCCGCATAATCTTACCTTGATACAAAATTTGTAGAAATGTAATCAAATAATAACAAATACTAGTTTGCCTTGGGGAAAATAAGATTAAATTCAGTTCCTGCGCCCGGTTCACTTTTAATCGATATCTTCCCGTTCATTTTTTTGATAATGCCGAAGGAAACCATGATCCCGAGCCCCGTTCCTTTTTCCTTTGTCGAATAATATGGGGTACCGAGGCGCTTCACCTGCTCCGATGACATACCGCTGCCAGTATCGCTTAATATGACCCATGCATGCTGATCGCGAATCACCGTCCTCAACTCCAGCAGGCCTCCGCCCGGCATGGCTTCAATCGCATTTTTGCCGAGATTGATTAATGCCTGCCTCAGCTTATAGCGATCACCCTGGATGAAAAAAGCTTGCTCCTCCTCGGTCGACACTTGAATTTGAATATTGTTATAGTTCGCATATGTCATCAGCACATTAGACAAATGATGCATTTCATGATGAATATCAATCGCTTCGATAACCTCGGGATCGGGCTTGGCAAGCGATAGATAATCCGCAATGATGACTTCTGCACGCCCCAATTCCTCAAAGCAGATTTTCTGATAGAGCAGCTTCTTTTCTTTATCAAGGTCTGCCGTTGCGAACAGCTGAATAAACCCTTTTATCGTAGTGAGCGGATTTCTAATTTCATGTGCGACCGAAGCCGCCATGTCTCCAACGATCTTCATCTTCTCACTTCTTATTATCTCCTCTTGCATCTGAAAAAATGTATGCAGAAATTCAATGGCGTAGACGCATATGCCGGCAATAATTCCCTGTATGACATACGTTTCCAGCGTTTCCCACGGATTGTTAAGCAGCAGCTCCAGCTGACCCACTATAGAAAGGTATATGGTGAAGGCAATAAGCTTAATGAGAGTACAATATATGACGGCAAACGAAATTTTACCGGTTAGCGTCAGAGCGCTGTATCGTTTATAGATAAAGAGGAACACAATAAAGCTTGGTACCAGAGACAATACATATATCCAGTCGTTCGGGCTCCCGATAAAATAACGGTACAAGAGCAGCGTTATGTATAAAAGAATAGAAACCTGTATGCCTCCAAACAAAGAGCCGATTGCCAAAGGAATGGAACGGAAATCGTACAGCAAGCCATTCAAATTAATGGGGAACGACATCGTCGTTATGATGGCAATTGCGAAGAGTATGAACAAAAACAACCGAAACAGCATTGTGTTATTTCTTACTTTATAGATATATGGGTAGAGTACAAGCGGAGAGCAAATGATGAAAATATTCAACAACAGATCCTTTAAATAACCCATCCTAATGGCCTCCACCGATTAGTTCATCTCTATCAGCAATATTCTTTTCTTCCGTACTCTCTTTCTCCATAATATAACATAAAAAGGAACGCAAGGGACATGAAATAATAGAAATTCAGCCCTTATAAAGAACGAAGAAACCTGCTGAGCAGCCCCCAATAAATGATATAATAAGCTGATTCTCAAAAAGAAAAAATGGTTACAGGAGACCTCCTTATGAAAGCTATCCATACGATGAATATATCCGAGTGGCATACCGTATTCCGCTCCTGCACGGCCGTTTTTTCCGAACATATCAAGAACCTAGATTTCGTAAAATCCGCCTTATCGGCGATTGTGCGGGTTAAGCCTGAACTGACGCCGCAAGAAGAGCATGTATTCGACCTGCATGCTCATCTTCATATTCTAATGCTGCTCGTTAATGTCACTCCCGATCAAGCGTCGAGGCACGGGTCATTCATCGGGTTTCATACCCATACCGCCATTACCGAGGTTCAGGAGCTGATCGCAAGCAGCTTGAGGCAGCAGCGAGCAGCCTCCGTGGAGGCGTATTGCCCGCAGCTGTTCGCGGAGTCCGTTTCCATCATACGCGGACTCATGCTGCAAGAAGCAGGGGAAAAAGCATATTTCTCCGCTATTTACTTCGGCTTATGGCGTAACTGGACGCAGCCGGGTCAACACGGCGCAACGTTGTATGCACAGGAGCTGCAGCTGCTGCAAACCGCCAAGGACAAACTCGGCTTCGACCTATCCCGCTATCCCTGGCTGACAGCACAAGCGTGGATGCTCAGTTTTCTGTATCGCGACCAGGAAGCGCTAGAGCTTTTCACCGAAATAAATAGCAGCCTAAAGCTGCGTCCGGATGATTTGTTCCGAGTGCTGGAAGCAATATCCGAAGAGAAGGAATGGCCGCGTCTTTCGGAATGGCTTCTGAGATCTACACCGTTAATGACGGGTAAGCGGATGAATAGCTTGGACATTTTCTATCAATATTGGGATCAACTCATCCCTCAGCATTCAAGCGCCGAGCAGCATATGTGGGAACCGCTTTTCCAGCTTTCGCCATCCCTATACGAGAAAAAACTGCTCGTTCATGGCAAGTGGAAGCTGTGGATCGATTACCAGATCAGCCTGGGAACAGATCCGTTCGAATATCGGGTGAGCGTCTTCGCGCCTATCGAGAAAAATTCGCCAGAGCTGCTGCTGCCCTTCTATCATCAGGCGGTAGAAAGCAATGTACTGCTTAAAAACAGAGGCGGCTACAAAGCTGCCGTCAAGCTGCTGAAGCGACTGGCCAAGCTGTACAAAAAATTGAAGGAAGAGCAGCGATGGGAAGCCTTTATCGATGCCTTCGCATCTCGGCACAGCAGGCTTCGCGCCCTGCAAGAGGAGCTTCGGAAAGGAAAGCTGATTACATGAGCACCTATATCAAATTCTTGTCGGTACAGGTTAATTTATCAAGCCATGGCGATGCCCTTCTCTATGGGGTCGATGAAACGGGAGAGTTCTTGAGCGGCGTTAGCCTGAAGCATCGCCTGTTCGCATGGCACAGCGCCTCCTTCTATGGAACGGAGCTTCAGGTCCAGCAGGTACAGGATCTGGAGCTTGTACTCCTACCCGCGGAGCAGGTCATCCCGTTTTTTTCCGACAACCATACACTTGCCCATATCGCATGGAATTGGGGAGAGCATGCTGAAGCACTGGTCAAGCTCACTCCTTTGCTGGCAGAAGAAATCAAAGCGCACCGCTATATACCAAGCTTCACAGCCTTTCGCACAGGCAAGCTGCAGTGGACATGGGATAACTCTGCGGCGCAGCGGCAAATACTGGCTGAGCTTGCACCTTTCGACGATGAAGCCGATTTTCTTGACGGCTTGCAGGCCGCCTTCTCTGCAGCTGTATTTGAAGCCTGGTACGGCACCGAATCCGAATCAGCCGATTTACGGAGAGAATTCCCGCTGCTCTTTGCCAAGGATCATGCCGCAGTTGCCGGACTAGACGCACAGACTTGGCTCATCGCATCCGGCTGGAAAGCCGATCAAGCGCTCTTCCGCCCGCTGCTTCAGCTTGCTGAGCCGCAGCATATCGAAGATTCGTGGCAGCTCAAGCTGGTGCTGCAGGACAAGCTGGATCCAGCGGTGCTTGTACCTGTCCGACTCTCGGATTCCGGCGAAGCCTCCGGTGCTTGGCCATCGACTTGGACTGCCGCAGTCCGTGAACGTTCAGCCGGCTGGCTTGACCGGCTGCGGGCCTGCTTATCCGCCACTCGGTTTGCCGGACCGCGCGAGGATGTACTGCATGCAGATTTAGGGAATGACGCAGCATGGCAATTTCTTGCCATAGACAGCCCGCGGCTGCTGGCTGCAGGCTGGCAGGTGCTGCTCCCCGCATGGTGGGAGACGGCCAGCCGCAAAAAACCAAAGCTGCGTGCCAAGGTCAGCACGCCCTCAGAGAGCAACGGCGAGTCATTGTTCGGACTGGATACGTTGATTGACTTTGACTGGCGCATCGCCATCGGCGAGACAAGCCTATCCGAGTCCGAATTCAATGAGCTGGTTGACCGCAATGAGCGGTTGGTGCGATTCCGTGGACAATGGATTGCACTGGACCCAAGCCTGCTCTCACAAATCCGCAAAGCGATGTCAGGCATTGACCGCTCACAGGGATTATCCTTCCAGGACGTGCTTCAGCTCCATCTGCTAGGTGAAAACAACCGTGCGGAGGAGGAGCAAATGGAGCAGGAAGCTGCGCAAGAACAGCGCATCCAGCTGGAGGTCGAGCTGAACGAGCATCTGATGAAGCTCGTCAGCCAGCTCAGCCAGCGTTCGGAATGGCCGCTGCTTCCCGTACCTGCAGGCCTAAAGGCTGAGCTTCGCACCTATCAGCAGGAAGGATTCGCTTGGTTGTCCTTCTTGCGGCGATTCGGTCTTGGCGCATGCCTAGCCGATGATATGGGCCTCGGCAAGACCGTCCAGCTTATCGCCTATCTGCTGGGCCTAAAGGAGAGCAGCGCGAGCACCGAGGCAGGCACTCCTGCCCTCATTGTTTGCCCGACATCAGTCCTTGGCAACTGGCAGAAGGAGATCAGCCGCTTCGCCCCAACGCTTAAAGTCATGCTTCACTATGGCAGCAAGCGTCTTGCAGATGAGGCCTTCCTTGCGGAGATCCAGCAAGCCGACGTCATCCTGACCTCATTCGCGACAGCAACCCTTGACCAAGAGCTGCTGCAGCGCCCCACGTGGTCAGCAATCTGTTTGGATGAGGCCCAGAATATTAAAAATGCGCAAACCAAACAGTCTGCTGCCGTTCGCAGCTTTACGTCGAAGCATCGCATTGCGTTGACCGGAACGCCGATCGAGAATAGATTGTCAGAGCTTTGGTCGATTTATGATTTCATGAATCCTGGATTTTTAGGGACCGCGCACGGCTTTCAGCAGCGATTCGGCAATCCCATTGAGAAGGAGCATGACAAGGAGCGCACGGCTGACCTTCAGAAGCTCGTGAAGCCGTTCATGCTCCGCCGCAAGAAGAAAGACCCGTCCATCCAGCTTGATTTGCCGGACAAAAACGAAATGAAAACCTACATCCATCTAACAGCCGAGCAAGGGGCGCTGTATAACCAAGCTGTTAATCAGCTGATGGACCGTATGCAGAAGCTTGAAGGCATTGAACGCAAAGGAGCAATCTTATCCGCGATTATGCAGCTTAAGCAAATATGCGATCATCCGGTGCTATTGACGAAGGAGCCCGTTCCGGGTCTTACCGATGCTGGAGACGAAGAACTGGATACCGAAGGACTGGTGAGCCGCTCTGCTAAGCTGGAAAGATTGCTCGCAATGGTGAGAGAGCTGCGTGATGAAGGAGAACGCTGCCTGATTTTCACGCAATATATCGGTATGGGCCAGCTGCTTCAATCGGTGCTGCAGCAGGAGCTGCAAGAGCCTGTCCTGTATTTGAACGGCAGCACCTCGAAGCTCGCTCGTGACCGCATGATCGATAAATTTCAATCGACATCTCTCCCGCCGGACGAGCAGCCAAGTGTATTCATTCTGTCCATCAAAGCGGGAGGAGTCGGCTTGAATCTGACAGCGGCGAACCATGTGTTCCATTTCGACAGATGGTGGAATCCTGCCGTCGAGAACCAAGCGACCGACCGCGCTTATCGGATGGGGCAAACCCGCGACGTGCAGGTTCATAAGTTCATATCGCTTGGAACGCTGGAGGAGAGGATCGATGAGATGCTGGAGAACAAGCAGCAGCTTAGCGAGAACGTAATCTCAAGCTCTGAGGGATGGATAACAGAACTTTCTACGGAAGCGCTGAAAGAGCTCTTCACATTGCGACAGGATTGGAGCCAAACGTAGAAGCCGGTGAGCTTGTAGCTTGCCGCGGCTTCCATGATGTGCTACACTGGTGCTACTTTAGATGAACGGAGGGTTACATGTGATAGACTTTATCCGAGTTAGGTCTTTGCGCAGCTGCTAATTGAATAGCGCCAAAGCTCTGCCTGTGTGCAGAGGACTCAGGATAGGTCTGCCATTTTGAAGGTAACCCATAGATGGAACAAGTACGCCGACGGGATTAGCATGAGCCCACTTGCGTATTTGCCTTTAGAACGGAAGCTTCATACGTGTATAGAATAAATCGACAACGGTTATTGTACGGGGGGGGGAAGACCTCTTCCTTCATGATAGCCTCGCGTTCTATGCCCAAGGAGGACCACCGATCCATTAGCGCAAGGAATTCCTTTCCTTTCTTGCGGATCATCCTGATCTCCTCTTCTTTAACACAGGCAGCGCTGCCTGTGTTTTTTTGTATTCCAAATAACCTTAAGAGGATGATGAATAATGGAACAACCGAATCAAAAAGCGGTCATCGTCGGCGTTGAGCTTCAGAATCAAACCGACTTTGCCTATTCGATGGAAGAGCTGCGAAACCTCGCAGCAGCCAACAGTATCGAGGTCGTTGACGAGATCAGCCAGAAGGCGGCGCGCATCAACCCTACCCATTATATCGGGACCGGCAAGATCCAAGAGCTGCTCGCGCTGCTCGAAGCGCATGATGCTCACGTCGTTATTTTCAACGATGAGCTTTCTCACTCTCAAATTCGCAATCTCGAGGCTGCCTTGGAGCGAACGGTTATCGACCGGACGATTCTAATTCTCGATATCTTCGCAGAACGCGCCAAAACAAGGGAAGCCCAGCTTCAAGTTGAAGTTGCAAGGCTGCAATACATGCTTCCGCGGCTCGTCGGGCTCCGCGCGTCACTTGGCCGCCAGGGGGGCGGTGCCGGCCTCAAGAATAGAGGAGCCGGGGAGACGAAGCTTGAGCTGGATCGCCGCCGGATCGAGGAGAGAATCACCGCTTTGCAGGCTGAGCTGGATAAGCTTGTAGCTAGGCGCCAGATTCAGCGGAAGCAGCGGCAGAAGAATGAGATGCCCGTCGTCTGTCTTGTCGGATATACCAATACGGGCAAATCCAGCTTAATGAACGCCTTGCTGGAGAAATTCAATCCTGAGACAACGAAGCAGGTATTCGCAAAAGATATGCTGTTTGCAACGCTGGAGACATCTGTGAGAAGCATTGACATGCCGGATAACAAATCGTTCCTGCTCACGGATACCGTAGGGTTCGTAAGCCAGCTGCCCCATCACCTTGTCAAAGCGTTCCGCTCGACCTTGGAGGAAGTGACCGAGGCGGATCTGCTCGTGCATGTCGTTGATTACGCCCATGAGGAATATGAGCAAAATATCGCCGTAACGAATGAGACGCTTAAGGATCTCCGTGCCTACGATATCCCGACGATATACGCCTATAACAAATGCGATTTAACCGACCATCCTTATCCCGCCGTTAACGACAGCAATGTCTTTCTATCTGCAAGAGACAGAAGCGGCTTAGATGAGCTGATTCAGGTGATCCGCGATCATATCTTCGACGATTATATGAAATGCGAGCTGCTTATTCCGTTTAGCCAAGGCCGACTTGTCGCCTATTTCAACGAGCATGCTCATGTAGAAGCGACGGAATATGAGGCAGAGGGCACAAGAATGAAGCTGGAATGCCGCGTATCGGACTTCGAGAAGCATCGCCAGCATGTCACCGTGCTATAGGATAGGCTTCATCTTTATCGTTAACGAAAATAAGAGCTGCTCCCCTTAAGTGGAAAGCAGCTCTTTATTCATTCTACTCCAGCCTGTTCTTACAAAGCGTCAATCCGATCAGCCAACATCCTGAGGATGCGACTCGGCAATCAGATCTACCGCTTTCGCGTTCGCTTCAACCTGCTCGGGATCCTTGCATCCGGGAATGACCGCCGTAACAGCCGGATGCTTCAAGCACCATGCAAGCGCCCAGCTCGCCATAGCAATGCCCTGAGGGACTTCCTCCCGCTGAATATGCTCCACTTCGAGCAGCTTTAGCCTGGTGCTCTCCTTGTCATGCCTATGGCGTACGTCGGTTTCGCCAAAGACTGCGCCTGGCTTATACTTGCCGCTAAGGTAGCCGCTCGCTAGCGGTACACGCGCAAGCACGCCTAGATCCTGCTGCTGGCAGGAAGGGAATACCCGTTCCTCAGGCGCGCGGTCCAGCCTGTTGTAAACGACCTGAATGGCGCGGGCATTCACTTTCGAGGATGCTTCCGTCTGATGCAAATTGTCATTGCTGCCAATGGAAGTGCCCAGGAAGCGGATTTTGCCGGCTTCTATTTGTTTGTCCAGCGTTGTCCATAGTTCATCATTATCGAAGGCTTGGTCCGGCCCGGAATGAAATTGATAGAGATCGATGTAATCTGTCCTGAGCGCCTTAAGCGAAGCATCAAGCTGCGCCACGACACCCTCTGCATCGAAGGAATCGGTGCGTGTGAAGCGCTCGTGGAAGTGATGGCCAAACTTCGTTGCAATGATCCAATCCTCACGTTTGCGGCGGCTAATAAAGTCACCAATGAGGGATTCAGAGAGATGATCGCCGTAACATTCCGCAGTATCGATGAGATTAATGCCAAGCTCCTGGCCTTTATCCAGAATCGCATCTGCTTCCTCCTGCGTATATTCCCTGCCCCATTCGCCTCCGAACTGCCATGTTCCAAGACCGATGACCGATACATGCAGCCCCGTACTGCCGAGTCTCCTATATTTCATGAACAACACTCCTCCCATTGCGTTATGGCTTGACCCCACTATTTTAACCCTCAATGCCTTAAATAAAAAATGCTGCGTAACACTTATTCGCGCAAGCTACCACTTCATACTCTTGACGAGCTCTATCAAACGCTGCTGATCGTCCCTCCTAATCGTCCAATTTTCTAATTCAGACACAATGCGTGCCATATTCGTATAACCTTTCGCCAATCCGTTCAGCCTCGCGGCCAAAGTAGCATTTTGTATCTCCTTCTCTGTCATGAACAAGTGTCTCAGCTTCCGCATTGCATCAGGAAACCTTTTGAGATAATACTTCTGATGTCGATCCTCGGCAAGATAAAATGGAGATATTGGCATAATATCCGTTGCAGGCTCAACCTCCCCCCGTTCTATCCGCCTCTGCGAAACCTGATGAATCATTTCCAGTTGATGCTCGTCCGAGTAAAACAACAGCGACCTGTATTGCTTGCCCTTATAATCGTTAATATTCAATGGATTATGACTGTTCCAGAATATCTCTACAAGTTCTTCAAAGCTAATAATATGGGGATCAAAAGCAAGTTGAACCGTCTCAGTATGGTCACCCATATCACGGTATGTTGGACTCTCAGATGTGCCTCCCGCATAGCCAACACAGGTTCGTATGACGCCTGGCAGTTGGCCGAATAATGCTTCTGGGCTCCAAAAGCAGCCCATCCCGAGTACTGCTTGCTGAAGCTCACTTGATAAAGAAATAGATTGAAACGATTTTATCCGTCCCGTTTTTCCACTTATTTTCATACATCCTTTCTTTTAAATCAAAAATAGCGTTCAGTATGCTAGATAGGAATATTACTCTCTTTTAAATGACAACTAAGCATTTTGTTTGCAGCAATAGCTTAATCATAAATAACACGAAAAAGAAACCTTTCCAAATGCTTATTGAATGTTCTTCACATTCATTTTAGCAGAGATTAGTTTCTTATGTTAACGTGTTATAAAACAAGGGCTGTCCCATAAGGTCATAAACCTTTAAGACAGCCCTTGCAGCTATGATTTAGAAATAATTACTCTGCGATATAATCTTTCGCTACGCGAGTGCTTTCTTGCTTGCTTGCTCTTGTAATCGTTACATACACTTTGCCTGCACCTACTGAAAGTTGTTCGATACTCACGTTAACGGATGTTTTACCATCCCCTACTGTAGCTGTACCTACAACAGATCCATCTACTGCGACAGTGTATACATTGACAACATCACCGGCAGATAGACCTGTTACTCTCACGATATCAGATGCTCCATCATTGTTCAACACGACAATGTTAGCCGCCAATGCTGGGGCTGTAATTTCTGTTTCGTAAGCTTTAACTGTTCTTGTGCTCTCCAGCTTGCCTTCGTTTACTACGCTCACATACACGCTACCTGCAGCAGCGCCTAGTTGTTCAATCGTTACCGTTGCTGATGTTGCATCTTCAGCTACTGTTGCTGTTCCGATTGCTGCTCCGCCTGTTGCTGCTTTGTAGACATTGACTACATCGCCTTCTACTAGRCCTGTAACAACCACTGTATCRCTTACGCCTACTTTGTTGTTCGAAGCTGTGATCGTGGCTGCTGCTGGTGCTRCCGATACAGGCTCTGTTACATATTTCGCAGCCGTACGTGTACTCTCCAGCTTGTTCGCTTTCGT